>JAKSBV010000112.1 GCA_022360955.1 Bacillota bacterium
CAGTTGACAGTGGACAGTTGACAGTGGACAGTTGACAGTGGACAGTTGACAGTGGACAGTTGACAGTGGACAGTGGATAGTGGATAGTGGGCAGTGGACAGTGGACAGTTGTGCAGCAAAGCTGCAAGTGATTGGCCAAAGGCAACTAGTAACGTATTTATAGATACCCAACGTTAATTTGCGGCGGGAGGGGGCGGAAGAGAGTGGAATATGTAAAATTGGGGCGGTCAGGGCTTGAAGTGTCACGATTGTGCTTTGGAGGTCTGACGGTAGGACCGCTGCAGGCGGATTTGCCGGTAGAAGAAGGTGCGGAAGTGATGCTTGAAGCTTTTAATAGAGGCATTAACTTTATTGATACGGCAGAACTGTACGGCACATATCCCCATATTCGGCGGGCCATTAAAAAAGCAAAAGGAGAGGTAGTTGTCGCGACAAAAACCTATGCGTATGACAGGGAAGGCGCTGTTCGCAGTGTAGAAAAGGCAAGGACGGCGCTAGACAGAGATGTTGTTGATATTTTTATGCTCCATGAGCAAGAGAGTGCCTTAACCCTAAAGGGACATCGAGAGGCATTGGAGTATTTGCTGGAGTGCAAAGCAAAAGGCATAGTGCGCGCAGTGGGGGTGTCAATGCACCATATTGCCGCCGTAGAAGCAGTGTGCCGGATGGATGAGATCGATGTCATCCATCCGATTGTGAATTATAAAGGCCTGGGTATTGTAGACGGTACAATAGAGCAGATGCTGAAAGCAATCCGAAGGGCCCATGAAAGGGGAATAGGTGTCTATGCGATGAAGCCCCTGGGCGGCGGAAATCTTATAAGGCACGTAGAACAGTGCTTGGACTACGTATTATCCATTCCCTTCATCGATTCTGTTGCATTGGGTATGCAATCGGCAGAAGAAGTAGTTGCCAATATTCATTACATAGAAGGCAAGGAAGTAGATCACCTCATAACGCAGCGGTTAAAAAACAAGAAAAGAACGTTACATATTGAAGATTGGTGTGAAGGGTGCGGAACCTGTTTAACGGCCTGTGCGCATCAGGCATTGTATATGGAAGGGAATAAGCTTAGGGTTCAAAATGAGAAATGCATATTATGCGGTTATTGCGGTAGTCGGTGCAGGCATTTTGCGATAAAAGTGGTGTGAATGCAGTAAGAAGGAGAGGGGAGGTTAGAAAGGCATGAGGATCATGGGGATTGACTACGGTGACAGCAGGGTTGGTGTGGCCATGAGTGACCCTATGGGGTGGACGGCCCAGGGATTGGAGACCATAGCTGAAAAAGATTGTACAAAGGTGGTCGAACGGTTGGTAAAGATTATTAAAGAATATAATGTTGAAAAAATGATTGTAGGTTTTCCCAAAAATATGAATGGAACAATCGGACCGAGAGGAGAACGTACACTGGATTTTATTAAAGCGCTAGAACAGAAGGTCGATATCGATATCATTAAATGGGATGAACGGCTGACAACAGTCGCAGCGCATAAAACACTCAATGAAACGAATGTACGAGGAAAAAAAAGAAAACAAGTGGTTGATACTGTTGCAGCAGGTTATATTCTGCAGGGTTATCTTGACAGCCTCCGTTAACCTGTGATGCAAGTGTTGTATTGCATATTATTCCGGATGAAAGAATAAAATATAGATACCCAACTTTAAAATTGAATTTATATATACACAAAAAACGTAGAAGCATCGTTGTTTTGGATATTCTTAATCCATAACCGATCAAAAGGCGTTTCAAAAAAGTAGAATGTATGTAGGTCATTTTACGCAGTAAAATCCGACCAAAATCTTAAGGGTTCAATACCCTTGAGATTTTATTACCCGTGGACATACATAACATGTA
>JAKSBV010000294.1 GCA_022360955.1 Bacillota bacterium
AAAACGGGAAAAGAAAAAAAAATTAAATTAAATAATGCCTTGCGTAAAACCATTGAAAGTTACGTAAAGCACCAAAGACTTTCCCTATCATGCTATCTTTTTAACAGTCAAAAAGGTAGGCATATAGGCCGCATACAGGCTTATCGAATCTTAAAGGAAGCTGCAAACATCATTGGCATTGAAAATTTCGGCACTCACAGTTTACGTAAAACTTGGGGGTACTGGACGTACAAGATATCATGCTATAACATCGGTCTTATCATGGATACATTTAATCATAGCTCCCAAAGCATAACCCTTCGGTATATCGGTGTGAATCAAGATCAGAAGGATGAACTTTACTCTCGTGTACAATTGTAGTTTACAAAAAAAATTAAAAATTTTGCAGGAAAATCAAATTTTGTGTCGAATTTGTATTAAGTAACATTATAAGTATATTGTTGTATTTAGGAAAAATTATCAAAAATGAGACATATACCATATATTGGGGTGTTTGTTTTTTTCTCAAGGTAGCTTTGTACCTTTATTCAAAAGATTGCGCATTATTTATGGAATCATTCGTAATAAAATCAAAACACAATAGGTGAAAACCTAAAATAAAAAAATATTTATTTTACTAATAAGAGGAGGTACGTATGAAAAATTTTAGAATGAAAACGAAGCTATTTATAATGTTTGCGTTAACAGGTTTGATTCCTCTGGTAGTATTGTCGTGTTACATAGGGTTTAGTGCGGAAAGAGAGATAGAGAGTGAAGTGTTTAGGGGAAATAAAATATTTGCTTCGTTGACCCAAGCACAATTGAATCAATATTTTCTTGAAAGAGAAGGAAATGGGACGGTTCTTTCGACAACGCTGGAGGTCTATGAGGGCCTTGGAATGCTTGAAAAATTCGGGAAGCAATCCAATGAATGGACAGAGGGGTATCGGATCATGGATAAGCTGCTGTCGGCAGCGAAAGAAAAGCATGGATATTTTAATGTGTTTTTGACGGATACAAGGGGAAGAATTATTTATGCAGTGGAAAACAAAAAGGCCTTTGAAGGCTTGGACCTGTCAAGCCGCGCGTATTTTCCTAAAGCTATGAGCGGAACGCAAAATTGGTCTGAGCTGTTCTATTCGGATATTGTGGAGGAAAATATTATACTGCTTGCCACTCCGGTTCTAAGTGAAGGAAATGCAGGAAAAGTAATCGGTACAATCAATCTGATCTTAAACCAAAAACGATTGGACGAGATTGTTCATCAGGGTGCGGAAAGTATCGGTGAGAGCGGAGATTCTTATTTAATAGACGAAACCGGCCTGTTGATTACAAACACGAGATTGGGTGAATTTGCTAAAGACGCAGCCTTGAAAAAATCCGTCGATACGGAGGCGGCAAAGGTGTTGACGAATGAAATCAAAAGTGGGAATGCCGATTTTACATATACGGGTCAATACGATGATTATTTAGGAAACTCCGTATTCGGCAGTATGTCCGTTATTAAGATGGGAGATGTTTACAAAGGACTTATCATTGAAGTCGATGTGAATGAAGCTTTTGCAGGCATCAATGGGGTGAGAACAATTACTCAAATTGCGCTCTTGATTGCTGTGATCATAGGAACCGCGATCGCATACTATTTTGCGCGCATCATTAGCACACCGCTTTCTTTTGTGGTTAATCAAGCCACAGCCATTGCAAATCTGGATATGACCGTTGATATACCTGGGGCCTATAGGGCGCGTAAAGATGAAATAGGAGAGCTGGCCCAATCTTTTCACGGGGTTGTAAACAATCTGAGGAATATTATTCGACAGATTTCGGAATCGTCGCAGCAAGTTGCCGCGTCCTCGGAAGAATTATCGGCCATTTCCGAGCAGTCCGCCGGCGCTTCGGAACAAGTGGCCAGAACAATTGAAGGCATTTCCGCCGGGGCTACGGAACAGGCAAGGGATACCCAACAGGGGGCCGCAAGGGCGGAGAATTTGGGGCAGATTGTGGAACAAGACCATGTGTATACAAACGAATTGAATCTTTCGACACATAGCGTTGCATCGTTAATTGGTGACGGGCTGGAAGTTGTGAAGGAATTAACGGAGAAAACCGACGCAAGCAGTATGGCCGCTGAGGAAGTGTGCCAAAGCATTTTGAAAGCCAATGAAAGCTCGGTGGAAATAGGGCAGGTGAGTAATGTGATTGCATCAATTGCGGCACAAACCAATTTGCTGGCTTTAAATGCGGCGATAGAAGCTGCCAGAGCCGGTGAAAACGGAAAGGGCTTTGCGGTCGTGGCAGAAGAGATACGCACACTGGCAGAACAATCTACCGATTCGACGAAAACCATTGATAACATCGTAAAAGAGCTGCAAAACAATGTTCAAGGTGCTGTAGAAACAGTGCAGAAAGTAACGGATATTTTGACAGAGCAAGCAGGGAGTGTCAAGGTAACCGAAGAAAAGTACCAGGAAATTGCAAGAGCAATTCAAAAAGCGGAACATACGGTAAAGAACCTTACTATTTCCGGGCAAAATGTAGGACAAAGCAAAGACGAAATATTAAAGATTATGCAAAATCTTTCGAGCATTGCCCAGGAATATGTTGCAAGCACCCAAGAGGTTACAGCTTCCGTAGAAGAGCAGACGGCCTCGGCCGAAGAGATCGCCCGTACAAGCGAAGAATTGTCCGGACTGGCACAAAAATTAAATCATGTGATCGGGAGATTTAAAATATAAATGATGTTAATGAAAAATGTTGTTAATGAAGAATTAAGAATGAAGAATGAAGAATTATATGGATCTCGATGAAGAATCGACATTATTTCTTAGACCGCAACTGGTTTTCAACTTTGGAATTTATTTTATATAGTAAAATCAGAACAAAATCTCAAGGGTGTCAAACTCTTGAGATTTTGTTTTAGCATTAAACATGAGATGTCATGGGCCAAAGTGTATCTTAAAATTCTTAATGTGTTTTGCAGGTTTGCACGGGTTATTTTTTCTAATCTATACTTTTCCTTTCAGGATATTCAATTTTGTTATAGGCTGCAACCGTAACTGCTTTAGAAGGGGACGTATTTTCTAGAGTTAACGTTATCGGCAACATAGCCTAATCTAATGATTATTATCCTCAACCTCATTATTTTACCGGCAGATAAGGAAATAAATCCGAGAATGGGTGAGGTCTGCGGGATTTGGATAAACATAGCTTTTATAACGGTAGACAGTCTAGTTAATACACCATTTTGGCCGCTGCATAATATAATACAGTACAAAAACATTTAGTTAAAATAAATGAAGAAAGGACTGTATTGCATGGCATCTTCAACGATAGGAGATTGCAGCTTTAATAACGAAGAGTGTGTTAGAAAAATGCCTTGCGGTTTTAGAAAAGACATCGCCGACGATAAAAGGGCAGCATCCGGTCCCTGTCCCGGCAGAGTATTGATAGCATGCGGCATGCCCGGTAGTGAAACAAGCTTTACAACCACAGGCCAAACAATTAATACGGCGCTTGTAACTGTTGACACCTCATGTTTTATTAAGCCCGTAGTCGATATTCGCTTTTCAAGTCAGATTGATGTCAGATTACAACTTGACGACAGTATTGCTCCGCCGGCAACCGTAGAGGTGGTACTTTTGTACGAGTTAATATGCAGAGCCGACCGCAGGGGAGATATCGTTTTAGGGAGCTGGACATACAGAAGATCTCTAACCGGAACTGCGGCTGCTGCTGACAATGTTAGACATCTGCAAACCGCCGATGCATTTAGGTTTAATAAATGCCTATTCCCAAAGCCTTGCCAAGGGGGCATCAATTATTTTGTTAGAATAACGGCCGGCAAGATAAGCGTTAACAGCGTTATAATATAGCGGATATGTAAAAAAACGATAGTCTTTGCTGAAATGTTTTTAAATAAAAAGGAGAATGATAAGATGTCTATGGAGAATAATAAGCTTGAGAATAACATTACTATTGACAAAGTAATATGTGGGGCTAATGAGTTCATTTTGGATTTTGACATCGTTGTTCAAGTTTGTGCCGGCCCTGGGTCAGTAGGTCTGATAGTGCTGGGTAGTTTGTGCGGCGAATTGAGCGGAGCAGCCAGCATAACAGATTTTACGACCGGCGGAACCGGATGTTCCGATGGGACTGTATTTGGATTCATTACGCCTGACGGAAAAAATGTCGTGCTTCTTTTTACTGATTTTGATGTTGGGGCCATTGGGTGTATCCCAAACCAATCCTTTAATGAAAAGTGCTGTTCCATTGGTTTTAAATTGCGTCCGGACGAACCCCATAAGAAGCAAATCGTAAAGTTTGAGATGACACTTTCCGGATTAGGTATTTTAACCAAAAGTGCTAGTGCAAGCCTGCTCGTCAATTCCAATAATCTTTTGACCCTTACCGGACCATTTCTTGGCTTCTTTTTTCCTACTATTACTACAAATGTTATATCTACTTGTCCACAGAAGCCTCGAATAACAATAGGGAACCAGAATATGACTGCCATCGTTTTCGAAGCAGATCAATGATGCCAGCGCAGCTGGAAAAATCATCTGGCATGGTTTCTGTTAATGTGAAAGTATCAACTTATAAGTTTTATACTTATAGGTTGATACTCCAGTTGCTGA
>JAKSBV010000157.1 GCA_022360955.1 Bacillota bacterium
AAAAGGAACAACAACCGGAACTGTAACGGATCAGGACGGGAATTTTAGTCTAACTAATATCTCAACCGGTGCAACATTGGTTTTTTCTTTTGTAGGGATGAAGACGCAGGAACTTGAGGTTGCCGAGCAATCAACTTTCAATATAATACTGGAAGAAGATGCGATTGGCATTGAAGAAGTTGTGGCGATTGGTTATGGCACAAAGAAAAAGAGCCATTTAACAGGGTCTGTAGAATCAGTTAATACAGGAGTCCTTGAAAACCGTCCTGTGAAATCAGTAACAGAAGCCCTTCAGGGAGTTGTGCCCGGCTTAAATGTAGATTTGACCGATGGAGCCCCGGAGAGTGATCCCAACCTTAATATACGTGGGTTCACGGGATTTGATAAAGATAATAAACCTGAACAAAAAGGCCCTCTGGTATTGGTAGATGGGATTGAACTTACATTAAGCGATATTAACCCTAACGATGTGGAAAGTATCTCTGTTTTAAAAGATGCAGCTGCTTCAGCTATCTATGGTTCACGCGCCCCTTACGGTGTAATCCTTATTAAAACGAAGAGCGGGAAAAGAAATGAAAAGATAAAAGTAAACTATAATGGGAATTTGAGGTTTGGTTCTCCAATAAACCTTCCTTCATGGGTTGATTCCTGGGTTGCAGCCGAAAAATTTAACGAAGGCAGGCGAAACATGTTGCAAGGCCCGGTTTACGGAGACGAAGTGATCCAGCGTATGAAAGATTATGGTGCAGGACTTATTGAGGATAATAACATCTCACGGCCAGACGGATCCTGGGGGGCACATTTCGATGCCCATGCAAACACAGACTGGTTCGCAAAAACAATGAGGAGTACAGTCCCAAGTCAGCAACACAACTTTAGTTTTTCAGGTGGAAGCAACAATACTTCCTATTATATGGGATTAGGCTACAATGAATCTGTTGGTATTTTCAAAGGGATAGGGGACTATAAAGATCGTTATAACGCTTTACTAAAAGTCAATACTGATGCAACAGAATGGCTAAACCTTAGTTTAGGAATGAACTACATCAAAACTGATGAGCAAGGACCAAACGGCGGAACAGGACGGGATTACAATACCTTTTTTAATGGTATGTCCAGATCATGGCCTAACTGGCCTGACATTAACCCCAATGGAAGCCCGCACTGGTTAAGCAGTGTGCCACTTTTGCAGGGTAAACTCGGCTCTGAAGGTAAAATAAGAAATATTTCTACGGTTACTGGTGGTTTGCTCATTACACCCATTAAGAATTGGGAGATAAATGGTCAATATACCTGGAAACATGCTGATGAAAATTATGAAAGGATAACGTTGCCACTTACTGTAATTCGTGCAAACGGAACAACCCGCCCTTCGGGAAGGGCACCAAACTACTCCGAAGTAAGGCGGGAGTTTTTTGCTTCGAACTACCATACCCTGGATATAAACACTTCATACACCAAAAGCATTAATAACCATAATTTCCTGGTTATGGCCGGATACCAGGAGGAGTATTTCAGATCCGAAAAGGTCATTGCATCCAATCGGGATTTATAC
>JAKSBV010000412.1 GCA_022360955.1 Bacillota bacterium
CCTCAATCAGCTCCTGGTGAGTTCCCTGCTGGCTAATCTTCCCTTGATCAATGACCAGAATCTGGTCGGCATTTTTGATCGTCGACAATTTATGGGCAATCACCACCAGGGTCTTATCTTTGACCAACTCGGAGATAGCTAACTGGATCTGCTCCTCATTATCCGGGTCAACACTGGCCGTTGCTTCATCCAGGAGGATAATCGGTGCATCCTTCAGCATGGGCCAAGATTATTTCCATATCCTCAATCACATCGACAAAAAGGTTCTTATTGCCCTCCTTCTACAAAGCTGCCCAACTGATATGGACCGGTCCCCAGGGTTTGAGAATCCACCAGGGCTGAAATACCTGTTTCTGAAAAGTTCACCACTTTCCCCTTCTCCTTTCAATTTTATTATTAAGCTAACACAGCCTTATTACCACTATCTCTTGCCTTTATTTTATCGAGAGTTTTAAACTCTAATATAACCAGCAAAATACCCAATATAGTAATCAGCAGATCACCCAGGGGCATGGCCAGCCAGGCCCCTGTTTCACCGAACAACTTCGGCAAAAATAATACAAGGGGAATAAAAAATAGTATTTGTCTTCCCGTAACCAAAATAGCGGCTTTAGTACCTTTTCCAATAGCTTGAAAAAAGACAATGCCCATGGCCAGAATGCCATACAAAAGAAATATACCCAAAAAAATCCTGAACTGTCCTACACTACTCTGTACTAAGCTTGCATCGGTAATAAACCAACCCATTATAAATTTGGGAAATAACAGAAAGCTAAACCATAAGGGAACGGCAATTCCGGTTGCTATCCCGGCAAATGATAGAAATGCTTTCTTGACCCGGGCAAATTGCCTGGCTCCATAATTGGCACCAATAATCGGTTGAACTCCTTGGGCAATTCCCCATAAGACTATAAAAGCAAAGGTCATCACTCGATAGGCAGCACTCATAACAATCACACTATTTTCCCCGCCGTAAGAAAATAATACCCTAAACATTAAAGCCATCTGAATGGCAGGCATTATTTGCATGACCATGCCGGAAAATCCAACGCTTAATATCTTTGGCATCATATC
>JAKSBV010000271.1 GCA_022360955.1 Bacillota bacterium
AGATATATTGTCGGTATGACCGGGGCGAGCGGCAGTATTTACGGGACAAGACTCGCAGAGGAAATATTGAGATACGGTCATGAAGTCTATCTGGTGATGACAGATAACGGAAAGAAGGTTTTCGCATATGAGCTGGAAATGGAGTTTGAAGAATGGACAAAAAAGGTTAATAAAAAGGGGCAAAGGCTAATATTGTGTAATATAGACGATATGTTTTCACCGATCGCCAGCGGATCGTTTCGAACCGACGGCATGATCATAGTGCCTTGCTCAATGGGGACGCTGGCCAAAGTGAGCAATGGGATTACGGACAATTTATTGACCAGAGCGGCGGACGTAATGATGAAGGAAAAACGAAAGCTGGTTATTGTTCCCAGGGAGACGCCCTTTCATTCGATACACCTTAAAAATATGCTCGCTTTAAGTGATTTGAATGTGACCATATTACCGGCGATACCATGTTTTTACGGCAAACCCAAAACCCTGGACGATATTGTGCATCATAGCGCCGGAAGAATGCTGATAAGCTTGGGGATAGAAAATAATTTATATTATCGGTGGAAGGGGCCCGGAGCGTAAAGGGGGTAGAATGGGATGATACATATAGAGGATTTGAGCGTCTGTTACCAAGGCAAAGACGGACCAATCACGGCGATCGAGAATATCAACTTGAATATATCACAAGGGGAAATTTGTGCTGTGATCGGCCCTTCCGGCGGAGGAAAATCCACACTGCTAAAGGTATTGGCAGGTATTATTAAAGGGTATCGAGGAAGGGTTTTAATAGACGGAAGGAAAGTCGATCCCAAAACACACCGGATTGGTTTTATACCTCAGAATGACGGATTAATAAAATGGAGGACGGTTGAGCAAAACATACGGCTGTCGGCAAAAATCAAAGACGGTCGAAAGCACATCGACCGGAACTATTACCTGGAGCTTATAAAGCGGTTAAATATTCAGGGGATGAAAGAAAGGTATCCTAATCAATTAAGCGGCGGAGAAAGACAGAGGGTTTCGTTAGCCCGGGTTTTTTTACTCAAGCCCCATTTGCTGTTGATGGATGAATCCTTCTCGGCACTGGATGCCATCACCAGGGAGGAAGTCCGGAGAGTGTTTTTGGATGTTTGGAAAGCCCATAGGGTAACGACCGTCTTTGTAACCCATGACATCAACGAAGCCATTTTTTTAGGAGAAAAAGTGGTTGTCCTTTCTGCCGCACCGGGAAAAGTCGTAAATATGATGCATAATCCTTTGTTTGGCAAATCTTGTTCCTTCACAACGGGGGATTATGCCGAGTTGAATCGGAAGCTTAGAAAGATGCTTAGAGGGGATCAAAACCATGCGGCTTCATGCATATAAAAGTGTTCATTATATCTATGGGCTTTTGATTATTTTCGGGTCGTGGCAGCTCTTGGCCGTAATGACGGATAGCCCGATATGGCTGTCGCCTTGGGATATTCTCATGCATCTGTATGAGACCTTTCATAGTACCATCGCCGTTCATGCTTTATATAGTTTAAGACGAACGGTGCTAGGTATTTCACTCAGCCTGGCAATAGGGGTGCCATTGGGCGTTTTGACAGGATATTTTAAAAAAATGGACCGGCTTTTTTCGCCAATGCTCTATTTTAGTTATCCCATTCCTAAAATGGCTTTGCTGCCGGTTGTAATGCTCTTATTTGGGCTGGGAGAGGCAACAAAGGTCATCATGATTTTCTTAATTATTTTTTTTCCCATTGTGGTGAATATAAGGGACGAGGTGAAGAATATTCCAGGAGAAGTCTATGAGCCGATGTATTCGTTGGGGGCCAAGCCATTACAGGTGATTAACGAAATCATTCTTCCGGGCATTGTGCCTGCAATTCTGACTTCCCTTAGAATCGGGATAGGGACGGCGATATCGATTTTATTCTTTACGGAAAACTTCGGTACGGTATACGGTATGGGCTATTTTATCATGGATGCATGGATGCGTGTCAATTATATGCAGATGTATTCGGGCATTGTTGTTTTAAGTATCCTCGGATTGATATGCTTTATCATGATCGATTGCTTGGAAGTATTTATATGCAGGTGGAAGTCGCTGCGTTGAATGCATTTACTTTTTGCTGCTTTTATCTTATGATAAAACATATATAGGCAAAGGGGGAATAAAAAAATGACAGGCTTCTATAGACATCTCAAATTAAAATATAAATTATTTTTCATACTCAGTCTTCAAGCCATTATTTTTAGCTTACTGGGATTGGGCGCGCTCAATGTGGGGTTTCATATTTATGACGGACAGCTTTATCATGAGGCGGCCAAGGTACTCAATTTTTCATCTATCAATGTAGAAACCAAACTCCATGACATTCAAAATTTGTCCTATGACATTATAACCAATACGCAAGTACAGGAATATTTAACAATGATGCAAGAGGCGGAAACGACTTATGACAAATACCACATCCGTGAAAAGCTGGAGGACAAGCTGGCCGCATACGCTTTTTTTAAACCCTATATCCTTTCCGTAATTATTATGGATACGCATCAAAACCGGTATAGAGGAGGATTGGATATTCATAAAAGTTACCATATCAAGTTACAAAACATTCAACGGCAGGCGGCGCAGCGGGAAGGGGCCTCCCTATGGGTTGACCTTGTTGACAACGAACCTATCGTCATCTGCGCAAGGCAGATTAGAGCGATCAAAGAGTTAAGTCTGGAGTCCCTAGGCACCCTCATCATTACAATTGACCCTGAAAAGCTTATCGATAAATCCCCCGCTTATGCTTCAAATTATAAAAGCGATATTGTCATTCTATCCTCTAAAAATATTGTTTTAAAAGGGGACAAGCCGTTCACCTTTGAACAATTAAAACCCTTTATCACGGGACGGCAAGGATACGGGTTTAAAAAAATCAATGGAGAAAACTATCTTGTCGCCTATATGACATCTCAAAATACCCATTGGACCTATTTGAATATTTTACGTTATGATAATATATTTCAGGGTATTCGTAATATGCGAAATATTATGATCCTCTCTTATTTGGGTATTTTTATTTTGGTAATTTATATTGGAATTAAATTCGCAAAAAGTATTACAAGGCCCCTGGAAAAGCTCACGGATGACATGAAGATTGCAGAAAGCGGCAATTTTGAAGGGATTCAAGCCATTCAGTCAGACTCAAACAGCAGAAAAGATGAAATCGGAATGCTGGAAGATGATTTTAGATTAATGCTGCAAAAGATTAATATTCTGATCAACGAGAATTATTTAAAGCAGATCAAAGTCAAGGAGGCAGAATTAAAGGCATTACAGGCACAAATCAATCCCCATTTTTTATATAATACGTTGGATTCAATCAATTGGCTGGCAAAAGTAAATAAGCAGCGTCAGATTGCTGCGATGGTAAAATCCCTTGGACAATTGATGAGGGCTTCTATCAGTGAGAAGGAACATCTGATTCCCCTAAGTCGTGAGATTATACTGCTGGAAAGCTATATCTGCATTCAAAAAATCAGATATGAAGAACGCCTGGCCTTTCATATGAACATAGAGGAAGCGGTGCAAACTTGTGTCATGCCGAAGCTGACGCTGCAGCCAATTGTTGAAAATTCAATCCATTATGGGCTGGAAAAGCTTCTCGGCGTTTGTACGATAAGTGTTGAAGCTTATAAAAAACAGGATATGTTGTATATCGATATTATTGACAATGGGCCGGGTATGGACGAAGCCTTTTTGGACAAGCTGCGCAAAGGACAAGTAGAGCCGCAGGGTTCCGGTATCGGACTTAAGAATATTGACGAACGGATCAAAATTGTTTTCGGTCCGTCCTATGGTCTCTCCGTTGACAGCAAAATCAATGAAGGCACAAGGGTTTGTATTAAAATGCCGTGCAGGAAGGAGTCGGAACATGTATAAGCTGCTATTGGTCGATGATGAGCGCATTATCAGAGAAGGTATTTCCGCCATGATTGATTGGGAAAAATTCAATATCCGTATAAAGCTTGCATCAAATGGTCTGGAGGCCTATGAAATGATAGTGCATGAGCCGCCGGATATTTTAATAACGGATATAAAGATGCCCGGTCTGGAAGGCTTGGAATTAATCGAGTGGACCTATCAAAAATTCCCCGATATGATGATTGTCATTTTGTCGGGCTATGGGGAGTTTGATTTTGCCAGCCGGGCCATTGAATATGGGGTAAAGCATTATTTGCTCAAGCCTTCCGACGAAGAGGCGATTGCTGATGTTTTGACCAAAATTATTGGTCAATTGCAGGCAAAACAAGAAAAAGAAGCTTTTGTTAAAAATATTAAATCAAAGCTTGAGAAAATCATGCCCCATGTACAAGAACAATTTCTAAGAGATTGTGTGATGAACCGTTTTTATTCGGATGAACAAAAAAAGGCTTTTAAACAGATGCTGTACCTTGCGGATGATGAAGTAAGGCTTCTATTATTTAGCTTGGAGGACACCAAGCATTATGAAGAAGCGTTTGCACTATCCGATATTATACAAAAAGTATTTCAGACCACGAAAGTATTTTTGAATACAATGATTGAAGGGTTTGTACTTGTGATTCTGCAAGATATGAAATTTTATGAAATGATGGAACACTTGAGAAATATCCAGAATACCTATGGCAAATATTACGGTCTTTCTCTTAGTATTGCAATCAGTGACAAAGACTGTCTGGATCGTATTGCCTTTATGTATAAAACCACGAAGGAGTATTTAAAATACCGATTTTACTTGGGAGAAGGCAGCGTGATCACTTCAAAGGATATTGAATCCTATACCGATGAGCAAAATAGGGATACGGGGTTTGAGTATAATGATGAAAAGATATCGATTACGGTGAAAAGCGGTAATGGGCGAGAAGCCCAGGAGCAGCTTCGTCTTTTTTTTGAGGCATTGCACGCAAAAAAACTTAAAATCGATGTCGCCAAAACCTATTGCATGGAATTGTATATGTGTATTATAAGGCAGGCACAGTCGGCAAAATTGAACGATTATATCGGCAATATCGGGCTTCTTCAGCAAATGCAGACCCTGCGTCAGATTTCTAACTTTATGTTTTTGGCGGTACAAGAAATTACTTATGCCAATTATCAACACCATGCAGGCAAAAACAGCCTTCTGATCTCTAAAGTTTTGCAATCGGTAGAACAATTTATCAGTGATGAAGCATTGTCGTTAACATGGCTGGCCAAAAAGATTCTGTATATGAATGAGGATTATTTAGGAAAGTTGTTTAAAAAAGAAATGAATGAAAAATTTTCTCATTATCTTATGCGGGTGAGAATGGAAAAAGCCAAAGCTTTAATTGAACAGGCCAAGCATTGCAAGGTTTACAATGTGGCGGACAAAGTAGGGTACGGCAACAATCCCCAGTATTTCGGACAGGTGTTTAAAAAATTTACCGGATATACGCCTTCGGAATACAAAAAGCTTTTGAACGGGAAATAGTATGATGAATGATATCGGTTTTTTATACAAGAAGGACGTTTTTTTTTATTTTATAATCTTACATTTTCTTCTATAATGGACATGTCGGAAAACAAGAATAAATTGAGGAGGGGTAGCAATGAAAAAATGGCTGGCAGGCATACTGATTGGTGTAATGGCGATGAGTATGCTTATGACGGGCTGCGGTGAAAAAGTACCGGGAGACACACCGGAAGAAGGCTCGGCACCGGTGAAACAAACAGAAAAAGACGCCTCGGAGCAAGTCGAATTGAGATTGATGTGGTGGGGCTCACAGAACCGGCATGACAGAACGTTAGAAGTGACGGACAAATTCCGGGAAAAATATCCTAACATTATGATTGAACCGGAATTTTCCGGGTGGGACGGCTATTGGGAAAAAATTGCGGCGCAGGCAGCTGCAAACAACCTTCCTGATATTTTTCAACAGGATTATGCGTATCTAAAACAATATGCGGAAAAAGGTCTTTTAGCTGGTTTAAATGATTATGTTGAAAGCAAACAGCTTGATTTGACCGATGCATCGGAAAACAGTATTTCAGGAGGGAAAATCAACGGCAATTTATATGGTGTTAATCTGGGAACAAATTCTCTGACGGTTGCTTATGACCCTGCGTTATTTCAATCTGCCGGAGTGCCCCAACCGCAGCCTGGATGGACGTGGGAAGATTATATGGAGACCGTTAGAAAACTTCATCAAGCCCTAGGTATTTATGGGGACGGTTCCATTCCGGGAAACTACTTTCACGGCCTGAAGCATTATGTAAGGCAGCATGGGTTTACCTTTTACAATGCGGACGGTTCAAAGCTGGGATATGAGGATGATCAGCTTTTTGTGAATTTTTTTAAAAGAGAACTTGATTTGGTCAGGGAAGGCGTACTGCCCAAGCCTGATGTAAGATTGGAGATCAAAAGCGTAGAAAATGAACTAATTGTTGAAGGCAAAGCAGCTATGAGCCAGGTTCACAGCAATCAGCTGGTAGCGATGGTGAAGGCGGCCGATAGACCGTTATCGCTAGCAATGATTCCAAGCTTAAAAGGTGAGAAAAAGCCGGGGCATTACCTCAAGCCGTCCATGTTTTTCTCAGTAGCAAAATCGTCTAAAAACGTTAGCGAAGCGGTACAATTTATTAATTATTTTACGAACGATGTAGAAGCCAATAAAGTTTTGATGGCAGAGCGCGGTGTGCCGATTTCTTCAAAAGTTAGGGAAGCCCTCGAACCATCATTGAGTGACGTACAAAAGACAATCTTTGAGTATATTAATCTTGTCATTGAAAACAGCAGCCCTATCGATCCGCCGGATCCTGCCGGACATTCTGAAGTAGACAAGCTTTTAGATAACATTCAGGCGGAAATGCTCTATGAAAAAATTACGCTTGAGGAAGGTGCGGAAAAATTTAGAACCCGGGCCAATCAAATTCTGGAAAAAAATAAAAAATAGTTAAAAGCAAAAAAGATTCTTCACAATTCGAGGAAGAGTGCTTCAGCGAATTGTGAAGGAATCCAATAACGCATCGATATCTCAATAAATATTCAGGTAAAGGGGTGTTAACTTGCAAACGGCACAGACAGTGATAAAAACGAAGGTGAAATCCGGCCTCCAAAAAGCAACGTTTGAATCGGATAATATAGCCGGGTACATTTTTATTGCTCCCTGGCTTCTGGGATTCTTTATTTTCACTATATTTCCCATATTGTCATCCTTTGCTTTATCTTTTACAAAATATGATATATTATCTGCTCCTGTTTTTGTGGGTCTGCAAAACTACAAAGAGATTTTTTTGACGGACGAAAGATTTTGGAAAGCACTTACCGTAACATTTTTTTATGTAATCGTCTATGTGCCGTTAAGACTTTCTTTTGCGCTTGCAGTCGCTATGTTATTTCGTGTGAATCGTAGGGGGGTAAGTGTTTATCGGACCATCTTCTATATACCTTCCATCATCGGAGGCAGCGTAGCTGTTGCGGTAATGTGGCGTCAATTATTTGGCGTCGATGGGGCACTCAACTCAATTTTAAAGTTTTTAGGGATCATCGATAAAGGATTTGGTTGGTTAGGGAATCCCGGAACAGCTATTTGGACACTAATTCTTTTGGCAGTGTGGCAGTTTGGTTCACCCATGCTGATATTTTTGGCAGGTCTCAAGCAAATTCCGGCCAGCTTATATGAAGCGGCTTCTATTGATGGTGCGAACAAATGGCAGCAGTTTATCAAAGTAACCATCCCTTCCCTTACACCTATCATTTTCTTTAACCTGATTATGCAAACCATCAACGGATTTATGGCTTTCACCCAATGCTATATTATCACGGAAGGCGGACCTTTTGACAGCACTCTATTTTATGCCGTTTACCTATTTGAAAAATCTTTTAAATTTTATGCAATGGGATACGGTTCTGCATTAGCCTGGATACTTCTGGTGATTATTGCCGTTTTTACCGGTATAGTCTTTAAGTCTTCTTCCTATTGGGTATATTATGAGTCAAAGGAGAAATGGTAAAATGAAAGCATCAACGGATAAACGGACCAAGACCTTTGTATATCATGGGACCATACTGGTGTTAGGCTTTTTCATGATATATCCTGTGTTATGGCTGATTGCAAGCTCTTTTAAAGACCATTCCGAGATTTTTGTAAATGCCCATTCCCTTGTTCCCAAACGGCTGCATTTCGGAAATTATATTGAAGGGTGGAGAGGGTTCGGAAGGATCAGTTTTGCCACTTTTTTTAAAAATTCTTTTATCATTGTTATTTTATCTACCATTGGACAGGTGATGTCTTCGGCAGTTGTTGCATACGGTTTTTCCAGAATCAAGTTTAAGGGAAGAAAATTTTGGTTTGTCTGTATGATTGCTACTTTGATGCTGCCGGCTCAGGTACTCATTATCCCCCAATATATTTTGTTCAATAAGCTGGGATGGTTAAATTCCTTTAAGCCGCTTATTGTACCTTCCTATTTTGGGATGCCGTTTTTCATCTTTATGATTATGCAGTTTATACAGGGGATTCCTACAGAGCTGGATCAATCGGCAAAGATTGACGGCTGCGGGAAATACCGAATATTCTTTGTCATTATTTTACCCCTGATTATACCGGCGTTGATCACCTCGGCAATTTTCTCTTTTTACTGGAAGTGGGAAGATTTTTTGGGACCTTTGCTGTATTTGCAGAAGACTAAGTTGTATCCTATATCATTGGCCCTTAAAATGTTTTCAGACCCGGCTGCCGTTACGAATTGGGGTGCCATGTTCGCTATGTCGGTATTATCGCTGGTTCCTGTATTTTCGATATTTGTCATATTCCAGAAGTATCTTGTGGAAGGTATTAGTACAAGCGGCCTAAAAGGTTAATTCAACCGGACTTTTATACATATATATTTAAAATAATTCATAAAAGCAGTGAAAAACCCCTTGCACTATTTTTAAAATGGTGTATAATGATATCGAACCTTAATTCGGAAGTAAATGATTTAGTATATGAAAATTTTTCGAATGATCTAAAATGAATCAGGCTCGCCTACATAGATTTCGAAATTTTTATTCATGATTTACTTTTACAAAGAATTAAAGGAAATAAAAATTTCGGAGGTAAAGAAAACATGACTGGTACGGTAAAATGGTTTAACGCGGACAAAGGATTCGGATTCATCACTACGGAAGAAGGAAACGATGTATTCGCTCACTTCTCACAAATCAACAAAGAAGGATTCAAGACTTTGGAAGAAGGCGAAAAAGTATCTTTTGACGTTGTTGATGGCGCTAAAGGTCCTCAAGCTGAAAACATTACGGTAATCTAATCCCATTAAACTACGGAAGCCTGAAGATAGATTTATCTTCGGGCTTTTTTAGGTCGTTCTACACCATAAAATCCAATTAAAATCAAAAGCATGCTAAGTCCTTGAAGGATTTTTTAGTGAATGCAGAACATATATAACTAACACACAATCGTATGTACAAACCTTTGCAGAAGAAAGGATGAAGTACCGTACCGAATACAATTTGGCACAGGATGGGTGTTTCGTTATGGACGATTTGTTGAAAAAACCGGATTGCAGAAAATAATAACTGTGAAGCAATAGAATGAGGAGGGCAGTTCATTATGAAAGTTTGTATGATTGGGTCGACCGGACATTGCAATTATGTACTGGATGGAATTGATGCAGGCAGCGATGTGAAAATTGTGGGGATTGCTCCCGGTTCGGCAGAAGAGGATGTCCGGAAGCTCTGTAAGGATGTGGTGAGCAAAGGGCATGCACCTCAAAAATTTGATGACTACAAGAGAATGCTTGATACATTAAAGCCTGATATAGCAGTTGTCGCCTGTTATTTTGGAGATCATGCCAAAGTTACGCTGGCTGCTCTTGAAAGGGGAATACATGTATTTGCCGAAAAGCCTGTTGCGACGACCTTTGAAGACTTAGAAACAGTGAAAAACGCATTTAAAGGTGCCGGTGTTTGCCTATCGGCTATGTTTGGCATACGGTATACACCATGGTTTTTAACGGCTTGGAAAGCTGTGAGGGCCGGTGCTATCGGAAAGATACGAGTGATGAATGCACAAAAATCCTATAAGTTAGGCTTGCGCGGCAACCATTTTCGAAATCGAAAAATGTACGGTGGAACCATTCCGTGGGTTGGAAGCCATGCGATTGATTGGCTTTACTGGTTTAGCGGAGAAAAATTTGAATCGGTTTATGCCTCCCATTCCGCGCAATATAATCACAATCATGGCGATCTTGAGGTTTCGGCTCTTTGCCATTTTACATTTTCCAATGAGGTATTCGGTTCTGTAAATATCGATTATCTGCGTCCTCATAATGCTCCTTCTCATGACGATGACCGCATTCGAATTGCAGGAACGAGCGGGGTTATTGAAATTAGAGATCAGAACGTTTATCTAATCAACAGTGAAGCCGAAGGAATACAAGCACTTTCGTTACAAAAGGAAGAGAATATTTTTGTTGACTTTTTAAGACATGTGCAAGGCACCGGGCAATGCATGATCAGCGCAGCAGATGCATTTGCAGTCACAGATGCGTGCCTTAAAGCGAGGTTATCTGCGGATGAAAAGAGAATGGTATATTTTACTTAAAAAAAGTAATCGTGTAAAAGAATCGGAAACAAAATAAGATTGAGGGGAGAAGCATCGTGAAAAAAATATCTATTCTTTTAGTCGCGATAGGCGGCTACGGAAGTAGTTATATGGATGCATTGTTGGATAATGACGTGGAAGAAGCTTTTGTAATTGCAGGCATTGTAGATCCTGTCCCGGAAAATTATTCAAGGTATGATGAAGTAATCAGACGCAATATACCGGTATATTCTTCAATGGAAGAGTTTTATGCACAATCGGATGCCGATCTTGCCGTAATATCTTCTCCAATTCAATATCATGCGATACAGACTTATACCGCTTTGAAATACGAATCAAATGTACTTTGTGAAAAACCGATTACCGCTACAATCCAAGATGCAAAGAAGCTTATAGAGTTTTCTAAGAAAACCGGTAAATTTGTTGCTGTAGGGTTTCAATGGTCATATAATGATGCCATTTTAAGTCTGAAGCATGATATTATGAGTGGCGTATTCGGTGAAGCAAAGGCTATGAAAGCTTTGGTGCTGTGGCCGCGTTCGCATCGCTATTTCAATAGAAATAATTGGTCCGGAAAAAAGAAAGATTGTAATGGACAGTGGGTCCTTGACAGTGTTGCGAACAACGCAGCGGCGCACTACTTACATAATATGTTCTTTTTGTTGGGAAATGAAATGAATCGTAGCGCAAAACCTACAGCGGTACAGGCCGAATTATATAAAGCAAATCCAATAGAAAATTTTGACACCGTTGCCGCAAGGGTAATGACCGAAAAAGAAGTAGAAATCTTGTTCTATGCAAGTCACGCAGTATCACAAGAACACGAGCCCGTATTCAAATTTACATTTGAAAGAGGTACTGTCTCTTATAATACATTTGAAGATAAAAATATTATTGCACGCATGCAAGACGGCAACATGATAGACTATGGTGATCCCAATATCGGTCATATCAATAAACTTTGGGCGGCGATAAAGGCGGTAAGAAATGGCGGCACGCTGCCTTGCACTATAGAAACTGCATCCTCCCAGGTGTTGTGCGTAAACGGAATGCAAGAATCCGTGCCGGATATTGCCGAATTCCCGCAAAGCGTGATCAAATACAAATATGATCGCGAAAATGGTGATAAATTAACCTATGTGAACGGATTGGAAGATATATTTTTACAATGCTTTCAATTGGAAAAATTGCCGAACCAAATAGGTATCCCTTGGGCAAAATCGGGGAAAGAGGTATCGCTTATGAATTATAAATATTTCGGGCATGGAAATTGTTCATGTTAGAAAATGTATGATGGAATAAAATTAAAAAATACTGTCAGATGTATTTAATTAAAATGATTTGTGATAAAATCATATACGAGCAATGACAGGGTAAAGGATTGATATACAAGAGTGGGGATGAATAGGATGCCGCCAATATAAAAAAGTTATATACTTTGCTTTTAATCGGAATGCTTTGGGGGGATAGCGAATATATTAGAAATATAGGAAAAGAATTGAAAAGGGTTAGTTGAAATCAATGTGTGGATTGGGGAGATACCATGAAGCTTATAAAATTTAAGAAATACAAAATAGAAACAATTGTGGCCAATTCTATCCGTGTACTTTTAATGGTCGCAGTGATTATGAGCATTGCTACCCACGATTGGTTTAATCTTTTTATTGCAGCCATGACATTTATATTTACCTTTTTTCCTTCTTTTTTGGCACGCAACAATCATATTTATTTGCCTCCAAGCTTTCAAATAACTATTCTGCTATTTATTTTTGCCTCAATATATTTGGGTGAACTGAATCAATATTACGAGAAGTTCTGGTGGTGGGACCTTATGCTCCACACTTACTCGGGAATCATACTGGGTTTTATCGGATTCCTCTTAACCTATGTCTTAAACAGGGAAAAGAGAATTAATGTTATATTAAGTCCGTTTTATATTGCCCTCTTTTCATTCACCTTTGCCATCACCGTTGGGACCTTATGGGAGATTTACGAATTTGCCATGGACTCTCTTTTTGGATTCAATATGCAAAAATGCGGCTTGGTCGACACGATGTGGGATTTAATTGTGGATACGTTGGGAGCGCTTTTTGCATCGGTTATCGGATATATGTATGTGAGGCACCAGCAAGAGTCTATTTTTGCCAGATTGATTCAAAAATTTTTAAACAAAAACACACGCATTTTTGAAAAGAATCAAAAAGATATTTCTAAAGATAAGGAAAATGAATAGAAGGGTGAGGCATAACGAAAGATGAATCTGGATCAGCAACAGCAAAGAGCCATGCATCATGTTCATGGACCGGCCTTGGTATTGGCAGGACCGGGATCGGGCAAGACGACCGTACTCATGTCCAGACTGGCCTATCTTATCTCGGAAGTCGGGATAAGTCCGCAAAGTATTTTGTCTATGACATTTAATAAAGCGGCGCAGCTGGAGATGGAAGAACGGTGCAATCAATTTTTGAAAGAGAAGGATCGGCATAAAATACGTTTTTCAACCTTACATAGTTTTTGTAATGGTGTTGTGAAAGATTATGAAATCAGACAGCGCAGAATGCTGGTGCGCATTGAAGGAAATGACAGGGGTGCCGGCAGCAGGCAGGACATCTTAAAGCATATTTACAGGGAGACGAATAAGGCCTCAATCTCCAATGACGAGTTGGAAGAGTTAATGAATGAAATCAGTGTTGCAAAAAACAAAATGCTTAAAGATTTTGATCAATATCCCTATCGTACTAAAAATTTTCCCTCGATTTATAAAGCCTATGATCAATATAAGAAGACAAAATTGTTGATTGATTTTGATGATATGCTGACCTATGCCTATCATATTCTTTTAAAGTGTCCTGATATGCTTACGGCCTATAGAAGGCAGTATCCGTACATTCAAGTTGACGAAGGACAAGACCTTTCCGGCATCCAGTTTGAGATTGTCAAATTGCTTGCAGGGCCCTGCAACAATTTGTTCATTGTGGCAGATGACGACCAAAGCATATACGGCTTTAGGGGAGCAGAGCCCGATTATATTCTGACGATCGAAAAGGATTTTCCCAATTGTGCATTATACTACCTGGAACAGAACTACCGTTCCACAAGAAATATTGTAGAATTAAGCAGTAAACTGATCAAATATAATCTTAAAAGGTTTGATAAAAATCATCGGACAAGCCGTGATCATAAACGGGACCCTGTCGTCATTCAAGCGAAGGATGAATATGAACAGTTAAAATGTATTGTTAAAACAATCAAAAAGATGACAAGGAAAAAAGCGGAGGATATTGCCATTCTCTACAGAAATAATTTGTCTTCTGTTGCGATTGCAGATATGCTCCTAGGTAACGACATTCCATTCAGTATCAAACAAAATAAGGTATGCTTTTTTCGTCATTGGTTTGTGCAAGATATGGTTGCGTTCTTGAAATTTGCGCTGGATCAGAAGGATACCGACGCATTTACGCGGATTTGCTTCAAAATGAATCGGTTTTTATCCAAAGAGATGGTCGAACATGCCTTATGTTCGGCTTACAGGCTTTCCGTCATTGATGGTATTCTAACTTATCATGAGTTGCAGCCGTTTCAGAAGCAAAAAATCGGTGATATTAAAAGGGAATTTAGACGTATGTCCAAAATGTCTCCTGTCAAAGCATTGAGATACATTGAAGAAGTATTCTGTTATTTTGAAGCGGTAAAGGAGTATAGACATTCGCCCGGTGTATCGGCGGAATATTTGTACAACCTGTTCGGCATCTTAAAAACGATTGCCCGTGGCTGTTCAAGTATTATTGCTTTTCTGGGACGGCTAGCTGCCCTTGAAGATATCTTTCGCAATGGCCAATCGGCATCCTGTGGTCCGGGTATCACGTTGTCCACACTGCACGCTTCAAAAGGCTTGGAATATGACTGTGTGCTGATGGTGGATTTAATCAACGAAGAATTTCCCGGGATACGCTGTATTGAAGACATGAACAATGGGGAGGGGACAATGCTCGAAGAAGAGAGAAGGCTTTTTTATGTCGGCATGACAAGAGCAAAAGAGTACCTGTATTTGATTAGTCCCAAAACCAAAAACAATAGGGCTATGTCCCGCTCACAATTTATTGACGAAGTATTAGCCTGTAAAAAGGGATGAATTGAATAGTCTGAGATATAGATATACACCCATAAGGACAATTGTACAAGGGAAATATGAGGAGTCGCTGTGGTACAAGCAGAGAATGTAATTACTGTGAATAATGGGAGGATTGAAATGTCAGAACATAAAAAGTTTCAATATTTATCACTGGAGGATTTAAGGCAGGATGTTGCTTCGAAGGGGCTGAACATCCCGATTTCAGAAAATTTAGACATTCTCAAGCGGCCTGTTCAGATTGGGAATACGATCATCTCCAATCGACTTGCGATACATCCGATGGAAGGATGTGATGGCATGTTGGACGGAAGACCGGATGAGCTGATGTTCCGTAGATACGATCGCTTTGCAAGAGGGGGAGCAGGACTTTTATGGGTGGAAGCCTGTGCGGTGGCATATGAAGGCAGAGCGAATCCAAGGCAGCTTTATATTAATAAAAAGAATTTAGATGACTTTAAAAAGCTGGTGCAAAACTGTATTAAAGCAGCGCAGGAGGAAT
>JAKSBV010000330.1 GCA_022360955.1 Bacillota bacterium
CACCAGACAGGCGCCTATGCCGCACCCCATTCGCTGCTCCAAGGACAGTTGGCAGGGAACAGCATAGGTACCGCATATTTTCTGTACCAGCTTCAACATAGGCTCCGGGCCGCAGGCATACACGACATCCGTTGTGCCCTGCTTTGATCGTTCCGCCAAAAGCTGGGTTACATAGCCTTTCATGCCATAGCTGCCATCATCGGTTGCAACGCTTAATTCCGAACATACCCGACTAAATTCATCTTCCAGCACAACCGCTTCTTTATTCCTGAACCCCAGATATACACCTGTGTTTTCGGGAGCAAACTGTTTTGCCAGCATTAACAGCGGAAATACGCCGATTCCGCCGCCTACCAGCAAAGGTTTAGAGAACTTCTGCTCCAGATTGAAGGGGGTGCCCAGCGGTCCCAGGATATCGATATAATCCCCCACGCTCTTAGCTGCCAGCAATTTCGTCCCCTCACCCTTGATCTGGAAGATGAATCGCACTTCCTGCCTTTCACGATCCGTATCACATATACTAATGGGCCTTCTCAAAAGGGCATTCATCCCATCACAGCATTTTATATTTAGAAATTGTCCCGGCTTGGCCTGCTCGACGATTTCCCTGCTCCCTGCTTTCATCTCGACAATACCGGGCGCAATTTCTTTTTTATCATTGATCCTGCAACTATACGTCTGCTTAAACAATACTCATTCACTCCTTTGCAGAAGTCTTAAAGCCGGGCGCCAGGAATACTGATTTCTCCCCACGCCCCGCTCCAAACTAAACCTCCGTTATATCAATCATTTCCAAGTCTCTTTCCTCTTTATCCAGCTTTAAGCCGGCAATAACCGCTCTTGCGGTATCCAGTGAGGTCAAGCATGGGATCGATTGTTCTACGGATTTTCTTCGTATTTTAAAGCCGTCTCTTTTAGGCTGTCTGCCACGGGTAGGGGTATTGATGACCAAATTGATTTTTCCCGATTGTATAAGATCAAGTATATCGGGCTTGCCTTCTCCGATCTTTTTCACCGCACTGGTAGCCACATAGTTCTGATGCAGCCTATGGGCCGTATTACCCGTTGCATACAATTTAAAGCCAAGCTTCTCCAAGTCCTGGGCAATTGCAATCACTTCCTGCTTGTCCGTATCCCTTACCGTCAACAGCACATTGCCCGAGGCCGGAATGTTAACCCCTGCACCGATCAAGCCCTTGTATAATGCCTCATCAAAGCTTTCCGATATCCCCAGTACTTCTCCCGTTGATTTCATTTCAGGCCCAAGGCTGATATCCACGTCGTGCAGCTTTTCAAAGGAGAATACCGGTACTTTGACAGCTACATATTTGCCTTCCGGATACAATCCCGTACCGAATCCCATTTCTTTTAATTTTTTGCCCAGCACCGCTTTGGTCGCCAGGTTGACCATCGGTACGTTGGTCACCTTGCTGATATAAGGTACTGTTCTGCTGGAACGGGGATTTACTTCTATCACATATACCTGCTCATTATATAATACGAATTGGATATTAATCAATCCGACAACCTTCAAGGCTTTTGCCAACTTTTGCGTATAGTCCACAATGACATCTTTATATTTTTGTTCGATGGTCTGGGTCGGATATACGGATATACTGTCACCGGAATGGACGCCCGCTCTTTCCAGATGCTCCATAATGCCGGGAATCAATATATCTTCACCGTCACAAATGGCGTCCACTTCTATTTCCTTGCCCATCATATATTTGTCAATCAGGATAGGATGCTCTTGCTTCACCCGGTTAATGATTTCCATAAATTCAATCACATCATTCTCACTAAACGCAATTTCCATGCCCTGTCCGCCCAAGACATAAGAGGGTCTTACCAACACGGGATATCCCAGTTCTTCCGCAGCCTTTAACGCTTGATCCAAGGTGAAAACCGTTTTCCCTGCCGGTCTGGGAATATCACATTGCTCTAATATCCCATCAAATTTTTCTCTGTCTTCTGCCGCATCAATATTTTCTGCCGAAGTCCCCAATATCCGAACGCCCAGCTCCTTTAAGGTTTTGGTAAGCTTAATCGCCGTTTGTCCTCCA
>JAKSBV010000364.1 GCA_022360955.1 Bacillota bacterium
GACAAAAAAATTTTTTCACAAATCAAAGGAACAGGTACGTTGATTAAGTAAATCAGTTGCTATCGGCAAATAGCATAAATCAATGTACCTGTCCCTATCATTTTGAGACAATCGGTCTTTTCTTTGCATCAGATTCTCATTCATCTCTGCAGATCGGAAAGAGACCGGCCTGTGCCGGTCTCCTGGATAACATCATGATCATTAGAACTTTTGCTAAATCAACTCCGCTTTTTCCAGCATACGCATAACCATAGCCGCTGTTTCTGCCCGGCTGATGTGTTCGTCCGGTCTTAACAGTCCATTGTGCCCATTGACAATATTATATTTGATGACTGCGGCAACACTGTCTTCTGCCCACTCACTCACCTTGTCCCTATCGTCAAATTGTGATAACAGGGCTAGCTTTTCTTCTTCCGTTACTCCAGTCTTAAGCTTTGCAATCTGCATCGCTCTTGCCACCATCACCATGGCTTTTTCGCGGGTTATTTCATCATCCGGTCTGAACATCCCATCATTATAACCGTTAACCAATCCGTATTCATACGCTGTATAAACTGCGCCAAACTCCCAATCAGTCCTTTTCACGTCCGGGAATACACGCTCTCCGCCTTTATCAGTCAGCCCAAGTGCTCTTACCAATATGGCTGCAAACTCTCCACGGGATACATTTCTATCCGGTGCATATGTGTCTTTGTCTACCCCATATACTACCATTCTTGAACCCATCTCATTCACAAACACTTTTGACCAGTGGTTTTCAACATCGGCAAATTCCTTTGGATGCCACACTACCGAGTAGATGCTGTTGGTTAAGCTATTAATCTTTGCATAATACTTCCCGTCAACAATCATTACTTTTGTCGGCACGTGGCGAATTGTACCATCCTTTTCAAGGATTATTCCGGTAGTAATCTTATCCGGGTCCACATCATCCGGGATCGCTATTGTTCTTTGTACATATGATGTAAACTTCTTAAGTTCTATTGATTTTTCCTCACCGGTATCGGTTGATTGGTCATCATTATTACTTGATAACGTATCCTTAATTTTGACCATTACCTTGAACTCTACCGGTGGTGCTACTATGGCAAATCCACCTTTATTTGCAGTATCCTCAACAACTTTTACAATATTATCATTTGGATTTTCTATTGTTATGTTAAATTTTATATCCTCAAAGGCAATATCATGATCGGTTGCTGCGTTCGGTTCTTCCTTAAGCTGTTGATTATACTCTCTCTTAATCTCCTCCATACTGATTACAGAAACAGGCAAATCATATGATGCATGATCCGTTTTGATTTCAATAGATGCATCGGCTGCTGCGCTAATTGTTTGTATCAAAAGCCCGTCAAATTCTCCGGTAAAAGTATCAACCTTTCCCTGAACCGGTATGGTTACTTTCTTAGTATTTTCCTCAAGCTTAGCAAGGGTTGCTTCTGTATCAACCTCTACCGTTACGGCAATTTTTCCTTCTACCGTTTCAACTTTGGCTTTAGCCGTATTATCTTTCTTATCTCCATCTGCCAGTATACCCACCTTCACATCACCCGTATCATCTTGCTCCGGCAGGTCGTCACCGGTTACTTTAATTTCCGGTTTTGGGGCCGGCTTTGGGGTCGAAGCAGATCCTTGACTTTTTACCCTCACGGTAAGATCGGCTACCTCACTTTCATTGCCTGCATTATCTGCTGTTTTGGCTGAAATGGTTGTTGTACCTATGCGGGAAATTGAAAATGCTCCCGTATATTTCGTCCAGTCTTTATTCTCTGCACCGGAAAGCGTATATAGTGTTTCTTTCACACCGGATGCCAACTCCTCACCGTCACTAATGGTTATGATGTAGTTTCCGGTATATGCGCTTGTATTTGGGCTGCTGGTAATTTCAGGTTGAGCAGGTGGTGTCTTATCAATATGATTAACGACCGCCGTACTTGTACCTGTGTTTCCGGCTGCATCTACATACTCAAAGGTAAACGCTCCATTTTCAGTAAATGTATAGGTCAATTGCCCGCCATTATTTGTCACCGTTACCGGCTCATCGGGTGTCAATGTAACTGTTACTGTATTTGCTGTCCAGTCTGTCGTGCTGTAGCTTATTGTTCCTGTAGGATTGTCTGTTTCAATGGTCACCGTAATTTCGGTCTGTTCGCTTTCATTGCCGGCCATGTCAATAGTCTTTGCCATAACGGTGGTCTTCCCTACTGCCGTTATCTTGATCTCTTCGCCGTACGACCTCCAATCATCCAATGGTTGAGCATTTTCGGCTGCTTGAGCACCCGTAAGCATATATTGTATTTCCTTTACACCCGAATCTGAATCTGTTCCCGGTGCAATAGATACCACCAGCATGTTATTGCTTATGCCGGAATCCGGTTGGACCGTAATATCGGGCGCTTTGGGCCTAACTGTATCAATATATACTTTCTTTACCATTTCAGCGCTTTCATTTCCAAAAACATCCTTAATTTTTGCTCTGATTGTTGTTTGTCCGGGAGGAATCGTCAATTTTTTTTCGTATTCACTCCAGCTCAAATGCATTGACCCTTCCAGGGAATAATACACATGGCTGTAGACCGACTCACTTATCGTCTGGCTATTTATATTCAGCATTACGAAATCCACTTCTATTGTATCATTGTAATATTCATATTCCGGGCCAATATGGCTGCTCTCACGATCAATAACGATTTGGGGCAGCAGCTCCAATTCCTTCTCAATATATATTTCCGTACTCGCCACGCTGCTTTCGTTTCCTGCAATATCGATGGTTTTTGCCTCTATCCTGGTAGTCCCTTCATCGGTAACGGTTATCTCTCCGGCATATGTGGTCCAGCTTGAAAGAATGCCCCCATGTTCTATTCTGTAAACACTTTCGGATACCGTCGATTGTGCATCACTTCCTGGTATTAACGCAATAGTATAATCGTTGTTATGATAATCCTTATCGGGTGTTCTAATCAAGGAAGGTGCTGTAGGCACTGCCTTATCAATTTTGGCAACTTCAAATGCCAGAATGCTTTCATTATCGTAAACATCCTTTGCATAAACCGTATAGGTGTTGTTGGCCGTTGCCGTTATACCGTACGGTGCTGTTAATGTATTCCCGTTTGCAGAAAAATAGGATGTGTCTTGTTGTCCATATTCCCATTTCACCGTATGTATAGCGGACAGGTCAGATACATCTATAGTGATATTGGCATCTGTGTTTTGCCAAACAGTCGGGTTTCCGGATATTTGAACGGCGGGAACGGTAGTATCCCGCACATAAACGGTTCTTCTTACTGTCTGTGCATCGTTTCCGGCCGTATCCGTTACATGGAAGGATACGGTGTACTCTCCGACAGCACCGGCATTTACAGGATTATCTGCAACAATACTTCCCGAGATATCTCCATCATGGTTATCAGCTGCTGTTGCACCTGCGTCGGCATATGTACTTCCAAGTTCCACATAGTTTTTTTCTTGTCCGTTTAGTAAAATGACGGGCTTGGTCACATCATAGATTAGATTCAACCGGACAGCCGCAGCGTTTGTGTTTGCTGCCGCGTCCTGTGCTGCCCCTGCACCGACATCTACAGTCACCGCGCCATCTGTTGCCGGTGTTATCTCTGCACTATATTCTTTTTCACTTACCGCATTAAAGTTTCCGGCACTTCCGTTTCCGACGATTATATCGTCTACATTAAATCCTGTTACATTTTCGTTGAAGGTTATGGTTACAAGTATTGCAGCCTTGTTTGTCGGACTTGGCTCAGTGCTTGACAGGGTTACATTTGGTGCTGCAGTATCCAATGCTATTGCGGCACTGATCACTTCGCTCTCATCACCACTGGCCTGTTCTCTATATTTCACATATACGGTCTTTACGCCGTCTTCACCAGTTAAAGTAAAGATTTTACTTGTATTATACGCTTCATAGCTTGCCCCTTCAAAGTCACTGCTTTCACTTATCATCATCTCATCAGCGTTAGCTGCCGATAATATCAGTGTCACTGTCGGTGTATTTGTATATGTATCGCCATTGTTTATACTGATACTTCCCCCTGTTGGGGCCTCATTTACATCTGTTACACTTATTGTGAATACTTCTTCATATGTATTTGTTCCTCCGTCCGTTACCCTGATCCTTATACTGCAGCTTGGTTTGGTTTCATAATCAAGGCTTTCCAGCGTCTTTAATGTAGTCCCTTCTATCGTAAAACGGCCATTATCCGTATCTCCTGTTCCATTTACCAACGTAAACGACGCAGTATCATCAGTGTCCACATCAATTGCGTTCAGTGTCCCTATCGCTGTTCCGACGGGACTGTTTTCTAATACACTGCTATTACTCAACGTTATGCCTGTCGGGGCCTCATTTACATCTGTCACACTTATTGTGAATACTTCCTCGTATGTATCCGTTCCTCCGTCCGTTACCCTGATCCTTATGCTGCAGCTTGGTTTGGTTTCATAATCAAGGCTTTCCGAAGTCTTTAATGTAGTCCCTTCTATCCTAAAACGGCCATTATCCGTATCACCTGTTCCACTTACCAACGCAAACGATGCAGTATCCCCAGTGTCCGCGTCAGTTGCGCTCAATGTGCCTATCGGTGTTCCGACGGGACTGTTTTCTGCAATATTTGACGAAGACAAATCGATATCTGTTGGCGCATCATTAATAGATACGGTAGTAATTTGCGTTGTACTATCAGATGGTCCGCCGTTAATGCCATCATAAGGTATAAGGGTAAATGTTGTTATTACCGTCTCACCCGGAGCTGCCTGGTTTTCCGTAGGGCTAAAGACAAGTGCCTGTAATTTTGCAGTAATATCTGCTGCGGCCCCTGAATCCAAGGTATAGTCCCCGCTTCCATTTTGGGTTAACCCTCCTGATGGACTTGAAAGCAGACCGTTTGCTCCCGTATATGTAATGTTCACACTTACGTTATCCCCGTCAATATCGCTGACAGTAAGACTGCCAAAGGGATTGGCCGTAGCATTATCGTCCGCAGTGCCATCGGTTGTAAAGCTGCCTCCCCATTGCGGCGCCTGGTTTTCGGTCAATGTAATTGTATGCTGCTGTGTCCCGCTTTCTACCGCATTGATCACATTATCAATATCTACAATAACTGTTTCACTATTGTCACCACTTCCGTCTCCAACACCTGTTACGGTAAATGTATCCGAGGAATGGCCTGTCAAAATTAAAACACTTGCAGTGCTGGATGTATAATCGGTTCCGCTGCCTGTGGCTGTTCCGCTAAATCCAAGATTAACGGTTACGTTATCGGTCGCAGTAAAATCATTTCCGTCCGCATCTTTAAGCGTAACTGTAAAGGTCGCCACACCTCCATCTTCACTGATAGAAGTATTGTCAACACTTAATTCAACAAACGGCCTAATTGCAAATGACCATGATGCCGTATCCGATATGCCGTCATAATTGTTTCCGACACCATCGGTTATAGCAGTATTTGGTATATTAATATAATAAGACATTCCATTCTGTAAATCCGCTCCCGGATTGATTGTTAAAGTATCTCCTGCAACCGAAACACTTCCGCCGCCCGTTCCGACACCTGTTGCAATGTTAAGGCTCTCAACAACGGTCCCACCTGATTTGTATATCATGATATTACCGCTGCCTGTTGCAATATCTTCATTGAATGCAGCTGCTAAATTTGCACTGCCGTCTATCCCTGTCGCATTATCTGCCGGTGTAGTTGAATGAAGCATTGGTGCCGTATTATCAATTGTATATGTCTCGCTCCCACTGTAGCTCCCGTCATTATTGCCTGATGTACCGGCACCACCAAGTGGAACGGATAAGCTATTACCGGTTATGGAATCATTATCATTCAAGTCAAGCCAAATAGTACCATCTCCCGCAACACTATCTATGGTAATGGTGTAAGTATCCCCGCTTCCCGCAACACTTGATACCGAACCACCGGCCGTGCCGGTTGCCGCAATACTGAAATCAGAAGTATCCACACCGGTAACACTTTCACTAAACACTACATTAAAATCTACTGTGTCTGCATTTGTAGGACTTGAATCTACCCTTGTAATTGCAGATACCGTAGGCGCTGCATTAACAGCCACATTAAATGTTTGATCGGATGTTTCGGCGCCCTCACTATCTTTTGCCGTAAAGACAAAACTATCGGCAGTCGTTTCACTACCGTCATGTTGAAAAAAGAGATTGCCATCTAATATGTCCTGTTCCGTAAAGGTATGACCCGATTCTAAAGCTTCTCCGTCATCATAAGCATCGTTAGTATTCGCATCAACAAATACCGTACCATTTGAGGGAGCTGTTTTGATTGTATATATAATATTAGAACCGGAATCACTGTCATCGTCGTAGTCAAGTTCAGCTGCCGTAATATTGCCCGTATCTCCTTCATCTACCGTTAATCCTGTGTTTATGTTTAAAGTAGGCGCTTCATTGGAAGAAGGCGTTGCAAGTACTAAGTCATCTAAATACAAATAATTTGCTTCTAGCTTGAATCTGATTTTATAAATGTTTGAAAATGAACCCGTTGAGGTTAAAGAAGGGGCGCTGCTATAAAATCCGTTATTTCTTGTATAGCTGCTCACCGATATATTGGAAAAATCAAGATATAGATAGTCTTGATCATATACCGGTGAAAATTTGATATAACCTACCTGATTTCCCAAGTCATCATAACCGTATATTGAGAGACTGTCCGAATAAGGTGCTGTTGGCAGACTAGCATTCTGACGGTAAGTACGAAACTCAACATCAACCGATACCGGCGTAAACGGACTGCCATCCGTTTTTTCAAATTCAACATATCTTGGACGCCCTGCCCCCCCCCAGCCGCCACCACCAAGAGCCAATACTCTATCCGCGCTATTGTCATTTATTGTCAGAGAATGCATATCGGAAGAACTGACACTAATATTAAACCCCTCACTATGACCATTGACTGTCAAATCACCAATGGTAGTAGAACCACTGATACCCATCCCACTAAAATCCCATTCGCTAATAGATGTAAAGCTGCTAAAATCGTAGGTAGTTGACGCAAAAACATTGACCAACGGAACAAGGGTTAAAAATATTGTTAATATTCCTATTTTTAGCACAGCTCTAAATTGAATGCTATCCCGCAGTAATCTCCCCACTGTCCGTAAAATAGTTTTTACAAGTCGGCGCACAAATAATGCGTTTATCACTCTTTTCGGTTCATTGACAAATTGATGAACAAATTGTCGCCTTATCAATCCGATCATCAGTATGATCTTCTGTTTGAAGCTAAGCATTTTACCCCCTCCTGTTAAATAATATTTTAAGAATATGATGCCACGATTGTGATATGTTCTTGTTTTTTTTACAAGCGCCAGCACAAGGTCTATGAAGAGCATCAATCATTTTCTCTCATTTCTCTCGTGTCTTATTGAAAAATGAGTATTCCGGCATAAAATCCATCGCATGTCTGGTACATGGAAATCAACATACCGTTTTATACAAAATCACGATTCCAGTAGCGCATATAAGTATTTCGCATTTATTCCACGGTTCTCTTGACAACGAGCCTTTCACGCTATGTTTTTTGGCATCA
>JAKSBV010000254.1 GCA_022360955.1 Bacillota bacterium
ATCCGGAAAAACTGATCACCCTGTTAATGCCTAATTTCTCAGCTAATAGAACCGTTTTTTCAAAATCCTTATGGAATTTCTCCGCTATTTGCTTCTGCGGATGTACCGGATTGCCATGACAGCTTAATGCACTAATTTCCATATCGTACTTCTGCACAAGCTCCTTAAAGGCTGTGATTTTACTTTCGTCTGCCAACAGTTCGTCGGTATTTGCATGGGCATTACCGGGGAACCCTCCTGTCCCTATCTCTACGGCCTGCACACCCAATCCGCTCAGATACTTTAATGTCTCTTCCAAACTTTTGCTGCCAAATAATACTGTTAATACCCCCAGCTTCATCAAAATCCGCTCCTCTCCGATTTAAAGCATTTTTTTTAAATTTTCGAAACTAATGGTGACACTTTCTAACGGCTGCCGTTTACACTCATCTTGTTCTACAACCAACCATTTTGCACCGTTTTCTTTGGCTGCATCCACAATTGCTTTTATATCCATGACGCCATTGCCTATTTCGGCATAATCTTTTTTCTCTCCTGCTTCCATGTCTTTCAGGTGAATCAGCGGACATCGGCCCCTGTACTGTTTGATATATCCCACCGGGTCCACACCGGCATATTGTACCCAATAGGTATCTATCTCCGCTTTTACCAGGTTTTCGGCACTTTCCCCATAAAGAATATCAAGGCCGTAATTCCCGTCTACAACGTCAAATTCGTGGTCATGGTTATGATAACAAAATATCAGGCCGTTTTCATTGCACCTTTGACCGATTTCATTAAACTTTTTCGCTGTATTGATATAATCTTCTTTGGTCTCGAATTCTGCCCACGGGCATATAATGTAGGCATTACCAATTGCCTTGTTAAATGCAATGACTTCATCAAGATTGCTGGTAAGCTGGTCCATTGATACATGGGACCCAGCAGCCTTCAAACCCAATCTGTCCAGACAAGCCTTTAATTCCGAGGCACTTAAACCGCCATACCCTGCAAACTCTACGCCTTGGTAGCCGATTGCCGCTACTTTTTCCAAAGTACCTATAAAATCCTTTTCCGTCTCTTCCCGCAATGTATATAATTGTAATGCAACCGGAATATTCATCAATAAAGTCCCCCTTCATCGTTATTGAAATACAATACATCCTTTACCCTTTATGCACCTCATGACAGAGGGCTAACGCTGCAACGGCATTTATATCTGAACAAAAAACGCAAAACCGTCGCTGCTTGTTCAAATAGATGAATCGTTTTAGCGTTTGCTGTCTCTATTTGTGCAGATACACCGGCTTTCCGGTCTGTGCCGATTCATAAATGGCTTCCAAAATCTCCGTAACAACCAATGCTTCTTCCGGTTTGACCACCGGCTCCGTATCATTCAGTACACATTCAATCCAAAGTCGGGCTTCCCTTTCACCCGCACTTTCTTGATCACCGTCATAGAAATCTACACCTTTGGCATCCAAGGCGGGAACCGTCGTATATAATTTCCCGTAATTCGCACCATTGATACGAAGCCCGTCCATCATATCGGCCCCTGCTTTTGTTCCGCACAAGGTCGTCATGGCTTCACCGGCCTGGAGCGTATTTAACGCCCAACTGGACTCTAATACAACAGTCGCACCGTTTTCCATGGTGATAAACCCGAAAGCGGAATCTTCTACCGTATATTTTTTCGGATCCCAGTCTCCCCAGGCATTCCCTGTGTTCTTCTGGTCGGCCAGCTTGCGGTAAGCGTTGCCTACTACATATTTAGGCTTGTAATTGTTCATCATCCACAATGTTAGATCCAACGCGTGGGTACCGATGTCGATAAGCGGACCGCCGCCCTGTTCTTCCTCATTCAGAAACACACCCCATGTAGGCACGGCACGTCGACGTATAGCATGGGCTTTTGCAAAATAAACTTCACCCAAGTCGCCGTTATCACAAGCTGCGTGCAAATATTGCGAATCATCTCGATAACGGTTCTGATACCCGATTGTCAATTTCTTGCCCGTACGCTTTGCCGCCTCAAGCATCCTGCGTGCGTCTGCGGCTGTCTTTGCCATCGGTTTTTCACACATTACATGTTTGCCCGCTTCAAGGCTGCTCACCGTAATATCGGCATGGGATTTGTTCGGTGTACAAACATGGACCACATCAATGGTACCATCCCTCAACAACTCTTGATAATCCGTATACACCTTTGCTCCTTCTGTGCCAAACTCTTTAGCAGCCTTTGCCGCCCGCTCTTCAACGACATCGCAGAACGCCGCCATTTCTACCGTATCCAACTTCACAAGAGCCGGCATATGCTTGCCGTTTGCAATACCGCCACACCCGATAATTGCTACCTTTAGTTTCTTTTGATTTACCATTATAAAGACCTCCCTTATTTAGTTCGTCGTCAGGCATTTGGGCATTAGCACCTATCTTAAAATGCCCCTCTCCTCACTTCAAACTATTTAAATGTTGATTTTCTAATAATTAATTCGTGCTCCACAAAAATATGCTGAGGCTCTTTCAACTCTCCCTTCATTTGCTTCAACAATAAATCCATCGCGATACAGCCTATATCGTATTGGGGCTGTGAAATGGTGGTCAGCTGCGGCTCAACCATTGTCGAAAACCTAATGTTATCAAAACCCACCACCGCCATATCGTCGGGAATCTGCAATCCCCTTTCCTTGATCGCTTTCATGGCGCCTATGGCCATCATGTCCGACATTGCAAATATAGCGGTAGGCCTTTTATCCCTGTGAAGAAATTGTTTGGCGGCCCTAAAACCGCTTTTAAAGCCGTATTCGCCTTTTAATATTAAGGCATCGTCAAAGGCAATGCCTGCGTCCTCAAGGGCTTTTTTATATCCGGCCTCTCTTTGAAAGGTGGAAATGCAATGGTTGGTGCCGCTGATCATACCTATTCTTTGATGTCCCAGCTCTATTAAATGCTGCACCGCCTTATAGGCCGCAGCAAAATTATCGATTGAAATATAAGAGACCTCTGCCCCTTCCTTATACTCGCAGCACTGAATCATGGGAAAATATCTGCCTATTTCCGAAAGCTCTTCTTTGCTTAACTCCGTCGCCATAAAAATGGCGCCGTCAATCAATTTATTTTTTAAAAGATCAAGATATACTTCTTCTCTTTGTTTATCCGAATCGGTATCACACAGCATGATATTATATCCGTTTCTAAGACCCACTTCCTCTATGCCCTTTACAATTTTTACATAAAAGGTATTGGAAATTGTAGGAAGCAGTACCAAGATCATTTTAGTTTCGGAGCGCCTTAAATTTCTTCCTAATAAATTGGGCTGATAATTCAAGTCTTTAATCGCAACCTGCACCTTTTTTCTTGTATCTTCCCTCACCGACAAACTATGATTCAATACTCTGGAAACAGTAGCGACAGAAACACCGGCCCTTTTAGCTACATCTTGAATAGTAGCCATTTCACACCTCCAATGTAACGGATTACATGCTTGATCAAAAAAAATAACAGATATTAACAACCCAATAATTTGTAATGGATTACATTCATTATTATATAACCGCTGCATCAAAAATGCAAGGGGGTTTTTTCTTTTTTTTCTTTTTTATCTCCCGAAACGAAAAAGTTCCAATTCGGGAGCCGCATGTCCAAAATATAAATCTCTTAACAGACGACCGCCCAAGACACTGTACAGAATGCCGTTAGATCCGTATCCCAAAGAAAAATAACAATTCGGCAGATCCGCATATTCTCCGATATAGGGCAACCCATCTTTAGATTCACCGAATAGCCCATTGAATTTGAACTCGATTTCTATATTGGGTATGCCCGGGAAAAATGCTTGCAGCTTGTTGGTCAGCATCGTATACTTTTCTTCTAATACCCCGTCAACATCATGAACCTTCGCCATGTTGCTGTTCTTGCCGCCAATGGGAATGTCTTCGCCTCCGATTATAATACGTCCGTCTCCGGTTGTTCTCAAATAAACATAGGGCGTATTGTTGTCACGAATCAAACAGGTGCGGTGCCACCCTTCAAACTTTTGTGCGGGCTTGGTGGCCAATGTAAAGGTTCTGCTTAATTGCAAAATGTTTTCTTTAATATGCTTCTGGGCCTCAAATCCCGTAGCAATGACAACCTTTTTGGCGCTGATCTTTTTATGATTATGGGTTGTGAGCGTGATACCGGGGCCCTGATTCTGCATATTTATAATTTCGGTGTTTTCAAAAACCCGTGCACCCTTTTTCACCGAATGGGCAATAAGGGCATTGGCGAATCTGTAAGGGTCTATCTGCCCCGCACCGAATCCCGAGTAGATCCCTGCTTCCACCGGAAATGAAAATCTTTCCCGGGCAGCCCTTTTTTCTAAAAACTCTACATCAAAGCCGTATTCTTTGCGCAATCCGTATTCTTTTTTCATGGTCTTTACCTGCGCTTTGTCCGTAGTATAATAAAAGCATTCCTTGCGCTCAAAGTCACATTTGTCTTCCAACCTATTCACAATTTTCTCAATCTCATAGACGGCCTGTTCGCACAGCTTAAAACTTTTCACCCCATTGTCCATACCGATCATCCCTTGAAGCTGGTGCAGATCATAGTCAACTTCGTATTGCAGCAGTGATGTCGATGCACTGGTAGCACCATATCCAACAATATTCTTATCTACCAGAACCGTTTGAATACCCGCTTCCGTAAAATAATAAGCACAAGCTGCACCCGTAATGCCGGCCCCCACTATCACAACATCGCATTCGATATCTTCTGTCAAATAGGCATATTGATGGGGTATAGGATTGACACTTGTCCAAAGCAAGTTACCGGATACCAGATTCACATTCATCCCTCCATGGTCTATAAATATTACACTTTCAATATAAAGATATTATTTGATATTTACTTCATTCTGATACAAAAATATAATATATGCATTTATACGGATATAGATACCCAACTTTAAAATTGAATTTATATTTAATCTATTGATTATTTTGATCTAAACATTAAAGATACCTTTAAAAGTATTGACATATAATATATATCTGTTATACTATAACTATAACAGATATATATTATATGTGGAGGAGGCGAAAAAGGTGTTGATAGGATTGGACTTTCAATCTGACATCCCCATATACCTGCAATTAAAGACACAAATCATCGAAGGCATTGCAACCGGCAGACTCAAACCCGGTGACTCCCTGCCTTCGGTAAGGCAATTTGCGGAAGACCTAGGCATCAACATGCACACGGTCAATAAGACATACAATCTGCTCAAACAGGACGGCTTTATCCTGGTACACCGGCAAAAAGGGGTGGTGGTAAATCCTAACGGCAGTCCTGCTGTTACCGACGACTATCTCTCACATCTGGATGACGGTTTAAGGCCTATGATCATAGAAGCCTTTTGCAGAGGCATAAAAGAAGAAGCATTTAACAAACTATGTAGTGAAATATTTTTAACATTAAAAAATGCTGGAGGCGATGAATCATGAAATTGTTTATGACAATGATGATGTTTATCATTGTATATGCTCCTTTGCTGGGTATTTTTGCGTTAACGCCTTATATCACCAGAAAAACCGAAAGCTTCGGTGTAAGCATCCCCGAACAAATATATGCCGATCCTGAAGTCAAAAAAATTAGGGATACGTATAGGAATAACGTGCTTTTATGGGGAGGCATTGTCGCCATCATCAGTTTCATAGCGGATGTACTGCTATTGCCCCAATCGGATTTCTTCTTTCTTCCTTTCGGTATAGCAGCGGAAATGGTCCTCCTGTTTGCCTTTTATCTGAAGGGCCACAAACAGATGAAACGATTGAAGCAATATAAGAACTGGACGGCAAATACGCCGCAGAAAGTGATCATTGACACAGATTTCAGAAAAAAAAGCATGCTGGTATCTCCCTGGTGGTTTTTATCTTACGCCGTGGTTATTCTGGCAACTTTGGGGTTAGGCTTGCTGATGTATGATACAATACCCGACAGGATACCCATGAATTACAATATGAGCGGCGAAGTCACAAGATGGGTAAATAAATCTTATAAAGTCCTTTTCTTTGCCCCGGCGTCACAAACCTTCATCACGTTTCTCATGATGTTTGTTTACCGGATTATCGGAAAGGCCAAACAGCAGATCCATCCGGCCTATCCCGAAAAGTCCGTTGAGCAGAACAGGATTTTTAGATACAGGTGGTCTGCTTTTACGGTATTTATGGGGCTGGCAGTATTAGGCTTGTTCGGCTTTACCCAATTATCCATGACGGGGATCATTACGAATCCTTGGATCATTATGACTGTCCCTCTGATGATTACCGGTATTATTGTCGCTGCGGCTGTAGTGCTGTCGGTGACCACCGGTCAAGGCGGGAGCAGAATAGCCGTCGGTAAAAAGGCATCCGGCGAAGTCATCAATCGGGATGAAGATCAATACTGGAAACTAGGGGTCTTTTACTACAATCCGGAAGACCCGGCACTGTTCGTTGAAAAGCGATTTGGCGTGGGCTGGACCAATAACTTTGCAAGGCCTATGTCCTGGGTAATGCTGGTCGGACTCCTGATCTTGATCGTTCTGTTTGTTATAGGAACAACGAGGATGACGGGTTAGTGAGTGGGGAGTGAGGCGTGGGGAGTGGGGAGAGAAAACCTTGCCACAATAAAAGGACGTCATGATGACGTCCTTTTATTGTGGGTTATATGGTTGGTTACAGGTTCTTCAAACCCTCCCCACCCCTCACTCCCTACTCCCCACTATTCTCTAATACTCATATACAACATTGACATTTGCGCGAATTTCCATTTCACCGGGTGAAATTGGGGTTGCGTTATCTTGCATCTTCCCGGCATTCATCTCGGCGGTAAATCTAAACTTTATGGCTTCCGGGGCATAGGCGCCGGATTCAATAATATTTGAAGGTTTGCCAAGGGTAATGCCATATACGGAGGCCATGGCTTCGGCTTTCATCTTGGCATTCGTAACAGCTTTCTTCAAGGCTTCCAAATATTGTTTTTCGCTTTTTTCTTTGCTAAGCCCAAAAGAGACAGAATTGGCTTCATTGACCCCAGCTTCAACAGTGGCATCAAGCACAGCACCCACTTTATCCAAATCTCTGATGGTTATTGTTACCATATTGTTTACTTCATATCCGATCAGAATACGATTACTTTTTCTCTCCACAACACCCTTTTGGGGAGTTGCTTCAATCTCATTCCATTCATATCTCGGATGTATGTTGTAGTTGCTCGTTTTAATGTCTTTCTCTTCAATACCGAGGCTTTGCAACTTCTTATATACTTTGTCCATCTTTTCACTGTTTTCTTTTTGTGCCTCTTTCGGGTCCTTGGAAAAAGTTTCTACTCCTATGGATATGTACGCAATATCCGGAGCAACTTTCACCGCATGGCTGCCGTTAGCACTAATCGCATTTTTACTCTGTTCTTCCCTAGCTGCTGCTTGCGCCGGCTCCGCACTGCCGATAAAATGTGTAATACCCGCTACCAAGCCGCAAATCAACAGAATTGCAAGGGAAACGGTCATTATCTTATTTCTCATGAATTTGCACCATCCTTACTCTTATTAATTTTCATATCCTCTTTTATTTGATTGGCGTATACGCTTTATGTACTTCATTAGACGTGAAGAATACTAAAAGGTTCCGAAACTGTTCCAAAAAAAATACATGAGACCGTCCTCGTATCTGCGAGCTCATGTATTTGATGCCGTTACATTAGAAATAGGGGGCACCCCAAAATGCCAGCTGGCTTCTCAGCATCCTAAACAATTGGTGCATATATTCCTGCTCATTAATGATATGCCCGATTAATGCCTGCCAGACTTTATCTTCCTCCCCATAGGTCTTTACGCATTTTAACACACTCAAAAAATCACAATTGTACCTTAAAAACGCCTCTACCAGATTCCTTATGCCGCTCATCGGGGGACATACCCTCCATCCTGCGCCCCCGTACCCTAACCGGCAGCAGGCATCTCTAACCGCTCTATGTAAGTGTTCAAAGTTCTTTTGGACCTCATCCAATTGCTTGATAATCTCTTTCGACAAGTCTTTATCCGTCAATTCCGCCACCGTTTTGATAAAAACGGGATGTTCTTTGGAAATCTGGGTCCACAGGTCTAATTCTCTCAAAACGCATCGAATATCGGTAACCGTTGTATAACAAAACATAAAAACACCTCCTTCAAGCATATTATGAAGAAAGTGCTTCCTATGCTACACCCTATCCGTAACCGAGCATATCAAATTTTAGTTGAGAGTTAAGCTATTTTACAATATCTGATTTAAAAAGGCCTTTGTCCTTTCATGGGAAGGGCTGCCAAAAATCTTTTGCGGCGGTCCTTCTTCCACAATCTCTCCATCATCCATAAAGATCACTCTATGGGCCACTTCCCGGGCAAATCCCATTTCATGGGTAACCACCAGCATGGTCATATGCTCTTCGGCCAGCTGACGCATAACTTTTAGCACTTCTCCCGTCAATTCAGGGTCTAAAGCCGACGTGGGCTCATCAAAAAGCATAATATCCGGCTTCATGGCCAGCGCTCTTGCAATCGCGACCCTCTGTTTTTGCCCGCCGGAAAGCTGGGACGGGTAGCTGGCTTTCTTCTCTGTCAGCCCTACCTTGTGAAGCAATTCGTCGGCAATGGCTGCGGCTTCTTCTTTGTTCGTTTTATTGACAATGACCGGCGCTTCTATGATATTTTCCAGCACCGTTTGATGGGGGAATAAATTAAAGTTCTGAAAGACCATTCCCATTTTTTTGCAAATCCTGCGCACTTCTTTTTCCGGTACATACTGGCTCTGTCCGTCATCATCATCGGACACCATTGTTTCTCCTTCTATCTCAATAACACCTTTATCAATGATTTCCAGGTGGTTCAGACATCTCAAAAAAGTACTCTTACCGGACCCTGAAGGGCCTATAATTGCAATCACTTCTCCTTTATTTACTTCCAGAGAAATCCCCTTTAATACTTCTAATCGATTAAACTGCTTATAAATATTCGTGGCCTTAAGCATCTTCATATTATCATTCCCCTATTCGTATACAGCATATATTTGCTCAAGCTTTTTAAATATCTGTGTAATGACAAACGTCATTGCCAAATAAAAGACAGCAGCAACAATAAAGGGTGATGTGATTGCATCTCTATTCACAATCTGTTTAGCCGCTCTTAACAGTTCTCCCAACCCGATGGCATACACCAGGGCCGTATCCTTCACCAGGGTTATGGTCTCATTGCTGACAGGAGGCAGTACACGTTTTACCATTTGCGGCAGTACGATCCTGCGCATGGTCTGCCAATAAGTCATCCCTAAGGCTTTTGCGCCCTCATATTGACCCCTGTCAATAGATTGTATGCCGGCTCTGAAAATCTCGGCAAAATACGCTGCATAATTTAAAATAAAGGCAATGGCTGCCGCCGTAAATCTGCCCAGCCTTATACCGATGACGGGGATAAAAGGCAAGCCGAAATACACAAAAAACAATTGCAGCAACAACGGCGTCCCCCTTAGCAACCATATGTAGATACCTGTCATATCTCTCAAAAATTTAAATTTCGATATTTTCGCCAGCGCAAGGATTAATCCTAACGGTATGGACAAAAGAATGGTTATGAAAAACAATTGCAGCGTAACACCCGTTCCGTTTAAAATGGGAACAATGATCCTAGACATATATTCCATCATATTTTTCTCTCCCATATATTACTATAGGCTAATGGTTTGAAACCAATAGCCTATATGCTTCATCATTTTTGCACGATACACAACTATTTTACAATATCTTCACCAAACCACTCTTTAGAAATCCTGGCCGACGTACCGTCTTCCTTCATTTCATCCAGAACCTTTTGAAGTTCATTCAATAGTTCCGTATCCTCTTTCCTCAATCCCACACCAAATTCTTGAACGCCAAAGTTATCTTCCAAAATGACATATTCATCAGGCTTTTTGGCAATATAGTACCTTCCTACCACTTCGTCTACCACAACAGCATCGGTCCTGCCGATCTTGAGGTCCATTAAAGCTTCATTATTATTCGCATATTCGACGATATCTTCCAATGACTTTAAGGTTTCCTGATCTGCCTCCAACGCATCCTTGCTGCTGCTTCCTGCTTGAAGGCCTATGATTTTACCCGCAAGGTCTGTTTTACCCTTAATCTCCGAGCCTTTTACTACAACGATGATTTGTTTGTCTTCAAGATATGGCTTGGTAAAACTTATCTCTTTTTGCCTCTCCGGCGTTATGGTCAAACCATTCCATATTAAATCGATGTTTTTACTATTTAGTTCAAGTATGTTGCTCTCCCAGTTTATCGGTTGAAATGTTACCTCCACACCCATTCTTTTTGCCGCTTCCTTGGCCATATCAATATCAAAACCTATAATCTCACCCTTTTCATCCAAAAACCCCATAGGCGGAAAATTATCGTCCAAACCCACTACAATCTTTTCCATCTTTTCCGTTTCATTTGACGAACCGGCTGCATCCGGTGCTTTAGCGGGTGTACCGGACTCATCTTGACCGGAGCATCCTGTTAAAATAAGACTTGCTGCCAACGCCACCATTAAAATGGTCATTAGTATCCTTTTCATCATTACTCCCCTTTACCCTTCCGTATAAAACGATATTTTTTAAACAACATTCATTATACTTTAATATACTAAAATAGTAAAGTGATAAATTCATAAACTGAATATAAATATCCTTTTATGTTATTTATTTTCACGGATTTACATAAGAAAGCGGCATTTTTGAAATGTTTAATGTAAATCTTGAACACTGCCCGTTAAAGCCTGTTCAACAAAAGTTGCATGATCTGCTCCTTTTCCAACTGAACGGGATTATTTTTATTGCCCGCTGCCTCAGCAATTTTATCCAGATCGTGTTTGGAGATGCCATACTTGCCCAAGCGCGGTATTTTAAGTACTTTAATCCATTCTTCAACAGCTGCAATAAGTTGCTCACAACATCGCTCAACATCATTTTCGTCGGTTCCCGCAACCATCGCACCCACCTTCGCATACTTTTTGAGATAGGGATTTTCCCCCACCCCCTCCTGACGAAGCAAACCGATATTCATCTTGACCGCTTCACCGACCAACGTACCGCAAACAACGCCATGGGGTATATCAAAGTATCCTCCGACCGGCGAAGCCAATCCGTGTACGATCCCCAATCCCGCATTTGCCAGGGCAATACCCGACATCAGGGAGGCATAAGCCATCCCGGCCCGTGCATTTACGTTGTCCGCCTCTGTTGTACACACAGGAATCAGGCATTCTTTTATATAGTGCAGCCCGCTCAATGCAACCGCATCGGTCATGGGTGAGGCTTGGACGGATACATAGGCACCAAGCAGTTGTGTAAAAGCATCCAGCCCGCTTGCTGCCGTTACGTCCGGCGGACAGGATATGGTAAGCATGGGGTCAAGGACCGCGATATCAGGCACAAACCGGTCGTGCCGCAGAGACTTTTTGAAGCCCTTTTCACCGATTTGACTCAACACCGCGTTTTTGGTTGCTTCGCTTCCCGTTCCGGAAGTTGTCGGAACCGCAATAAAAGGTACTTTTGTGCCCGTATGCTTCTTTCCCTTTCCCACTCCTTCTAGATATGCCATCACCGAATCATCTTGAAGCAGCATAGCGGAAATCGCTTTCCCCGCGTCCAGCACACTTCCGCCGCCAATGGCCAATACCGCATCAATCTGCTTATGCCTATGGCGCTCAACTGCCTCATCGATCAACGCCGGGGAAGGTTCCCCTTTCACCGCAACATCAAACACCTGCATGGAACGCTTTCTCAAACGGTCGCATAGCTCCTCGTATTGGCCTGTGGCACGAAGGGAAGAACCGCCTGTCACGATAAGAACCTTTTCCCCATATTGCGAGATGATGTCGTCAAGCTTTCCAAAGGTACCGGCACCGAACACAACCTTTGGTGTATTTGCGAATACAAAGGATTCTATCACCATCGTTCCCGCTCCTCCGGCGCAACCACCTGATGGGCTATGCCTTTTCTTGGTTTTGCCATCCAGTCCGCCACCCTTTCGCGCCATTTCAAATAATGGGGGGTGTTTTTATGTTCTGCCGCTGCTTTTTCCGTTTCATAAGCTTCATACAATGTAAAACGTGCAGGATCGTCGATGCTTTGCAACACATCAAACCGTAAATTGCCCGCCTCCCGGATCGAAGCGTTATGGTTTTCAACCGTGGCCTTTTTAAAGTCCTCAATATGTTCCTCTTTGACATAAACTTCTACCGTTGTCACTATCATACGTTCCATCTCCCCTTTTATATTTTGTTTTTGCTGCTGCTCCCTCTACCACACTAACAGCCCCTAAAACAGCCTATGATTTATTCTTAATTTTAGAATGATTCATTCTTAATTCTTAATTCTTCATTATTAATTATTCATTATTCATCGCCTTCCCTTTCCATATCATTTTATTTCCCCATGGACCTCCACATCGCTTTTCTCAACAATTTCATTTTTTTCATTGACAAAAACAATATTCGGTTTAAACCCTCTGGCCTCTTTTTCCTCCATCCAGCAGTAGGCTATAATAATCACATTATCGCCCCGCTGCGTAAGTCTGGCAGCCGCACCGTTCAAACAAACCATTCCGCTGCCGGCATCCCCTTCAATGACATAGGTTTCCAGTCTGGCACCGTTATGATTGTTCACAATCTGCACCCTTTCGCCGGGCAAAATGCCGGCGGCCTCTAACAAAGTCTTATCAATGGTAATACTGCCGACATAATTTAAATCGGCCTCGGTTACCGTTGCTCTGTGTATTTTTCCTTTGACCATATTAAGCAGCATATGCTACACCTCCATCCTGATATTGTCAATCAAGCGCGTTTTTCCGATCTTCACCGCCAGGGCTATTAAGACATCTCCCTGTACCTTCTCAATCTTTTGAAGGGTTCGGGCATTGACAATCTCTATATAGTCAATATCAGCCTCTTTTGCCGATCGAATATTTTCTATTATAAACGCCCTTATTTTGGAAGCGTCCTCTTCCCCGCTTTCTATCATTTCCTTTGCCCTAAACAAAGATTGGGAAAGTACGACCGCTTCCTTTCTCCCTTGCGGCGTGAGATAGGTATTCCTGGAGCTCAACGCCAAGCCGTCTTCTTCTCGTATGATCGGACACGGAATGATGTCGATATCAAAATCCAAATCTCTAACCATTTGCTGAATAACTGCTACCTGCTGGGCATCCTTTTGCCCGAAATAGGCCCTATCGGGCATCACAATATTAAACAGCTTGGAAACAATCGTTGTCACACCTTTAAAGTGTCCCGGCCTTGACCGGCCGCAAAGTAAGCCGGTAATGCTTCCTTCCGCCTCCACATAGGTGGTATATCCCTCGGGATACATCTCCTGCGCCGGCGGTGCGAACAACAGATCCACGCCCACCGTCTCTGCCAGTTGACTGTCCCGCTCAAAATCTCTGGGGTAACTATCCAGATCCTCCCCCTGTCCGAATTGGGTTGGGTTCACAAATATACTGATCACAACAACATCATTTTCTTGTCGGGCCCTCTCCATCAGAGACAGGTGTCCCTGATGCAAATAACCCATTGTCGGTACAAACCCTATTGTTTTGTGCGCTGTACGCGCTTTTTTAAGTTCATCTCTTACATCGGCTATGGTATGCAATATTTTCATGATCCTTTACGCCTCCTATCCGTTTGCCCTTACCCCATCAATACAATTTTGCAATCACTTCGGCATCCATCTGAAACGAATGTTCCTTCCCGGGAAACACCCCGGTTTGCATTTCATCGATATACATGGTTACGGCCTCTTTGATTGCCCCGCTTAAATCCGCATATTTCTTAACAAACTTAGGGGTAATATCGGTGTACATGCCCAGCATGTCCTGCATGACAAGCACCTGTCCGTCACAATATTTTCCCGCTCCGATGCCTATGGTAGGGATATCCAATTGGCCGCTGATGATTTTTGCCAGCTGTTCCGGCACACACTCCAGCACCAGCGCAAAAACGCCCGCATCCTGCAGCCTCAACGCTTCTTCCGCAATCTTCCTGGCCTGCTCTTCTTCCCTTCCCTGCACCTTAAACCCGCCGAACATATTGACCGACTGAGGTGTCAGCCCCAAATGTCCCATTACAGGTATCTGCGCCTTGACAATCGCTTTGACATTATCTAAGATATTGCTGCCGCCTTCCAGCTTGACCGCTTGAACATGACCTTGCTGCACCAAGCGCCCGGCATTTCTGACACTTTCCTCGACACTAATATGATAGGATAAAAACGGCATATCTCCTATAATCATCGCCCTTTCGGCACCCCTGGAAACTGCTCTGCAATGATGAACCATATCTTCCATCGTAACCTGCAGCGTGTTCTCATACCCCAGCATCACCATTCCCAACGAATCACCCACCAGCAGGCTGTCTACTCCCGCTTCGTCCAGCAATTTAGCGGTAGAATAGTCATAGGCTGTGAGCATAGAAATTTTTTGATCATTCTTTTTGGCTTTCAAAAACGAATCTACGGTAAATCGTTGCTTTTTCATCTTTTTTACACCTCTCTCAAAACTTTTTTCAGAGCATTTTCTTTCTGCTTATCCTTTAGTTTTTGCTTTTTTGCCAGTTCTAATGATTTAAAAGCAAATATCTTATAAAATTCCAATTCATCGGGGTGATTCTTTTTCAACGCTTCCATGTGCATTTTTACAGTATGCACATCTCCCCTGGCAATAGGACCTGTCAGCGCGTGTTCCGTACCCAATTTTAAAATATTATCGAGCGTGCCCCAAATAAGGGGGGATAACGCTTTAAATGCATCCGATTCCTCAATGCCTATGGCTTTGTATAAAGACAGCCCATAGTCCATTAAAGTGACAAGGTAATTGGACATAACACATGCGGCCGCATGATAGATGCCTTTCTGCTCCGCTGTGAGCTTGAAATATTGATTGCCCGTTTGCCTTAAAAGCTTCTCAACATCATCTATCTTTTCCCCGTCGCCTTCAATGCTGAATACGGTGTTCTCCAAATCCTCTGCGGCTTTCTTCACGTCCGCAAAGGCCTGGAGGGGATGCAGGGAAAAAGTATAGCATCCTTTTTCCTTAGCAGGACTTAAAAGCTGTGAAGAATGGGCACCGCTCATGTGTACCAGTATTTGACCTTCTGCCAGCAGGTCTTGCTCTGCCAATGTATTGCAGACCTTCCCAATCTCATCGTCACCGGTCGTGATAAACAGGATATCCGAATGTTTAACCAATGAAGCCATTTCCTGCTCTGCCATACTGCCGGTCATTTCCGCCGCCCGCCGGGCAGACTCAAAACGTCGGCTGTAGTATCCATACACCGGCACTCCCTTTTGCTTCAAATAGCTTCCGAATGCCATCCCCACTTTTCCCGCGCCGATAAATCCGATTCTCATATGATACACTCCTCAAAAAAATACCCTGCCCTGCCTATAACACCTATAGACAGAAAAGGGTATTTTGTAGATAAACAGCACCACACGATGCCAATTCGTTCCGCAACAAAATCTCAAGGGCCTTGCGCCCGTCATTCTTGTACCTACGTACCGCTTTCAGTCTCTGTCCAAAGGATCAAAGCAGAAATTGCAGCAATATTAAATTATTTAATGCGTAATGGTTTGATTCTTTCGATATCAACCAAGTTCATTTTACCATTTAATAGCTAAAATTGCAAATCAAATAGCTGTCATAAATTCATATTTTAGTATCGTTCTTAACGGCCATGATATTATTTTATTCCTTTTCTGCTCATTTTACTTATGTTTTATAATTTAAAACTTGATTATGCAAAATAAAAGCTGGAATATACCCTTGATTTTAAGCTATTCCAGCTTTTATTTTGCATTTAGGAGTTAAATATCTTCTATTTTCAATGATTTTGCCGTGAACTAACGGATAGATAAAATGTTTATTGCTCCAAATTACTATACCAATCGTTAGCTTCTTTTGTGAGGGTGTCTCCTCCTAGTTCATACCATTTTTTAACAAACTTATCAAAATCGTCTAACGGTTTCTGGCCTGTTATAATAGAAATATAGTATTCATCTCTAAGCAAGTCAAGATCAGGACGAAGCTTTGACTCTGAAGGCAGTGCGGCAACTAATTCACTTCGATAACCCGGGAAATCATAGTGTTGATCACCCCATGCATATCTTTCAGGATGTTCTTTCCTTGAATTTTCCAATGTATAAATACTATTAAGAAGCTGGATGCCTTCCGGATGATATCGTTCTCTATTTTCATAGTCCGCTTTACGTACCCTTAGACCGTTTTTATTGAATTCCCAATGCACATCCTTAATCCCATATTCCACTAACATCCTATTGTCTTCATTAGTTACTTGATTTTCCAATATTTGAAGATAACGAATGAGCTGCTTGTCAGATACTTTGTTGCTCAATACAATGACTTCTGCCGCTCCGACACCAACCTGATATTGCCATGTTCCGGAGTGTCCGTTCGGACCTACAACCGGCTTACCATAAGCAAGCTCCGCATCCGGATTAGCTATTTTAAGCTCTTTATAAACCGGCCCGCCACTTTCACCCTCTCGCAGCGGAGGCATCCAATGATAGAAATGAGCTAAACCCGTAAATCCGATTTTATTATTAACAAAATCAGTGGAAACAGCCCAATATCCACCTTTATTCTCGCCTACTATAAACTCAGGATCAATCACACCATCTTTATACCATTTGCTTAATACGGCCAGTGCGTCCTTCATTTCAGGTTTTACTGCAGAATATATCAATTGACCGTTGTCATCCTTTTGCCACAGCCAATACTGCTCCCACGGCCCCCAAGGAATACTGCCATAAGCGCCGAATATCATGTCCAAGCCTGATTTTCCTAATCCGTATGTGTCTTGCTTTCCATTATCGTCAGGGTCGTTCTTTGCAAAGGCATAAAAGGCTTTTTCCGCTTCTTCCAGTGTTTCCGGCACTTTGGCAATCCCCAGCCGGTCCAGCCAATCTTTTCTCCAAATAGCATTCAATGGATATACGTTATTTAATCTTTCACCACAAATACCATAAATTTCTCCCTCGAACTTAAGATATTTTAAATATTTCTTTTGCGTTTCGTATACGGTAGGTGCATATTTTTTTAGATATTCTTCCGGAATAGATCGTAATATTCCCTGCTTATAATATTGGTTAAACTCCACCATATTTCCTACCACTTCGAATACATCCGGTACCTCTCCGCTCGCAATTTTTAAAGCGACCAAATCTCCCTCCTTCGTACGCTCAAAATTAATATATCCGAAATTAATATTGTATAGTTCTTCTAATTTTTTAATAACCGGTGCATTTTCTTTAGGGGGAAATGCTACCTTTGCGAATGTTAAATCAATTTTTTCGGAAAAATCATCGGCTTCCGGTAATTGTGCTTCATTGTTCTTTTCGGATTGGGCTCCCGAAGATGCACCTTTGTCCGATTGGGACTCATTGTTTGTGCCGGTATTACTCTCCTTGCCGTTACAACCTGTTACAAGCATTACAATTGTCAACAATAACACAGCGAACAACTTAAATGTTTTCATATGACTCCCTTCCTTTCTTATATTTTTTATCTCAATGGCATCGCTGCCGGCCTTGCGACAGCAAACCATTAAAATCATATGATTGCTATCCCTTTAGAGATCCTACCATAATTCCCTTTACAAAATATTTTTGTAAAAACGGGTATACAATTAATATGGGTATTGTAGAAAAAATGATCGCTGCAGCTTTAATACTTTCCGCAGGCACAATCTCGTTCACCGACTCCATCATAACATTCATCGTATCGGAAGCACCTTCAATCACAATTCTTCTTAACACATATTGCAGCACCATTTTGTCATAGTCTTTAATATACAAAAGAACATCAAACCACGCATTCCAATGCCACACTGCCGTCCATAATATTACCGTAGCAATGATCGGCATCGAGATGGGTGCAATAATAGAAAACAAAATTCTAAAATAACTTGCTCCGTCAATTTTAGCCGATTCTTCCAGGCTATCGGGTAAGGACATCATATAATTCCTCATTACTATCAACGCAAATGTGTCAATAAGCCTAGGTAATACAAGGGCCCACATTGTATTCATTAAGTGCAAATTCTTTATAAGAATATATCTAGGGATTAACCCGCCATCAAAGAACATGGTGAACACTATGAATAATGTTAAAAACACTCTGCCGGGCAAATCTTTCTTAGATAACGTATAGGCAAACATAATCATCACAATCAGCGTCAATGAAGTGCCTACAATAACCCTAATAATGGTATTCTGCAATCCGACCCATATTAAATTATTTTCGATAACCCTTGTGTAATTTATAAGTGTAAATTCCTTAGGCAGCAGACTAAGCCCGATCGTTGTCGTCTTACTAAAAGAAAGGGCAATAATATTAAGAAACGGATATACCGTCACAACAACAACAAGCATCATTATAAGCCCATTGATCACTTCAAATACTATATCATTTTTCAACCTGCCCTGTTTTATCATTTATCCACCTTCTCTCTACCAGATTCCATATCCTTCATCATCTAATTTATTGGCTATCGTATTGCTTGTAAAAACAAGTATCAAGGCTATAATATTTTTAAATAAATCAACAGCTGCCGCATAGCTAAAATTCATCTGCTCTAACCCTTGTCTGTAGACATAAGTAGATATCACATCAGCCGTACTATACACTGCCGGATTATACAGATTGAATATTTGATCGAAGTCATCCTTGATAATATTTCCCACCGACAGAATAAACATGATGATGATGATAGGCAGAATAGAGGGCAAGGTTATATGAATCATCCTTTTTATTCTGCCTGCCCCGTCAATGACTGCCGCTTCATACATCTGTGTATCAATAGAGGCAATGGCAGCTAAAAATATGATACTATTCCACCCCATTGATTTCCATATATGGGTAGCTACCAGCAATACACGAAATCTTTGTGGATTCGTTAAAAAACTTATTTTCTCCATCCCTAGAAACTCAAACAATGCATTAAGCGGGCCATGTATGGAAAAAATCTGTAAAAACATACCTCCCAGGATAACCCATGAAAGAAAATGGGGTAAATACGATGTAGTCTGAATCATCTTTTTAAAACGAACATGTCTGATTTCATTGAGTAATAGTGCAAATATGACCGGTATCGGAAACCCAAAACATATTTTAAGTATGCCTAAAATGAATGTATTGCTAAATACTCTATAGAATGCGTTGCCGCTAAACATAAATTTGAAATATTCCAACCCCACCCATTCGCTTCCTGTAATCCCGTGAACAAAAGAAAAATCCTTAAAAGCTACCGTAACGCCGTATATGGGTATATAATGAAATATCACATAGTATATAAATGCAGGCAGCGCCATTAAATATAATTGACGATACGAAATTACTTTTTTCCATGTACTATGCTTTTTCATGTTATTTTTTATTTTAAAATTTATTTTTTTTTCCGCTACTGTTCTACTCACCTTTTATCCCCTTTCTCAATTTAGCGCGTTTTGCCAGATAAATAGCATGCCAAGAAATGAATCCCCCCTTATTTTGCTTTAACAATGCTGCTGATTTCCCTTTACCATATGTACATCATGCATTGTGTATATATTCATTTTAAATAAGCTTTTGTTTTCTGTATATAGAAAATTCATATATATATGGTTGTTTTTTGTCTAAATAGTATAATGAATGAAAGATTACTATAAACACAAATTCGTTGTATTATATACGCTGCCATAACAAAACCCTCCATTGAATAGGAGGGTTTACGAAAAAATGAAGCACTGCGTTGACTATGTATATCTTTCAATATTTAAATTTTTGCGATAGTACCCGGGTGTAACACCCTTTATCTTTTTATATTGCTTAATAAAATAACCTGCATCTTTAAATCCGACTTTACCGGAAATTTGTTCAACCGTCAGATTAGTTTCTTTCAAAAGCTTATTGGCATGATGAATGCGTTTAATAACAAGCAGCTGAGAATATGTTTTCCCCGTTTCTTCTTTAATAATCTTGCTTAAATAAGAATAACTCACATGGAAGCAATCAGCCAAATCTCTAAGACATATCTCTTTATCAATATGCTTCTCAATATAAGTGAGGATGGATTCTACCAATTCAGATTTTGAGGTTTCTTTTCGCGTTTCAACTACCAACAATACATCTTTGATCAGTTGACTATATATTTTATTAAACTCGTCAAGATGTACCATCTTTTTATAGTCGGCCACAAAAGTATCCACAATATCTGACGGTAATCTTAGGCTGTTTTCTTGCAGAAATTGTTTGGTCTTTGACACTAATTCACTTAATAATAATTGTACGGTCTCATAGGAAGCCTTTCGGACTTTCATTTGATAAACGGTGTCTTGTATATAGCTCTCCAGTTGGTTCCGATTCATGGTGTTAATCAGGCCTTTTAATTGATAAGGATCAAAAATTTCTTCTGCCTTAATATCTGCAAACGGCCCGTCTTTGTCATAATCCATCATATTATCGTATATGAACGTATATTTATTCATTTCTTTCGCTTCTGCATAAGATTTATAAACATTTTCAATATCACTATAACTCTTGCCGCTGCAAAGCTTGCATTTGTACTTGTTTGAGCCCAGGCCCAAATTTTTAGTAATATACACGTATAACTGGGAAACCATTTGATCATAGATTAAGCAATCTTTGTAATTGCAAATCATAACGATTTCATGCTTTCCACGAATTAAATTATAGATATTCAGGCCTTTATAATTTAAGTGATCCGTATACTCCATGATACCTAAACAAAGTAATTCTATTTCCGATATACTCATTAATTTACTAAAAAAAACAATCAAGACCTTATAATAGGGACCAACAAAACGTATATCAAGAAATTTTTGTTTATTCTTAATATCATTTATACTAATGGTATTCTGGATTAAGTCTGTATAAAAGTTATTTTTAATGTTCGGTATATATGTATCTAAAGTCCTATTTAATCCGTTTATTTTCTTGGTTAGCGTTTGTATTGTGACATCAATCGCTTGATAATCATCAACATCTCTATCTTTTTTGAGATCTATAGAATTTTTGGCCTGCTTCACAAGCTCGCTAATCGGACGATATATTTTCTTTGATTTTATATACACCAGTATACTGCTGATGACCAACATGGCAATACCCATAAAAACGATCTGCTTTTTTAAGATGGATGATTTTTCAAAATAATTGCTTTTAGGCGTTGTAAACGTATATACAAAATCATTATCGTCAGATAGAACAAAGGAATGAATCAAATCGTTCACTTTAACCTGAGATACTTTATGACTTGATAACCGCTTAGCACTTAATAATTCCTTAACAACGGCATTGTCTTTTTCCCAGTCCTTTTTTGTACTGTATATGCTATTGCCATTTTTATGGTATATATTAAACTGATAAATATCCTGTACGATATTTTGATTCAATATATCATCAATATACGATTTGTATATGTTAATAGCAACGATGGCTTTTTTATCACTTGCAGCATCACCTGTTAGCAACGTTCTTAAAATAGTGATTACCTCATCTTTTTCATTGTTATAAAATAGCCTTGGTTCATGAGATGCGAAAGAAGTGGTAGTGCCGATAAAATCAATATGCTTGAGCCATTCAAACTCTACATAACTAGAGGTGTGCTGATCAACATATTTAAAACTACTGCTGGAATTAACGAATTTACTATCGGAATAATAAATATTGATGGAATGGAATAAGGATACATTTTTTTTCTTTAACGCTAACAGATCCTGATGCACCTTATATATAGCCCACATTTCGTACACTTTATCCTGTTCATAGATCGGATCAAAGTATCCCACGTTTTTTGTATCAAAAGCAATGTGTGAAAAAACCTCAAAGATCGGTACGGTTACCATATTATCAACGACCATTTTCATTTGCAATAAAGATTTTTTATTCACATTACTAAGCTCTTCTTCATAATTAGCTACGAATATCATATAGTATATGATAGCATTCACTATGATTAAGGGAATAATAATCAATAAATAGGATACCACGATTTGAAATAAATTAGACCGCTTTTTATATCTGGCAAGCATTTTCACCCTCCCATAAATATCCAATAACCATAAAACGATTATAGAAAGCATCTATAGTTATATATTATCTCTAATTATTGATAACTGTCAAGAGCAGTATTGGATGTGGGAGTATCCATAACGCTAACAGGCCCTAAACCTTTCTACAATGTTCTTCCCATATCCTTTAACTAGCACAACAGGTTAACTTTATAATTCTCTATCACCACACCTTATGTTAATGAATACAATATATAAAGTGGATTTTTTCTAAAAGGAGGAAATTGCGTTGAAAAGGCTGAATCCTAAAAAATTGTTTGTACAATACCGCCCCGGTGTAACGCCGACCCACCCCATCATCTCCAGGCGTTATACGTTGACCCATTCCGATGTTACCGGCGAACTGTTCCTCATGATAGGATTACAATATGCGTATGACAAAATTAATCCGATGAGAGATGAAGTGCTGACCGAATGGTGCCGCGTTGACAATAAATATGTATTCTGTGCTTATGCTTATGTGGGAGGACCCTTTAGCAGGGAAGAGGCGAAGGTGCGTTACGGTTTTTTCAAAAAGGAAATGCCGCTGGCCCTTGAAGCCATGCGCTACGGAGACAGGTCCTTCTTTAAGGCCCATCCGGAATTGGATAACGTACCTATTTGGATCTACTTCGATTCTGTTTATCCTTACTTTAACCGTTTAGAATACTGGGGAACTTTTTCGGATTACAAATAAAAAACAGGCCAGACCTTGCATTCTTCACGCATTATAATGGGCGAATGATGCAGGGCCTGACCCTCTCCTGACTTACTTGACTATAAAATCTGCCGAAAGCACTTTTTGGCCTGTTAATGCCTCGCTTCTTGCATCGGGCTGACTGCCTCCTGCAAATACACGAAAGGCGCCCGGCTCCAGCATTTGTTTTCCGTTATCATCAAAAATACTCATTTTCTCCGCCGTCATTGCAAAGGATACCCGCTTCTTTTCACCCGGCTGCAAATGAACAGGCTTGATACCTTTTAACTGCCAATGGGGCACAACCACGGAAGCCTCCAAATCTTTCAGGTATACCTGTACTATTTCCTCTCCGGCCCGGTTACCGATATTTGCAACCTCTACCTCAACATTAACGGCTTCTCCGGCTGCAACTTCTTTTTGGTCCAACGTTAAACGGCCGTATGCAAACCGGGTATAGCTTAACCCATAGCCGAAAGGATACAGCGCTTCTTGCTCCATATACCTGTAAGTCCGGTTTTTCATATTATAATCTTCAAAGGGAGGTAAATCCTCCATAGAACGCACAAAGGTCACCGGTAATCGTCCGGCAGGATTATGGCTGCCAAAAAGTACGTCGGCAATCGCAGTACCGCCTTCTGCACCGGGATACCAGGCTTGAAGTATGGCAGGAATATGCCGGTCCGCCCAGTTCAAAGCCAAGGCGCTTCCGCTTAACAAGACGAGAATAACCGGCTTGCCGGTGGCGTGGATTCTTTCCAAGAGCTCTTGCTGCAATCCCGGCAGATCAAGATTTACTTTATCGCCTGCCGCCTCCGCATTGGGCGATTCTCCTTCTTCCCCCTCCAAACAAGCGTTTAACCCTAAACACATAATTACGGCATCCGCTTTTTCAGCCGCACTCACGGCCTCGGCAAAGCCGTCTCTCGTTTCCTGTACTTCACCCCGTGAACGCTCTCCTGTCATCTCGCACCCCTTGGCATAATACACTCTGGTATCGGGATTGACTGCGTTACGAATGGCTTCTAACGGTGTCACATATTTGGAGGGAGTGCCTGCATAGTTGCCAAGCAGCACCTCTCTGTCATCTGCATTAGGTCCGATAACGGCAATGGTTTGAATCTTATCCCGCTCAAAGGGCAGCACATTATTTTCATTTTTCAGCAACACTATACTCTTTCTGGCAACCTCTACCGCAAACTTATGATGTGCCTCGCAATCATTTACTTCATAAGGCGTACTTGCATAGGACACCATGTGCGCCGGCTCAAACATGCCCAGTTTGAATCGTGTTACAAACAGTCTTTTGACAGCAGTTGTAATTGCTTCTTCGGTAATAAGTCCCTGCTGGTGTGCAGCCAGCAAACTTGGGAATGTATTCCCGCAGTTTAAATCGCTTCCGTTTTTCACAGCCAACGCGGCAGATTCTGCCGGGGTTTCCGTTATTTTATGGTGCATATGGAAATCACAAATCGCCCAGCAATCCGATACTACGTGCCCTTCAAATCCCCATTGGTCTCGCAAAATATCCTGAAGCAGGGTCTTGCTGCCACAGCAAGGTTCCCCGTTGGTACGGTTATAGGCACCCATGACCGCTTCTACTTTGCCCTCCTGCACACACGCTTTGAAAGCAGGCAAATAGGTTTCATGCAGGTCTTTTGGTGTAACCATCGCATCAAATTCATGGCGTTTACCTTCCGGGCCGCTATGCGCCGCAAGATGCTTGGCACATGCAGCTGCCTTCATATATTTTGCATCACTGCCTTGAAGGCCCTTAATGAAGCCAACCCCTAATCTGGATGTGAGATACGGGTCTTCTCCATAGGTTTCATGACCGCGTCCCCAGCGGGGATCACGAAAGATATTGACATTCGGCGACCAAAAAGTCAGCCCTTTATAAATACCATGATCCCCTTTACGCTGGAATTCATGATACTTGGCTCTGGCTTCGTCCGATGTGACCTTGGCAACCTCATACAATAAATCTTCATCAAAGGTCGCTGCCATCCCGATAGCCTGCGGAAAAACGGTTGCCGTACCCGCCCGTGCAACCCCGTGCAGGCATTCATTCCACCAGTTATAGGCAGGAATGCCCAAGCGTTCAATGGCAGGTGAATAATGCAGCATTTGAGATACTTTTTCTTCCAAGGTCAGCTGAGAAACCAAATCATTGACCCGCTCGTCAATGGATAAAGACGGGTCCTGAAAAGCAAATTTATAGTTTGCAGTCATCTTACAATCCTCCTCTAATATAAAAATCTTAATAATTACATGATTATTCAACTATGATTTTATCAGACCTTATCGCTCAAAAGCAATCCAATATCTTATGGCCAATTAAAAAATCTTATGATTATTTCCAAAGCAAATTGCCATAAAGTATGGTAAAATGAAAATAACACCGGGAAAACATCGCCCCTTATCCTTTGGGTTAGATTTCCCCCTGTGAAGGAATTTGAATCAACATGAAAAGGAGCCCTGAAAATGAGCATCCCCAAAATACCTATAAGTGAAGACCGACTTTCTCCTCGCATACTCTTTTGCAGTCATTTTACAGCCGGCATGCAGCTGCCTAAAGGAGCAAAACTCGGAGAACGGTTTATTTATGATTATGAAATTGAGTATATTGTTGACAGCAAAGACGGGTCTATGATGCTGGACGGTCAGATGATCAGCGTCAAAAAAGACGAAATCTTTTTCAGATATCCGGGACAAAGAACAGAGGGCATCATGCCTTATGCAAGCTACCTGCTGTGCTTTGATCTGCTTGGCACAACCGGCAGGGATACCTCTTTATATAATCTGAACACAAAAAAAAGCTTTCAAAAACGATATCAGCACCCTATGCTGGATATTTGGCCCGATAAATATCTGCCCAACAATCCTAGCTATTATTTCGCCCTTTTCCATGACATTTTTGAGCAGTTCATCCATATGGAAATCGGCTCCGCAGCCTTAATCAAAGCCAATTTATTAAAAATACTGTACAGTTTGTACAAGGAATTGAGCCAGCCTCTGCTCATTGCGTCTCCCTATGCTTCCATGCTCAAAAATACAATTCAATACATCAAGAATCATACGGGACACAAATTGACACTGGAAATGTTGGCCAAACAGAGCGGCTTGAGTCCAAATTATTTCCACAGCATTTTTACCCGGACCATGGGGATGACCCCCAATGAATATTGTACGAAAGAAAAAATCAGAAAATCAAAGGAACTGCTCATTCACACCCAAAAATCCATCGATCAAATTGCAGCCTTATGCGGATTCAGTACGTCGGTCTATTTCTGCATGGTTTTTAAGAAAATAGAGAAACTGACGCCTACGCAGTTTCGGAAAAAATATACGCAGATGATGTTGTTATAATCCATATCAAAGCCAACGGGTTTATCCCAAGTAAAGCTCTTAGAATCCCCATCGTCTATATCATTCCAAATCCTTACTTTTTTACTCTTAGAACAAGCATAGTAGCATAATGCAGGACATTAAATTTTTCAGGCGCTATTTTTTCCAGTAATTCTTTATGTTCCCTGTTGAAAGATTCAATCGCATTATCATCTAAAGATGCGCCAATGCCTCTGCAAGCCCTCATTCGTCCATTCCAACTATCTCGTGTAAATGGTATATGAATATCAAAAGTTCTTTTGTGCGCTGCATCAAATAATTCTTTTGACCATTCAGGCGTTTCTAATGTATAGCGTTTCATTTTTCCACCGGTCCAAGACGGATTGTATTTTTGGACAAGTTTTTCACTCTGTTTTGCAATTTCACTTTCATCGGGAAGCCAAGCCAGAAACAAAATAGCAAATACCCCGTTAGGCTTTAACATGCGCACAATATTAGGCAATATGATTGCTTTGTCAAAATACATAAAACACTGACAGGCTATTGCTGCATCAAACGTATCGTCCGGAAAATTAACCTTTTCTGCCGGAGATACAATATACTCAATATCCATAGCGGATTCTTCCGACATTTTCCTTGCTTCCACAATTTGATTTTCAGCAATATCAACCCCTACAAACGTTGCACCATATTTGTACATATTTCTTGGGATAACACCCGTACCGGTTCCTAAATCAAGAACTTTTTGCCCTTTTGTACATAACCCTAATGCTAGGATTGCTTCATAAAATTCTTGGGGATAAATGTCACGGTATTTGCCATAATCAGTTGAAGCTTTTCCCCAGTCAAATGCCTTTCCGTTATCGATATTGCTATCCTTTATCATGCGGTTTTACCCCTTTCTCCGGCATCAATACTCTTTATACTATGCTATAAGCGTGTATATATTTATCTACTGTTTCATTTGCTTTTTATAGACTAAAAATAAATGGGCCTCAATTTCATGGTTCCATTTTGGCGAATGTTTTTCTTTTGCCGCAATTTACACACTCAATACTAACATTGAACTTGTATCTAAAAAATTGAAAATACAGCCTTTCACGTTGTATCATTTCCTGCAGAAAAATGACGTCTTGAATGGACCAAAAAAAGGATTTCAGTACTGTCATCCATGATCTGATAGATAATTAGATAAGAATATACGAAGATTTCTCTTATATTTTTATCATTATAATTCTGAAACAATTTTGCCCCTATAAGGGAAATTGTCCAACGTCTCTGTCTTAGATAAGATGTCTTGAACAACTTTCTTAGCATAGAATTGGGAATCCTTGAGAATATAATTATAGATTTGCCTCAAGTCGTCTTTAGCCGAATTTGACCACTTTACCATGTCTCAATTTCCCTTCTTAGATTTTCCACGGTTGTAAATTCTCCGTTTTTAATCTGCTCCTGGCCTTTCTTTACCTTGCTTAATACATAAAGCTGATACATGGTATCGTCAATAGCAACTGTATCAGGCAACTTGGAAATAATATCAATCGCTTCTTGCTTGACACTCTGCATAAAAACACCTCCATTACAAAAAAAATTCTTCTTATCTTCATTATACAGCATATTTATCATTATTATAAGAGAGAATTTTAAGTTGGGACAACCAACCTCTCCCCTTGTTGCTATGGCTTTTTAATATGGCAATCAAAGCGTCCTTATGTCCACTATCATCACTGAAAATTAAGCCCCATTGATAAGCTCGCTTATCTTAATAAAAGGGTTGACATATCTGCTGCGCTTTTTAGTTTGTTCACCAAATTGTACACATTTTTGAGGGCATAAGTGCAGGCACGCAAGACACCGCTGACAAGTTAAACCTAGCCATTCGGGCTTTCCATCCGCCATTTTAATATTCTTTACCGAACACACCTTAGCACATAAGCCACAAGAATTACACTTTTCTGTTGAGTAGAAGTCTGTATCTCCAGCATTGACCTCTTTTAAAAACCCCTTATAATTGAACAGCACAGGACCTATATGCTCCATTAAACTCTTATCAATTTTGTTTCCTCTTTCCGCCACTATCTCAGCAATTTTTCCGGCCTTTATCTCGGCATTTTTGTGTAAGGCACCGTGTTTTTTCTCACTGGTAACATCCCATGTCCACAATATAAAATTGTCCACCATTCTTACGTAGAATCCTGAAGAAAGACGCTTGCTTTTTAAAGCTAGTGCTTTTTTCATTTGGGAAAGCGCTCCGCCGGGAAGACCCTTAGCAAAAGTCACAACTGTAAATATATACTTTGTTTTATCTAAATTAACTTTGTCAATGAATTGGAGAACGATTTCCGGAAGTCCAAAATAATACTTCGGGCATACAATCCCAACAACTTCCGGTGCTTCAATTTTCTCATTTTGCTCTAATGCTTTTGGTATTGATACACACTCACTATCACCTAAATTTCGAGAAATATCCTTTGCCACTTTTAGTGAATTTCCTGTTCCGGTAAAATAATAAAGCGTCGTTTTCATATTACTGCCTCCCAATCCTGTTAAATAGTTTCATATTCATTTTCATAGGTGAATCACTATTGCCCATTTATTTTGTTTAAATTGATATGCCAGATCATGCGCAGTGTTAAGTGCCTCGACGTCATCTTTGGCCCGCATGCCCTTTGTTCCGTCCATACTATCCGTGTACGACCGTATCCCCGTTCTTTCTCGAAGAGCCATTAATCATTAAGGTTTTCATTCAAATCTCCTCAGTTTTGTTCCAAAATATACGTCCTAACCTTGAATCCATATTTCTCATAGAAACCCAATACGGTATCATTGCCTGCAAGCACACCAATCCTTTTACGCTTTGCGCCTTGACTCTCCATCCAACCCAGAGCATGCTTCATCAGCATATCCCCAATATCCAACCCCCTATACTGACTGTCAATAAAGATAGACTCGACCTCTCCAATCAAGTCATTGCTCAATGAAGTGATGCAGTATCCTATCGGGAGCTCTGCCTTTTCCCTTTGCACCAATTCGATTCTAAAAATATGGTGCTGTGCCTTTGCTTCAAAATCGCCGGCCCTATCTGCAAAGGTCCGTTTCCGAATACTTTCCGAAAAATGCTTTGAAATACTGCCATGATGGTCTCTCAGCTGTTCCCAGAGCGGCTGTACCGACGGCAGCAGCTCCAAGCCCCCCGCAATCGATATTAGCCCTTTACGCAGGTATTTCTTTGTCCAAGGGCAAGAGCGAATACATATACCACATAGGCTTTCATTAATACCTGTTTCCCCACTTTTTTCCCGCGCAGCTTTCCTGCAATTAAATGCATTGTAGAACTCATCTCTGTCCTTATGAACCTCCCAATGACTACCTGAAACCGCTCCCGCCGGACAGATATTTTTACATGCCGTGCAAGCACCACACCCAGATGTATTGATTGGTACTCCCACCTCCAACGCTGCATTGGTAAGCACACTGGAGATTCGGACGGCAGAACCGTATGCCTCAGTTACCAGCAATGCACATTTACCTATCCAACCGATGCCTGCTCTTGTTGCCACCGTTTTGTGAGGCAGCTCGGTCCGTCTGGTTTCCTCATCAATCTCTACGGCACGTCGTACCTTTGGCAATGCGTCAAACCCCTTTGCCCTCAGTAATTCCGCTGCATATTCATCCAGCTCGTCTAAAAGGCTGTTGACCCTTTTGTATTCATCGTAATAGGCAAGTGTGGGCCCGTCTTTTATTCCTAAAACGATTTCAGGTGCTAATGCTACTCCAATGGCGATACCGTACCTGTACCCTTTTCTATACTTTTCAGGTATGGAAGATAAATCGGCATAGGCCACGATAGACGCACCCTTTTCAATTAATGAGGTCCTGATTCTATCGGACATACTCACTTTTTTTTCGACATGCTGCCGATTCTTTTCTATTTTTCCCATAAAGCAGCCATCTCCTCACACATTTGTTATCCTTTATCTCCCCCTTTTGGGTTCCAAAACACGATACGGCCTGGCAGCAGGTGCATACACCGTATTATATAACAAAAACCCCACGAAGTCACTATTTTAGTGACTCCGAAGGGCTTGCTCTTCGTGCAGGATGTATCCGCATACATCCCTATGCTGCTCACCCACCGTGCTAAAGCATACTCACTTTTGCAGGTATTATTACATATGCTTTGCATTTTGTCAAGAGAAAATCGTAGTTCGTTTTATAAGGCATCGGCTCTAGGAGTATAGCAGTATGCCGGTAGTTATGATTTGTAGGTATATGTGACTATAACCGAGTTTTTATCGGGTTATATACGATGTGATTAAAAATTAGGATATATGTGTATTGTATCTCCGCCATAACCCACCCAATTAGAGTCAGTAGCCCATTGGGAATCATTAATCAGAACCTTAAATTCAAATCTTTGTCCTTGCGGAATAGCGGTAGTTTCCCACATCCATATGTCACTTCCGCCATTGGTCATTTGTATTCCATTATGCCAGCTCAACGGACCGGTATCCCCACGTATATGCATAGAATTTCCGTAGCCGACATCATAATGAGCTATTATTTTAGTAGCTCCCGTAGTTCCACCGCCGCCAACATTAGTCCAGACATTCATATAGCCGTTCCATCCGGAAGCATCAGGATGCAAGTCTCCGCTTGGTGGCTGCCACTCCGGCCAGTCAAGTGCAATTGCGATGTTATGATTTGTTCCTTCAACTATTATTGCCCTGCCGGACCCACCATTAGTTTGATCAGAAATGATAGCTGAATCTGCTCTAATTCCCGCATTTTTACGAACCCAAATCATACTTTTCAACCAATCGTAACCTACTCCACCGTCTATTAAATCCGACCAGAAAATACATGGTGTTCCGGGAGTTGCAAGAATCCAAGCATAACATTTTGAACGAGCCCCCATAGAATCGTCCGGAGCGTGATTACCGTATCCCCTAGAAATTTCACTATCATGGTTTTCAACAAATGTAACTGCTCTTGCACGTGCTTCAGGTCTGGCATTAGTATGAAGGCCACCAAAAGCAGACGGATTTCCACCATTTAAATTCCATTTTCCATAGAAATCAAATCCTGTACTTCCTGTAGCTGCACACCAATCTTCCAAGTGTCCGGAAACAGGATGATAACCGGACCAGTCATATTCACCAACTACAAAGCTTGCATTTGTATCATTATTCCAGCCAAGGGCTCTATCGGAAGGATATCCATGACAAACATCATAACGCCAGCCTACAGCCCCCTTATTCTTTAGTACCATCATTGCATCTCTTATGTAAGGATAAGCATTACCTGTATTTAATTCATTTTCTTCTGAAAAAGAATACCCGGGCTCCCACGCATTTGCTCGCCAGATGTTTGAATCACTGGGCCATGGAGAATCAGGATGGAATCTATCTGCATGATTTGCAACTATATCAAATATAACGCCTATACCCCTTGAATTCATAGTTGAAATCATATTATTCAATTCTGCTTCAGTACCATGAGCCGAATCAAGTCCGAAATCATGCCACCAATACCCGGAACCACCGGTATTCGCACTATCGTCATCCCAAGGACCAGGACTCCAAATCATAGTAATGCCTGCGTCCGCTATCATATCGGCCCTACCGGACATAGTATTATACCAGCTGCCCGGAGCATCCCAGGCCCTCCAATAAAAGCCTTGCAGAAGAATTTCATCGCCGCCGCCATTACGAATACTTGGAGAAGCATTTATTGTTAGCGTAGTAATTAACAAACAAGTAGTGATTAATACGCTTAATATACCTAGAAATACTTTCATATTTCTCTTCATCATACACACCTCCGCTTAATGTAATACTTAGGTTATAAAAATGAAATAATAAGTCTTATTATGGAAAATAGGCAGAATAAATACGCATTACAAAGACCTCCTTAATTGTAGGATTAAATACTTATTTGTAAAACGCTGCAGCCTCAGATAAAGCTAATCAACTGGGTATCTATATTGGCGTGTTAGAGCACATTGTCTTTATTGATCTCATAATTTTACTTTCCGCCATCTGTCATGACTGTAAACATACTTTCCGGAACAATTAGCCAAAGTTCCTTGAAATGATCACATAGTCCTATTTCTGATGATTTGCTTAATATAGTTAATTTTGCTGATTTTATAAAGAAAAATTTATATTTTAAAGATGTATTTAAACAAAAGACATTATTTTCTTCATGATATCTATATATTTTCATATCATACTCAAATAAAATAAATGAAAATTTCAACCGATGTTTCTATATTTGTTTAATCTACAATCATATAGTAACATGGAAAATATTTAATTTCAACCCATATTTTTGTTTTTTTTAAAAAATATGTAAAAATATTATTTTTCTTACTAAATATTCCTTTTATGAATTCTGTTTTGCGTTCGGTATGCTTTTACAAGTGTCATAACTGCCGAACTCAAAACTCATAAGAATATTTCAGGTAAAATCCATAGGCCGTTCTTCAATAGCTCTTATCATCTCCACCATCATACAAAAAGCCCCACGAGGTCACTATTTTAGTGACTTCGTGGGGCTTGTAGGTGGCGTCGGCTTTAGGGGATATAGCAGTATACCTGTCAGCTTTCTCCATGAACAAAGGATAGCGTAAAACTCCTTTAAGTAGTCCCCATTGATCGAATCATTGCATATATCATGTCTCTGCATATTTACAATACTATCCAATTTTAATTCCCTATGGTCGGGTCATTACACTAATCCTTATGTAAATGAATTGTTATTAATGATTGGTTTCAATTCCCTATAGTCGGGTCATTACGATGATACGCAAAACATTCAAACATCTATAAAAATCGTTTCAATTCCCTATAGTCGGGTCATTACCCCAATCCCCATGCATAAAAGTCGCTCTTTTATAACTTATTCTGCATAAAAATAAAAATCCCTGCCTAATTTTATCAAAAATACAGATTTTTATCCCCTGTTTTTGCATTTTTTGTCGTCGACCTCCGGGGATTTTTACATCACCGGGGGTCGACGACTTTTAGGCGTGTATAAATATGTATGATTAGACGGAAAATCAATTATTCACTTTTATCGTTACTTTGCCTGCGCCTTTACTTTTTTGTCCTCCCAGCCACTGAATACTTTCTAAAGCCGGCTTTAAAATATCTTCTATCAGTATAGTATTTACATCGTCTTCAGCCTTACAATTTTCTAACCACTTGTCAAGCGTACAAGTTCCGATTTTTCTTGGATGTCCGAAATGAAAATCCTGCACCGGAAAATCAAGGATTTCAATCATACCGAAAAACTTCGTTCCGGGCTTTACTTGTTCCCCGTCAACTTTTGCCTTGTTGGCCGCTGTCCACATTTTCCTATCAAGCCTAATATTGGTCTGCTCAATGATATTCCCCTCCTGTTGAGGTAAAAAATTTGAAATTCTTAAAAATCCCATAATTCCTGCAGCACCCATAAAGTAACAAACGGGACAAAGCCCTGAGTTACCTACTATTTTAGTATCATTTGCCTTTATTTCACAATATCCGTCATATTTTTTATCTTTTATGTGACCGCGATAGCTCTTCGATGAAATCAGTGATTGTTCTGCCCTCGTGGGAGAAGATGAGGGAATACAAGGCTTTAATATATCTATATTTACATTAAAGGTTTCTTTCCATTTCTCGGCTTCATTAATGAATTTTTGTTCTAATTGATACCTTAAAGCACCTTTAAAACTGCTTGCAGGTATGACAGGTTTCCCTTCAATTTTGAATATAGTTCCTTTCTTTTCTGTCAGAGGTGATGCTGCTCCCCCAATATGTAAAAAACTATCTACGGCAATTTCCACTTCCACCTCAATATTTTTA
>JAKSBV010000177.1 GCA_022360955.1 Bacillota bacterium
CAAGCTGTTGTTATTGTTAATCGAGTGTTTGAAAAGTATAGCTGCAAGATAATAGAAGGAGACTATAAAAAAGGCTATACAGTATCCATTGAAAATGGCAATGGCTATATAACTTATAGCAATGGTGTAAAGAAGCAAATACGCAGTGATGTTATTTATATCGACTATTTAAGAAGTGATAACAAAAACCTTTACGTCTTAACAAAAGATAATGGGAGCTATCGCTATGATGTAAGCGATATGAGCTATAATAAAATGCCACTTAGTACCTATACTCAAGATATGAGAGTCGTTCAAGGTGGGGAGTATGATGGCTATGTTGTGGTAAAAACTCTTATAGAAGGCGTTACGGAATATAGGGTGTTAGACAATAATTCCTATAACTCTTATTTTGGTATGGTTATTAATTCATTTAGCGATCTGACTGGACAAATCGATGATTTTAATAGCAAAGGCTTCTCCTACACAGTAGCAGATAAGACATACGAAACTTTTGAATTTGTATATGATAAAGATCAAAAAGATGAGTTTAACCATGAGAGCACATCATTCATAAAACTAATAAGAAATTCTGGTCAGGATGCACCTTTCATTTTAGCAACGGATGCGAATCATGATAGAATGAAATTCAATGGCCTAGGTGGGACTTACAATGTAGAAATATCCATAGATTCAGATGGTGAATTTGATGGTGGGTTTTTATTTAATGTTACTAAAATGGATGATTTGAAAAGTTTTTATGGTTATAAGGCAACGCTGCAAACTAATGATGATGGTACAGCTACTGCCAAGCTTATAAAGCAAGACTGGGCAACTGGTGATGTGATTGTAGAGAATGAAGAGGTTGAAATCGATACAGAATTATACGCTCATAATAAATTGAGACTATTTAAAAATGTTAACAAGCTTTATTTTTACGTTAACGATGTGCTTGCCTTCTATGTAGAAGGAGATTTCGACAATGAAGATGGCTATTATGGACTTTTATGTGAAGATGGTTCAACAACATTCAATAGCTATAAGGTAGAGAAATTACCTTATTAGCATAAAAAATATAAAATAGTAGATTATACAAGTTGACAGTATTATAAAAAGGTTGATAGCATCAACTTAAATTTATAATAATTAATTTAGGTATAGATATATAAGCATCAAGAACTTTAAAATGGTCTTGGTGCTTTAGTTATGCAAAATAAAAACTAATATATAATCCATAGGATGAATGCTTTTGTTGAAATTTTGATGCATTTCTAAATGATTCCATAATCAAATCTAACTATTTGGTTAGATTCAGGAAAAATATTAGGGAACCATGATATGATCATACTGGAATTCAATCAAGGGAGGATATTATGAAAAATATAATAAGTATTATATTGGTTTTGATGATGATCGTGTCTATTGTGGGATGCTCTTCTA
>JAKSBV010000215.1 GCA_022360955.1 Bacillota bacterium
CCACTGTCAGCTGTCCACTGTCAACTGAATTTACAAGAACCTCTTACGCTGTTTACTTTTCAAAGACCAATTCAAGATCTTCACATCAGTGAATATCTTACCTTAACTTCTAAGGTTTTTTCCCTCCGCTTCCACAAGCGGCGAGATACATTATATCAAAATCTTTACTACCTGTCAACAACTTTTTTTGATATTTACATCGGTTGTTTTTCGCTCTCACTCCCGAGTGCGACTTTCACATCTTAACACATCCTACAACCTATGTCAACACTTTTTTTACTTGCTAGGTTCAAAAAAGAAACATTTTTAAAGTATTTGCATTATTGTTGCGCTGTGAGTCTCTTTATGATGTTGTCATCCTTGCCTTTTCGTCAGCACTATACTGATATGCATCATCAAATTATTCTACTGATTAACTTTTATCTATCAACAATTTCCTCTTGAGTACGTTCAATCTTTTCCTCATTAAAGAGCTTTTATTTCTATATCATTTACTACTTTTTTACCTGCAGCATGTTAGTAAAGTAATCCATGTGAGCTTTTATTTTAGACATAATCTGCCCTAAATCTTCTCCCCAGCACTCAAGCAGTGTATATTCGTTTAATAGACCTATCAATCCATAAAGATACTCTGCAATCACTTGCTTTACATCACACTTATTTGCACATCCGGTATCAATAAGTCCCTGCAAAGCTTTTTCCATGCCATCTTTTCTAGTGTAATACAGGTTTTGTTTTGATGCGATATACGCCTCTTTTCTTATATAAGACTCCATGATGATGATCCTTAATATATTGTAGAATAGAGGATTGCCTGTTACCTGCGAAAATTTATTCATGCTGTAATGAAACAGCCGAGCAACCTGCTTGCTCTCAATAATTGTTTGAACATCCGCCTCATCCAACGCAACCTTTTTATTACCGTCTTTAAATCTTTCTATGATAGCGCTAAACATTGCATCTTTACCTTTGTAATGATTGTAAAATGAACTTTCTTTAATGCCGCATTCCCTGCAAAGCTCTCTGATCCCTACATTATCAACACCCTTTTTTGAAAAAAGCTTTATTGCATTCAATAGCAGTCTTTCCTTAGTATTTGATGCGTTATCAATATAGTCTTGTAAGCTTTTCAACTTCATACTGTTATCTTCCCATCTTAATATGTTTAATTATTTTTTTCCATATTATAGGCATCAGTGTTGGAAACAATCGATTCAACCACCAAAAAACCTTTTGCTTTGCCGGTGAAATAATAATAGCTTTATTCTGCTCAATTCCCTTTATCATTTTAGCAACACATTGATCGGCAGTGGGGAATTTTGACTTATCTCTTGTTTTATGGTGCTTTTCTAAGTAATCCGTTACTTTAGGGGTTGTGTCTTGTATTGACGTTTCAATAAAGCCCGGGCAAAGTACATTGACTTTTATGCCATACTGATATGCTTCTGCACGCAAAGCAAGTGTAAATCCGACTACTGAGTGTTTCGTTGCAACGTAGCTTGACATCAAACCGCTTGGCAATAATCCTGCTAGAGACGATACGTTAACGATTTGACCAAAGCCTTGCTCTATCATCACTTTATATGCGTAGTGAGTACCGTATACAACTCCCCAATAGTTTATATTGGTTATTCTTTCCCAATGTTTAAGGGTCATATCTCTAAATTCGCCATCAAGACCGACACCTGCATTATTAATGAGCAAGTCAATACGGTTATAATTCATAATTGCAAAATCAATCAGTGCCTTAACACTTTCTTTCTTAGAAACATCTGTACGGATTGCAATGGCATTACTGCCTCTATTAGCAATAATATTGACTACTTCTTGTGCTTTGTCAAGATTTATATCTGCTATAATAACCTTTGCGCCTCTTTTACCTAGTTCCAAGCACAGCTCTTTTCCTATACCTGACGCACCGCCTGTTACAATTGCTAGTTTGTTTTGAAACATTGGCAGCTCCTTTCAATATGTAGTATAATGAAGTCCGGCAATAATTAATAACTAACGTTTGTTAGTATTGTAGCAAATATATATTGTTATGTCAATAAAAGTTATGCCAACACTTTTTTGATCACTAGTTGTGAGCTGCGTCCCTATATTGTCTCTATTTCTATCTTTATGCCGATTTATTCCTATCTATGATTATTTTTCACTTGAATACTGTCAAAAATCCTCTTATCCCAGCCAATTAACAATATCTCTGGTATCCTGAAAACAATTCGACTTTAAAAAATCATCGGGAAAGCGGTTTGAACACATCATTGGATGCCTGTTTTTATAGATATTATGTTCCGGTATATATTGGCTGTAAGAGATTGCGTCGCTCCCCCATAAAAACCATTTCAGAGTCGGATTTTTATTGACCATATATTGAATCACCTGTATGGTAAAATCCCGCCATATCTCTCTATGACTCCCCGGGTTTCCTATTTCACATGTAAGATAGGCATTGAGCAATAGGACGCCCTGTTGCTGCCAATATTTAAAAATTTTATCGGGCGGAAGGATTTTAAATTTTTCTTCCTTTATTTCTTTTTGTATTTCACTGAACTTTTTGATGTCTTCGTAGACTTTAATACCATTGTAGGTTTTATGGAGTAATCTGACGATATTTTTTAAAGAAACCTGCTTAAATTTGTCCTGCCATGATGCTAAGTCTCCTACTTCAAAAGCTCTTCCTGTCGCTCTTCCTTCTGCAGGATAAGGGTCCTGGCCAAGAATAACGATTTTCAAGCTATTTAAAGGACTAGACAGGAATCTCATTACATTCTCAGTACGCGGTGTATAATGGTTTCCGATTTTTTGCTCTATCTCTCCAAGGGCATGCAATCTGTCTTCATCTAAGAACGCCAGCCAGGCATCGTCTATACACCGAGGCAATATATGCATACCTTTTAAAGGATTCGGTCTATGGCTCAACTTAAAAATCTCCATCCTATCATATTATTTACATGGGAAATAGTGAGTACGTTCAATATAAATATAGTATCCCTCATTCTTCATTCTTTATTAACATTAATTTCTCTTGTACTTTCTTGAAGTCTTCCCAAAAAGGTAATTTTTTCGACTCATCTCTTAACAAAGCTGCAGGATGAAAGGTAGCCATTATCCAATAGCCTTTTCTTTCGACCCATTGACCCCGTATCTTGCTAATTCTCGCACTGGCATCAATAACATACTTCATAGCCGTTGCACCCAGACAGACGATAACTTTAGGTTTGATTAATACAACCTGATTTCTCAAATAGCCTATACAAGCCTTTGCTTCGTCTTCCGTCGGCACTCTGTTGCCCGGAGGCCTGCATTTTACAATATTGGCTATGTATACATCTTCCCTTTTTAAACCGATGGCCTCAATCGCCGTATTGAGCAGCTGGCCCGCCCGGCCCACAAACGGCCTTCCTGTACGATCCTCGTCAGCACCAGGCCCCTCACCTATAAACATCAGCCTCGCATGGGGATTTCCTTCCCCCACAACTACATTGGTCCTTTTTTGTACTAAAGAACACTTGTTGCATTGAGAACAAGCTTTTTTTAGATTCTCCCAATTTAGCCAACTCATTTCATCACCCCGCTATACCTTATCCATTAGGTATTTCTACACTTCTTTTCAACGAATACGGATGGAATTTTTGGTCTAACACTTTAAAATCATCACTGACTTTTGCAGTCGCATGATGTAAAAAAGTATTTTTTATATAGTATCGGACATCGATAAACTTAAATACTTTTTCCGCCTCATTCCATACGACATGATAAAATGGTGTGAATTCTGCAAAAAACTTTGCAATGGGTGTATACATAATGCGATTTAACAGTCTCGATTCTATTGTTAATAATTCCTCAATCACTTGAATTTGACGTTTAAATATACTTTTCTCTCCAACAGTAATGCCACCGGAAGTCCGAATAATAAAATGCCATTTAAAAACACCCAGCATAGATGGCAGTACATTTACATTACGCCAATTCACGTTAAAATATTTTTTAACCCTGTAGTGAATACTATACATCATCCCTATTCTTAATACAATATAGCATATAAGACCACCGAATATCATATTGGCACTCATTATATCAAATGCGATATATAACGTTAATAATATAAAAATAACAGGATCAAAAACAATAATAAGTCCAAATGCTATCTTTTTGTTATAAAACGGCCATAATAGCTTGACCCCATATGAATTAAGCAAGTCCATGCCACTGTGAAAAAAACAACCTAAAAAAGTCCAGAAGAATACATTTAAAAAGTCCATCTGCGGATAGAAAAGCATTAAAGTCAACGTTATGATGCTCGAAAATATACCTAAACCAATCAGAGAATGGGACATCCCTCTATGATTATTTAAATATACATAATCTCCCCATTTTTGTAAAACAATATCGATGTCGGGCGCCACGGATCCTATAACCGCACCAACAAAAGCGGGGTTCTGCAGAGACAGCTGCTGTCCGCCCAATTTAGAAATAGCGACTCCAATCAAAGCATGTGTTGCCGGGTCCATCTTTTTTATCACCTCATAGTTTTAATAAAAATAACCATTTTACTATATTCTGTCGAAAAATCATGAACGCATGTCCTTTGGTTTGCATAAATTATACCATAAATCGATCTAAATTTCATTGTAAATCCCTGACATGGGGTGTATACATTCTGGTTGAAGAATATTACTTCAAAATTAATCTGACGCTAATAAAAAGCAACACAACACCTACAACTTTCAAAATACTAACAGGTGAACGAGGGACACCTAATATGCCGAAGTGGTCTATGAATATACTCATTATTAGCTGCACCGCAACAAATATAGAGAATGCCGTACTCATTCCTAAAACAGGAATCACCTTAATGGTCAAAAAAACGATTCCTAATCCCAAGAGCCCTCCTGTCCAGTACACCGGATGTATTTTTGTTATATTTCCATACATACTGAGTTCCCCTGAAAATACATTCATTAAAACCAATATAATCGTTGCCGTCAAAAAACTGTGCAGTGCAGCCGTCTTCGCAGGCATTATTTTGCCTAAACCTGCATTAATCGGCGCCTGTATCGATATACACACTCCTACGATGAGCGCCATCACAATCGCATATGATTTACTCATGATATTCCTCTTTTCATCTTTTTGATAGGTCCGTAACTTATTTGCATATCAAGTTAATTTTCTATATATAAACAAAACTGTAGCTCTAAGAGCTACAGTTTAAATGGTGGAGGAGGACGGATTCGAACCATCGAAGTCACTGACAACAGATTTACAGTCTGCCCCCTTTGGCCACTCGGGAACTCCTCCATATCTTGGAGCTGGTGATGGGACTCGAACCCGCAACCTGCTGATTACAAGTCAGCTGCTCTTCCAATTGAGCTACACCAGCTTACTAAAATACACTAAACATTTGATTATTCCTGTCAATCAAGCTTTGACTTCGCTCTTGACTCATACTAGTATAAAGGAATACAGATTCATTGTCAACCCCTTTTTAAAAAGAGATTTATGTCAATTTTTATTCCTCGCAAAGTATGGCCGGAATCTTCCGAATGACTTAGAAAGCCATAAGTCAAAAGGACAACATTACAGCAGACCGATCTGCCCTGTCATGCCCTTGCCCAACAGGTTTTATCCGTTAGACTTTATGCTTCATTAATTTAAATACGTCATCAATAAGGTTCAACATTAGCTTTTGGTCATCTACACCCAATGTAGCCAGTCTGTTAACTAAAAGGCTCAATGTGGTATGATCCGTGTCCCCATATGAGGGCTGTATATACTTAAACAAGTCTTCAAACGTTATTTCTAAAGCATTAACGACCTGTTCCAAACTGACCAAAGAAGGATTCCTTTCTCCTCTCTCTAACCTGCCCAAATGGGATGGGTCTATATTGGCTTTATGCGCTAATTCTTCCTGACTCAACCCTTTCTCATTTCTGATAATTCTTATTCTATTTCCAACAATTTTTGTAATATCACTCATGTTGTCCCTCCCTCTGATAAAAAAAATATATTATGTTTATATCGGATGGTTCAAGGTCAAGTTAGTCATATTTAACAATTTTATGATCAATATGCCTTGACATTTCCTCGAATTTTGTCTATAATTGTATAATATACACATGATTGCCATGGTTGAGGGGGAAACAGCTTATGTTCACGGGGATGAGTATGGAAGAAAGACTTTGGGTATTTGTCATATGCAGCGTAGTACTTATTATCTTTTGGATGGTGAATGTAATCCATCATTATAGGAAAAATAAAAAAAGATTAAAAAGATAGGCTTTGATCATTTATTTTGAGCAGCAAAAAACATAAATATAGTAGTAACTTTAAACCGGCATTTCTTTTCCATATGAGATAGACCTACCGGAATGCAGTTAATCAGTAGGCGCTAGAATAACAAAACCCTATAATCTTTAAAGATTATAGGGTTATTACTTTCCTATACAGATTCCTACCAATTACAAATCAGATGTCCATCGGAACGGTGCACCTGCATGTCTTGATAAACGTTTAAATGGTCGGGGTTGAGGGATTTGAACCCCCGGCCCCATGGTCCCAAACCATGTGCGCTACCAAACTGCGCTAAACCCCGCTAAAAGTGTGCCTCATCAAGGCACTTGACTATCTTAATACATTTACACATATTATTCAAAGGGCAATTAGGCCACTTTTACTCATTTATACGATTGATACTTTTTTTTTTTTTTTATTTCTTTTGTTTTCGAACCTTTTTATGATTTTAAAATTTCTTTTTCACAACATGAATATTTTTTTCTTTTACGAATACATTTATTGCAAAAATGATGAAAGGAGTATTCTGATGCGTAAATCCATCTTAATTATTATTTATAAAAAAACCCTTACTTATCTGGTCATCGCATCGATCCTTGCTTTTTTGGTTCCCTATGCATTCGTTAAGGCTACGAACGAAAAAAGAATATCTCCGGCCACCCCTCTAACCGGTAAGATCATTGTTATTGATCCCGGCCACGGCGGCGTCGATAGCGGTACCCATTACGGGCAAAAAATTTTAGAAAAAGATATTAACCTAAAAATCGGACTTATTTTAAAAACAGCTATACAGGCACAAGGGGCCACCGTGTTCATGACGCGTGAATCGGATATTTCTTTGGATGACCAAAAAAAGAACGGAAGCCGTCATCGAGAAGATTTGAATGCACGCGTACGTCTTACAAATACCAGTAATGCCGATATTTTTATTAGCATCCATGCAAACTATATTCGAAACAGCTCTTCTACCCTGGGTCCTATGGTATTTTATTACGGTTCCAGTGAAAAAAGCAAACAGCTTGCCGAATCTATCCAGCAGTCATTAAATACCTTATCAGGATATAAAAAAGTAGGTACAAAGGCGTCCCATTCCGCCCACAAAGGAAATTACGTTATCTTACGCGAGACCATGCCTCCGGGCGTATTGGTTGAAACAGGATTTCTTTCAAACGCCATTGACCGGACACTGCTGCAAAAAGAAAGTCATCAGCAAGAGATAGCAAAGTTGATTACCGAAGGACTTATCCGATACTTTAAGCATCCGGAAGACATTCATTAATTTATATGCCCCAGCCATACGGGTGTACTTAATTCAGTTGAAGAAATTTATGGAAATGACCTTATGTACCTGAGGTCGGAGGTCAGAGGGCGGAAGTCGGAGTATAACCAAACAGGAACGCAAAGTAATCAGCGACAAGGTGTTGTGTACGCTGGGGTATTCTCAACCCTCAACTGCTTTTTTGCCTTGGAATATCAGTTGTTGGAATAATTTTCTTCACTTCAAATTTATGTACCCGTTTATTATCTATATACATTTGACAAAAACGTTTTAAACCATATAGATAACGCACACTAGCATTAGATATATTATAGTATGGAAGACACTTTACAAACCGAAATAACTGAAACATATAAAAAAAGAGGGCGCAATGCCCTCCATTTTTATTATACTTAACTTCTACCTTTATTTAATTATTTTGTACTTTTCATTTCATCATAAACGCTTGCTCTTTCTTCATACACCTTGCTTCCGCCTGCTTCCATGAATTTGTTGTATTCAGTTTCCCACACTTGATCAAATTGCTCGGGCGTACAAATAATAACTTTCGCAGCCATTTCCCTCAACACGGTCTTTAAATTCGGCCCAAACTTGCTGTCTGCCTCAACCGGTATGGTGAAGTAAGGTCTGTCATAAGGAATACCGTCAAATCTAACATTCCAAATTGTGCTGATGAGTTCTTCCGGGTAATCAGCCTGATATTTCTTGACGTCCAGTAATTTATTCTTATCCTGAGAACCGAAATCCAAGTTTCTGTACAGGATAGCATAGTCGTTCATATAGGTTTTGGCTATTCCTTGTTTTTCCCTGTCTTCCATCGTAGTGGTAAATTCCGGAATTCCTTGTTCGTCATATTTAAAGTTAACACCTTCCATTGCATATTTGATGTTGGCATAATTCTTCATGTCGGCCATCCAGTTCAAATATTTAATGGCTGCTTCCGCATTTTTTTCATTTGCTTTGGGTACCATGATTCTTAACCCTAAACGACTTCCTGCATTTCTGTAGTATTCTCCTTCGGCATTTTCAAAGCAGTTAACGGGCCATAATTCCCCGCCTTCTACATTTTTCTGCAACGCCGTGATCCAACCTTGATCCACAGGCTTCAATCTATCATCGGTAAAGAAACCGGCCAGACCCGATGCGATATCCTGCTTATACTGCTTTTCACTTGTATCCAAAGCAAAATCGGGGCTGATCAATCCTTGATTATATAGCTCATTTAATTTTCTGTAACCCTCTTTTGTACCAGGTCTGATAATTCTTAAATACTCATCATAAATATAGAAATCTTTTTCTTCCAGCTTATCCGCATAACTCAAAACAAAGTTTTCATAATACTTTTCTGTTTTTCCGGCAGCCATGGCATAGGGAACCACATTGTCTTTGCCCACATTGCCCGGATCTTCTTCTTTAAACCTTCTTAACAGCGTAAATACTTCTTCTTTGCTTGTCGGCAGTTCTGCTCCTAATTTTTCCACCCAGTCTTTCCGGATGTAAGAAACATGCGCAGCACCTGTCACAGGTCCTTTTCCTGTGATTGCGTATTGTTTGCCATAGAATTGACCGTATTGCAAGAAATCCCCAAAGTTCTTCTTGATCTCCGGTCCGAATTCTTCAATGTAGGGTTCCAAGTCTGTCAACCCGCCATTTTTTGCGTAGTTTGCAACTAAGTCTTGATTATAGGTAAAAACAATATCCGGCGCAGTAGATGAAGCCATCATAACATTTAATTTTGCTACTTCTTCCGACCTCGGTACGGATACAAATTCCACTTCAACATTCGTACTTTCTTTAACTTCCTGTACAATCCAATTGGCAATCGGATTATCTTTCATGGTGCTTCCTTGAGGAGAATTACCCCTATCGAATATTTCAACTTTCAATTTTAAAGCTTTGCCTTTATTTGCATTATTGTCAGGCGCTTTCTCTTCCTGCTGGCCCTTGTCTTCAGCCGGCGCAGGTTCATCGTTCTTGCCGCATCCTGCGAGCATTACACTCACTGCCAACACCAGTACAAGGAGCAATGTAATCAGTTTTTTCCCTTTCATTTTAGGACCTCCCTTTATTTTATTATACGGCTAATTGCAGAATATGCAACTGCCTATATTTACAAGTGGCTTGTGGCCACTTATAATCAACCTTTTACGGAACCCAGCATCAAACCTTGCGTAAAATACTTTTGAATAAACGGATAGACTAATAATATGGGTACGGTGGTAGCAATGATACTCGCCGCCTTAACACTTTCGGCCATTGTCTTCTGCTGCTCCACACCCTGTGACGCTTCCTGCTGGCTAATTTGTTCCATCATAATGATTTCTCTCAATTTCAGCTGCAGCGGAAATTTATCCGGATCACTGATATAGAAGATGGCATCCCCTACCCCATTCCATCTGGTTATCGCATAAAATAAGCTCAATGTTGCAATAGCCGGCACGGATAACGGCAATACGATCTTCAAGAGTATCCCCATCTCACTGCAACCGTCAAGGTATGCTGCTTCTTTAATCGAATCATCTATCGAACTGAAAAATGACCGCAAAATGATCAGGTTATATGCGCTCAACATACATGGGATGATCAATGCCCACATTGAATCAAGCAGTCCTACGTCCCTCACGATCAAATAATTCGGAATAATACCGCCGTCAAAATACATGGTAAAAATAATAAACATCATAATAATATTTCTGCCTTTAAGCTCTTTTCTTGACAGCGGATAGGCCGCACATATACTAATTATCATAGCGATGGCCGTATAAACAGCCGTTAAAAATACGGTATAAAAGAATGACCGTACAAAACCGGGGTTTCCGATAACCCTTTCATAGGCTTCAAAATTCCATCCGACCGGCCATAAAGTCACATCTCCCGATAATATGGCAGTGGATGAACTAAACGATATACTGAATACATTCAAAAAAGGAAAAATACAAATAAAGCTAAGTACTATGAAAGACATCGTTAAAACTACTTGAAATAACTTTTCACTGGCGTTTATACGCTTCTTCTCCTCAACCATTACATTACGCCCTCCTGTCCCATTTTCTTCACAATCCTATTCACCGTAATCAACATGACCAAACCGACAATAGACTGGAACAGCCCTACCGCTGTTGCGAAGCTGAATCGGCCCGCTTCCAAGCCGACTTGATAGACATAAGTACTAATAACTTTCGCAACTTCACTAACCAGTGCATTGCCTAACATGTACGGCCTTTCAAAGGATATATTAATAATTTTTCCTAACTGCAGAACCAGCAGGATTGTGATGGTATTTGCGATGGACGGTAACGTAACATGCCAAATTCTTTGAAATCTATTGGCACCGTCAACATAAGCCGCATCATACAAAGCAGGATTTACACCTGTCAATGCCGCTAAATAAATGATGGTTCCGTAACCTGCACTTTGCCATATACCGGTAAGCAGGTAGACAATCACCCAATTCACATTGTTTCCCAGGAAGTTGATCGACTGCCCTCCAAATGCGTTAATGATCAAATTTATGACCCCTTTGGAAGCAAAAATCTGATACATTATTCCTGCAATAATAACCCAAGATAAAAAGTGAGGGATATATAATATTGTCTGCGTAATCCGCCTGACCTTTACACTGATAAGTTCGTTTAACAAGATTGCCAAAATAATAGGAGCCGGAAAAGAAAAAACCAAATCTCCCAAATTTAATAAGAACGTATTTCTCAAAGCCCTGTAAAATTCACTTGACGCAAATACTTCTTTGAATATCTCCATACCGATCCACGGACTGTCGTGAATACCGGCAAATATATTGAAGTCTTTGAAAGCAATAATGACACCGTACATGGGGCCGTATTTAAAAATGACAAAATATAAAATGGGACAAATTAATAACGCATATAATTGCCAATACCTTTTTATATAATTTTTTATGTTGTTCCGTTTTTGTTCACTTTTTTTCATCGTTTTTTCATCCTCCATCTATGTTTCTCCCTTATATATAGATATGAACTTTAAAACCGAGCTTATATTTGAACAAAAACGCAGGACCCCTCGTTGTTTGTCCAAATATATTCTAAGGTTATAGTTCACTAATCTTTATAGATACCCAACTTCAAAATTGAATTTATATTTACAGAAACAACGCAGAAGCATCGTTGTTTCTGTAAATAGTATTTTTAGGTTTAAAGTTGGTTATCTTTAGTCCTTTACATTAAAGCGGGAAAACATATGCATTAATAAACTCACTTAAAACGCACAAAATCACTGCTTTAGGATGTAGCATACGAGATCATTTAGTGCGTTTAACCATGTAGATACCCAACTTTAAAATGGCATTTATATTTACACAGGAAACGTAGAATCATTGTTGTTTGCATAAATGTATATGTTTCAGTTGGTTGTCTCTACAATGCTTATTCTCAAAACTGCAGTTGTCAAATCAAGCAAAAATAAAGCTTTATGAATCCATATTATTGTATACTTTCACTATACTCGTCCATCTGCGATTTTTCAACCGTTAATTCCTAACAGAGGTATTACTTTCTTTCATGCCTTGCTGCACAAGGGATCCATGACGCTATTAGTCTGAAATAAGCGAGCATTAAATCTTTAAAATATTGCATCTATATCATTTTCTTTCACGAAAAAAATGCAGCTATATACCCATCCCGAAATGAGGCTTGGGGACCAGGCCATCTCGACACATATGGTTCAAATGTGTCGGATGCTTAGTCTCCAAGCCTCATCTTCGCTTATAGATACCCAACTTTAAAATGGCATTTATATACACACAAAAAACGCAGTAGAAAAGAACGTATCCTTCTCCACTGCATCTTTTATGCTTTTTTAATGCTGTTGTGCTTATTCATGCTTGTTCCTGTTTCTATACTCACCCGGTGTAATACCTTCAAATTTTTTAAAGTAGCGATTAAAGCTTTGATCATTATTGTATCCCAGGCCTAATGCAATATCCAGGATGTTCATATCTGTCTGGCATAACAGGCCTTTCGCTTCTTCAATTCTCAGGTTATTGATATAATTCACAACATTTACATTAAGTTCACTGATGAATACCCTTCTAAGCTGCGAATAACTGATGCCTACATGCTGTGCCAGCGTATTGACATCAATATCCTTTCTGTAATTGATATGAATATATTCCATGGCCCGGTCGATATACTTTTTATCATCCGTTTTTCTATTTTCCGAATATTCGATCATATGTGTAAAGATTTCTATGAGCCACATTCCGATCTCATCCACAGTCTCTTTGGTTAAAAGCTGCTGATATATATTGTAGTTCTCGCCAAATACATTGCTTACACTAATATTAAGCTGGAGCAGAGACTCCATAATTCTACCGAGTAATTGGTTGAAAATAAGCATCACATTATCAAAACTTATACCTTCTCTGCCTTTGATATCTTCTATAAGGGCATTAACGGCATTTGTGACCCCATCCTTCGTCCCATTATTTAAACAATTTATAATCAATTGTTCAAGATTTGCAGGATAGTAATATTGATGATGGGCTTCCTGCTCCGGTTCCCATTTGATAATGCTGCCATACCCGGATACAAGCCTTCTTTTTGAGATCTCCAAAGCTTCGGCATAGGATAACTTAATGCTTTCGAGACCGGTATAAATATTTCCAATCCCGACAGTAATCGTATTATCCAGTATTTTCGCCACTTCTTCCTGTATGTGTTCAAAGTAGCTGTCCAGATAGGTCGTTTCTTTACCCGCATGCTCCTCGCCCATATTCATGATAAGCAATATCTTTTCTTTTTCCAAGGCAACACCATGACATTTAAATGCATTGCCGATGACCTCTTCGCAAACGTTAATCATCAATGTTTTCATATAGTTTTGCTGTTCTTTGGAAAATGTGGTCGAAAAAACTTTGTATCTGTCAATACACAAAACGGCACAAGCAAAATAGGGAAGGTGAAAGTTCATTTCAATACTGTTATTATCTGTATTTTTGCGGTTAATACCGTTTACTAGGTCAACAAGATATTTGTCTTGTATATTTCTTTTATTCTTTTCAAGTATATTATTCAGATTATTTCTCTGTTTTAATATAGCCTCAAAAGCCTTTGACAATATTGTAACTTCATCTTTTGTATTCGATATGTCAATTGCTTTCTGACTTTTAATGTTTTGAACGAGCATATTGACCGGATCATATAACCTTCTGGCTATATGGTAAGAAATCCCGATCCCTATTATTGCAAGCAAAAAGATGGCAAAGGTTACTTTGAGCCGTAAAGCACGTACTTTGCCCATAAGCGTATCAAGAGAAAAATGTCCTATATAGATCCAATCATTCAATTCGGACTTATAATAGGTAATTAATCCTCTTCTTTCCTCCACATCCGTGATTAAAGACCCCTCTTCCGACTCCGCCTCTACGATTTCCCGAATATAATCTCTTTCCAAAAGATTCTTTGCTAAAAGATTCCTGTCCGTATGTGATATCACGTCGCCGTCCGAATTAATAATGAATATGTGATCTTCATGATGCGAATTATTGTTGTTAATGAGCCTTGTAAACCTATCTTCACTTACATTTACAACAATGGCCCCATCCGATAACATAGTATACTGGGACAAAGGATAGACATAAGAGATAACGTACTCGGAACTTAAATCAAGAAACCGAATTTTGTCTTTATCTCTCATCATATCGTCATTTATGGGTATTCTGCTTTTCAGCCAAAATGCCTTGATGCCCTGTTCCTTTTTTTCTTTGTATTTATTAATCCATCCGGTATCATAGAAGTTATCAATGTAATCTACACCGGTCCTGGACGAAATAATGTATTGCATATCCTCCAGATAAATATAAATGGATTGTATGCCTTCGTTTACATTCACCATCCGGCTTAACACATTCATAATCGATCGCATATTCATGATATCCGCTGCCGTGTCAGATGCATCGGCATCTTCAAAGTCATAAGACATTTCATTGAGATAATCGTTTAGTGAAAGATTTAATGCTTCACGGCTTACATTATCTACAAGCATATCGTTAATAGTATGGATAATCCTGAGCTTGCCGATGCTTGCTTTACTGATTTCATCTTCGGCATATTCTATGATTGAATAGTTAAAAATAGCGCCAATGATTAAAACCATTATAAATAACAGCACAATAAAATTTATAAAAATTTTCATGAAAAGCGAGTAATCCTTCATTCATTTCACCCCACAAAACACTCAAAAATCTCCTATGTTTTGCTGTCCTCTTTAGAATGCAGTATGAACATACCTCTAATATTATACCAAATTCAAATTATTACGACAATACTCAGAAATAAACAATAATACCCTGTACCCGATATTTATTCCAACCGGTTACAGGGCACTGCCGCTACCGGCGGTTCATATCAGCTTTTACATCCGGGTTGCCGCTTCGTAAGCCAATGGTGAGCGCTCACATTCATTTTCAGTCAGCGAAATCTGGCAGCATAGCTTGCTTCCCTTCATTTTCTCTGCCGCATAGCATAAACCGTTCGTACGTTCATCCAAAAACGGATGGTCAATCTGGTACGGATCCCCCTGCAGAATAATTTTGGTGCCCATGCCTGCTCTGGTAATAATACCCTTCACTTGCTTCGGCGTCAGGTTCTGAGCTTCGTCTATAATCATCCAATGACGGTTGATGGACCGGCCTCTCAAATAAGCGATCGCTTCACTGGTAATGATTTTTCTATCAAATAATTCGTCCACTTTGTCTTTTAATTCTTTTTCATTGTAATACCTGCACTCATCGTCATTGTCAATCAATATTTCCAGATTATCTCGAATCGGCCGCATAAACGGAGCAATTTTTTCTTCTTCTGTTCCCGGAAGGAATCCTATTTCCTCGTCCATTGTAACATTAGGGCGGCAAACCAATATCTTTCTATAACGATTTGTATTTTCTTCAATAATTTTATATAATCCGACCGCCAAGGCATAAAACGTTTTTGCCGTACCGGCCGGCCCTTTTACGATCACTAAAGGAACCATGTCCGCATCGGCCAAAAGCGCTTCCTGCATGAATTTCTGACCGGCATTCCTTGGTGTAACACCAAAAGGGTTAATATTCAAATGGTTTAGCGGAACGATCTCCCTTCCGTTAAATCTGCCTAAGGCTGTCTGTTTGGAATTACTAAATGAATGTATAATCAAGAATTGATTGATCTCCAATTGAGGTTTTACCGGAGTGTCATGCCGGTAAAGCATAATATCTTCATACTGGATGGGTTGATGATTACTATAGAATGCATTGATTTTTTCCGGATGTGCATAGACTTTGATTCTCCCCGTATATTGTTCCTCATATATGGGAACTTGTTCACCGCCGAAATCTTGGGAAATAACGTCAACAATATCCCCTTTGATTCTCTCGAATATATCCTTGGTAATTAAAAATACCGAATTTCCGTCTTTTTGCAAGCCTTTGCAAACTTGAAGGATACGATTATCGCAGGTGTATTTGTCCCAGGTCTTAGGTAATTCTACATTGTAATGGTTCATTTCTACTTTCAGCATTCCCCCATTTTCCAACAATACTCCCTCATTTAATCTCCCCTTTTCTCTCAACCTATCCAGATAACGTGCAACCTGTCTTGCATTCGCTCCCAACTCACTGGATTCTTTTTTGAACTTATCCAGTTCTTCCAGTACAACCTCCGGCAGCACAACGGTATTTTCCCCGAAGGATTGGAGCGATTGTGGCGATTGAAGCAATACATTGGTATCAAGTACGTAGGTCTTCTTCAATTGTATCTCTCCATTTCCTCGTCTTTACCTACAATGCATTTTTTCTCCAAAAGCATCTATAGGAAAGACATATTTTTTGCTTTATATTTCGCAAGCAGCATTGTACACGGGTGCGTATTTACAATATCGCGAAATATATCGCTTCATTGATAATGCGAAAAAAGCAAAAGATAATAAATTATATTTTCATTTTAACAGGGATATGCTAACGGGTATATCGATCTGCGACTTTGGCTGCCCCAAAAGCTTCAGGTTTAAGCTTTATGACACCTTCATCAAATCCACACCCTTTTGCATATCCCAAGGCCATACTTCTAAGCTGATTGCTTTTTCCTTTATTTCCGATATCTATATGAATTTCGATCGGGTAATATAATTCTTCTTCAAGACATTTAGGAATGATCACCTGATTTGCTATCTCAATTGTAAGATTTACTTCTTGCATAATTCTGGCGGGCATAGAAACCGTTTTTTTGATAACCCTATTGTAAAAAACTGTAGCGCCATTTCCGATTCGCTGCAATGTGACAGCAGTAATATAGCGGGTACGTTCACCAAATACCATCGAATCGGTCCCAATGATGATTTTATAGTCAGCATCCGGTTTTGTCCTTATGAATATCTTAAATTGCTCAAACATTGGGTCTAAAGTTACCAAACGATTATTTTCTCTCCGAAAATACATGCATTAACCTCTTTTCCCATATATTTTGCAATGCGCTTTATCCTTCATCAAACTATACAATATTCATCTTATGATGTATTATATACTATCCATGTTAACTAAATATTATGTCAATGTAACAATTCCTTTAAAAAAAATAAAATATTTTCTCCATACTATTTATATATAACAAAATGCGTAAAAATGCAAGCGCACTATTACAGTAGGGTACATAAATTTGAAGTGAAGAAAATTATTCCAATAACTGATATTCCAAGGCAAAAAAGCAGTTGAGGGCTGAGAGATGAGGGTTGAGAATACCCCAGCGTACACAACACCTTGTCGCTGATTACTTTGCGTTCCTGTTTGGTTATACTCTGACTTCCGCCCTCTGACCTCCGACCTCAGGTACATAAGGCCATTTCCATAAATTTCTTCACCTCCACTAAATACACCCATTACAGTATGCTTGCATTTTTACGGATCATTTCTTTCACACCGTCGACGATTATCACCACAACCATGAACAACCCCAAATATCCGAATAAAGCATATACATTCTTTACAAGATTTGAAAATCCCATTTCTGCAAACGGGATGGCCAGCAGACAAAAACCAATCGTGCAGATGTTTTTATTCACTTTGAATCGAGTCGTAATCCTGTTAAGAAAGCCATATCCGCTGGCTACTGCTGTTGTAAACATAGCACTGTATAAAATACATACGTAAATCAGCTCCGCAGCCCTGCCTTGACTGATCATAATTTGCAGAAGCGGAAGTTCATAGGATATGATATCCGAATAAAAAAGCATCATTACCATCCATAATATGCCCGCAACAATTCCCAGTGACATGCCTCCTATTAATCCACCCATAACAGCCACCGACCTTTTTGTCAATATAGGGGATAGTGCGGTCATAATCACTACAATTGTAAGCGTATTATAACTTACATATACCAAGGAAGATGAAAACCAGTTATAGACTGCCTGTTTGGCAAGATGCATCATGGATAACACACCGCAATCCCTGACAATCAATATATAGCATCCCAGTATGATGATTCCGGCCGACATCATAGGGGCCAAGATACTATTCACCAGTACTACGCCTTTAATGTCATTTAAAAATACAATCAGGCACAGGAGAACCATTACGATAATCCCCAGCCTTTTGCTAAGCCCCATTTCTTCGTAAAAAATAGCGCCGCTGCCCGCTGTCATTACGCAAAAACTTGAAAGCATGAATAAGCATACCAGTATTTCCACAAAGCGCCCCATTTTTTTGCCGATTAGGGGAAAAACATATTGGTCATAACTGCAAATGTTGTGACGATAAATTTTATTTAAAACGCCTGCACCGATCAGTGCAAACAATAGGGCCGACAAGATAATACCGTAAATACTCTCCTCACCATAGACAATAAAAAATTGCAGTATTTCCTGTCCGGAAGCAAAACCCGCTCCTAAAATGGTTCCGGCATATACGCTTGCCACTTTGACGGTATTTTTAAAGTGAACACTCACGCTCAATCCCCCTCCACGCCCTACTTCTTTATTACATCATATTAATGTCCGGGTCGTCCTATTAACCTTTTTTTTACCGGAGATCGGAGGGCAGAGGGCGGAAGTCGGAATATAATCGAACAGGAACACAAAGGAATCGGCGACAAGGTGTCACAAACAGTGAACGGTTCATTCTCAACCCTCAACCACTTTTTAGATTCGGAATACCTGTTGCCGGAGTACGATTATATTTCCAACTATACTATTTATTATCTATATAAAAAGATGACCCAAAGGCCGCAACTTCCTTTGGGTCATCTTTTTATATGAGGTATCCTATAATGGAGTCGTTTCTTGCTCACTCGGTGTTTTCGCTTTCTTTTCTTCTTTTAAAGACAAAGTATGCTTACCCGTTACATAAAACAATATCAAGCCTGCTAAAACGGCTATTGCTGCCGACCGTATAAAGTAAGGCACCCACTCTTTCCACGCGGTAACCATTAGATTTGTTCCCAACTCTCCACCGATGACCATACCCACAAGGTATGTCAAAAAGACAATTACGCCTCCTAAAACTGCAATAGAGACAAATATACCGAAAATATTTGTTAATATACGCTCCATTTTCTCTCTCATCTCAGCACCTCCTACATACCGAACACAGGAAGGATTCCCGCAAAAATCAATACTGCCACCAGCAGGTGCAATCCTATCCAGATAAAGGCTAATTTAGACGTTTCTACAAATTTGGAATCTGCTATGCCCATGGCCGCATACATGGATAGGGCCAACGGAGGCGTCATGCCTTCCATCGCACCGGTTATTGCAGGCAGCATCGCCGCGCCAAGCAACGGATTAATACCAACCGCTGCAAATATCGTCAGGAATGTTGCTCCGAATATCGCGATCTGTGACGAACCGGGCAAAACCATCCCCAAGAAAGCTGTGAAAATCGGTATAAATATGATGAGTGCGCCCTTGCCCATCCCAAATCCCAGTATCCAGTTCGAAACGGTTTCCGTCATCCCCATATCTCTGTATATATAAGCAATTGCATAGGCAAAGTAGACAGTTGCCGCAACAGGTGTTATACCGCCAAAACTATTCTTGAGCATATCGAAAATATTTCCTATTTTAAGTCCGCCCTTGATCTGATTACGTCCAAGATATAGTGCGTATAAAAACGCCAATCCCGGTGTGAAAAGCAAAATGGTTTTTGAAAAAGCTGTAGCCCCCTCCGCTGCAACCCTGTTTGAAATTAGAAAAGAGAATTTAGCATCGATCAGTAAAGGTATAAAAATAATCAAAGGAATAATGAGTGCCGCCCATCCTTCCTTAAAAGATTTTTGAAGCGGAGGCAATTCGTCCGGTCTCATCGGGTCAACTTTATAGTAGTAGCAAAATCCCAATAACGTAAGGAAACGCTGGAGTACAAACCAAATACCGACTCCCCAGACGACCAGCCAAAACGTAGACAAGGGTATTTTATTGGCCTCCGGCAAAAACGCGTCAAGAACCCCAAACACAAGCAAAATCGTACCTGAAGGCGGTATCATCGGCCCTAAGGAACTTGCCGACATTTCAACCGTTGCCGCAAGAGGTCTCGGAAATTTTGTTCTAATCATTGTAGGAATTGTAAATACGCCCGTTGCCGCGACATTTCCCGGTCCTGTCCCTGACAACGATGCCATAAAAGTGGATGCAACAAGGCTTACATACCCTGCACCGCCACGAAAACGTCCGACAAAAGAAAGGATAATATTGATTACTTTGTCCACGACCTTCGTCTCACCAAATATATGGGCAAGCAGCAAAAATGCAACTATTGCATAAAATAGGGAGCTGGTAGAAGGTTTTATTAAATTTTTCATGAACAAATCATATCTTCCTGTCATGATGACCGTACCGACATAACCTATAAACATTGCTTCGTATATCGGTCTTTTCAAAAAAACGAATAAAAGAGTAATCACTGCAAGTAACGCTACAAGATAAAAAACATTTACAGGAAGTCCAAATATAAAATCGCCTGAAAACATGTAATCACCCCTTACCACTATTTTTATTTTTAGAAATCACAACCAAATGGTCAGATACGCACGCCTAAACCTTTTCCACCCCTCCTCCTTCCTATTTTTTCAACTTTGTTGCTTCTTAACAGCCAGCCGTATAAGCTGCTGCTCAATTTGACACCCCCTCTTGATTGAAGCATATTAAAAGTCCTGTTGCTGACTATAGATGCGTATCTCTCTGAATAAACTTTTCCTTAGGAAAAGTAAAGTCATTCACCGAAAAGCAAAATGGGCATTTCCACTTATCAAAAAGTGAAGATTCTTGCCATTCAGACAAACACCAGAAGTATTGTTATTTCATGTTATGACCAGTTGAGTTAAAATTTTTTAGATTTTGGATGCGTTCAAAATTTTATAGGCTTACTATAAAAATAGGATGTTTTACATGATTGATGCTTATAATGTTTATCGCAAAATACATAAATTGTATATATATTTGTACACATATTATTTATATTCTACAAAAATTTTAAAATACCTTCTTTTTTATTTTTTATCCGGAAATTTCTTTGGTTTTAGGAAAAACAAAATTAAAGATAATCATACTTACAAAAGCTGCAGCCACTGAAGCATAGGTTTCCGTGATCATCGGGTGTATAGGATAAAAGCCGAATTGAGACTTGTACAGCACCCAGAAAAAACCGACGAATGTAGTCAAAATCATTGCCCAAACAGAGCCTTTTTGCGAAGTTACCTTCCCATAAATACCGAATAACAGAACAACAAAAAGGGATCCTCTTATCGTGTACGCAAAATAGATCATATCCAATATTCTTGTGCTGCCATACATCAACAATGCTAAAAAGGTACAGATTATTCCTGCCGCACCGGTAGTGAGCCGGGACACGAACAAGACTTGCCTATCCGTCGCGTTCGGCCGCATGATACGCTGATAGATATCCTTTGTGATCATTGTGCCGCAGGCGAGAATAATCGGGGATACCGTCGATAATATGGCAGCCATGATTGACGCTAATACAATGCCGCCGGCGATGGGATTTAAATCCATCATCAAGGTCGGCAGCGCCAATTTTGCATTTGCCAGTGCAGGGTACTTCACTTTTGCTGCCATGCCCAATAATGCGGTAAACAACCCAAAGGGGGCTACGATGAATGCTGTGATCACTGCCGCCTTTTTAGCTACATTTACATCCTTTGCTGCCAATATAGGCTGGATGCCGGCCTGAGCGGTACAAGCGCCCAAAACCGAGGCTATGATCCAGGAAGACACCCTCGGCAGGCCGATGCCGCTCATTTGAAAATATGGTGCCGCCGGCAGCGAAGACCTCAATGCTGTTAATCCTCCTATGTCACCCCCGACCAAGACCAGGGCCAACAGTATGCCCCCATACATGGTAACCAGATGAAGCATATTCGTATACCCGACAGCGAGCATCCCACCGGCTAATGTATATAGGATAAATCCTGCACCAAAGATAATGACCGAAGTCGTATAATCAAGCCTTAAAACCGTTACACCGAGCGTACCTGCCGCAATAATTTGAGCTGTTCCCACAGCGATCATCACAAAGGTTAAAAGAATGCTTGAAACGACTCTCGCATTTTTCCCTATATATTTTTCTATGATGCCGGGAATTGTGACAGTCTCAAGGCTTCTATACAATTTTGCAAAGAAAATTGCCAGCACAATAACCCCTATGCCATTTGCAATCGTATACCATGCGCCTGAAAGACCGAATAAATAACCGTATTCGGAAACGCCGGTTGTAGATGTCCCTCCGAGCCACTCCCCCGTGCCTGCCGCAACACACATTAATATCCCCAGCCCTATGCCGTGGAAAGAATTTGATGAGGTTGATTTTTTCTTGGCATACATGCCTACACCCACGGTAACTGCAAAATAGATAAGTATAATCACCAGTTGAATTGACATGGATTCACCCTCCGCACGTAAATGTTGATCCCAAAATAGATATATTTTATATCCATAGATGGAAAAGCACACAAAAAGTGCGCTTTCCCTGCTTAATTAATTGGAACTTCGATATCCAGCAGCGGAGGATATTGTTGGCAGCCGAACACATCTCCTTCTCCCGGACTTCCGCTCGGTACCGTTCTGTAGATGGTAAATTTAATAGCATATGCCGGATCATATTCTACAAAATCACATATTCTTTCTTCATCAATACCATATAACTTTGCTACCGTTTCTTTTGTAAGACACCGGCTGGCTTTGACAATCTCATAATTTTCTTTTTCTCTAAAGATAATATCAAAGGTTATCTTATCGGTACCTGCGTTTTTACTTCTTATTGTCTTGGCTAACGCAACGAGTTTTACCGTTTTCATTCACAGCGCCCCCCTTATCTTCCAACTTCTATAAGTCTCACATCAAATAGCTCCATCGGATCATCCACCGGAATAACATGGTTCATCGTCCATAGGTACGCAGGGGATGCAGGCAGAACCTCATCAAGAACAAAAGCCGCCGTACCGGCGGTGCCTTTCACTTCCGGAAGCCTCGCATAGAATATCTGTCTCGTGCCGATCATCGTAACTTCTTCGGCTGCTTCTTTTGTGTCTGCAATCCCTTCGACAATGACGCCAAGCTCATGGGATTGGGTTTCTTTAACAGGCTCCAAAGCGCCCATTACGCCATTCTTTCCGAACACTCTATAATGTAATTGATATGTTGTACCGGCAAATCTCTCTTCAACCTGATCTTTTGCCCATTGCAGCACCTTGTCGATATGCTTGATCGTATAGGGGTCCCTGATGCCGGCAATACCAATAAATCTTTCTCCCACCTTGCCCGAACCTTCTAATTTCACTTTCACTTTGCCTTCAATGGGAATAAATCTTGATCCTGTAATCCTGCACGTCTTTTCGTCATATTGTTCGTAGTTACAATGGGTCATGTCCAGCATACCGCCGGCAACATATTCATAGAAAGGGTTTGATCTTTCATACATCGCGTGCCCGGCTACGGAAGCGACTGTACAACGCTGCTCGGGATGACAGGCCGTCACTTTTACGTCTTCTTGCGTAATCGTGCCGATGACACTTTCTTTTGCACCATAGGGTTCTGCACAAAAAGAGGCACACTCCAACACTTTCCCCGCATAATACGCCAAGTCTTCCGGAAAACCGTCTCTGATCGCCGGTGCCGCAAATACGGCACAATCACTTGAACGTCCGCCTATTATCACATCCGCACCCATTTCCAGTGCTTTCATAAAGGGATGAATACCGGCCACTGCTACGATTCTATCGGTTTTTTCCAATTCTTCCGGCGTAAGATCACTTCTTCCGTCAAGCCCTTCAATGATGACGCCTCGATCTATTTGATTCTTAATATATTTCTTATCAACTTCCGAATAAAAATAGGCAAGCTTAAATTTCGGTAAGCTGTGTTTTTTAGCCAAATCTTTGATCATCCGAACAAATAAATCTACACTTCTGTTTGTGCCTGTATCTCCTGCCGAACCTACAATCATCGGTACACCTTGTTCTCTTGCAGCCAGAAGCATCAATTCCAGATCGTGTTTTTGCCACTCATAATGGCTTGCACATTTATCTGCGCCTAACGGCACAGGACCTATATCGTCACTGCCCGAATCACAACAATAATAATCCGGCTTTGTGGCTGCACCTATTTTAAAGCTTCCTTCTTTCGTAGGTGCAAATCCCAGATGCCCGTTTGAGCATAGGATGTTAATCTGCTTTTTCGACATAGATAGAACCCCCTTCTAAAAATACCGATTTAGTTATAACATGTTATAACCAGTTATAGTAACATTGTACCACAGTATGCCCTCATCGTCAATATTTTATTTATCAAACCCTCAACGCTCAGCCATTTTTAACAAAAAAATATGAAAACCATTCAATCTATCATAGCATAACCGGCTATCAAAATAATGCCATACTATTTTCATACTATGCTGCGCGTGATGTGAAATCTATATTTATCCGCTCTATACATAGCCGTTTTGAACTCCAGAGGCCTTTTATCCCGTGTATAGAAGATTGATGTCACCAGCAGCAATGCCGTACCTCCCGGAACTTTTAGCAATCGTGCAATATCTTTATTGCAATTAATAGCTTCAAATGTCTGGGATACACTGTCGACCATAATATTGATATCCTGATAAAGATCATAGGTAGAAAACGCTTTGTCTAATTTTATATTTTTTTCTGCAGCCTTAATCATTTCAATGCCGAGATCATACGTAAAATAAGAATCATAATAAACCATTGGCTCGTCATTGGCCGAACCCAGTAAAACAATATTTACAACCTGTTCCGATAAATTGATGTCCAAAAGATTGGCAACTTGAAAATTCACCGGAACAATATCCGATGCAATCATTTTGGTGCTCCCTTTTAACCCTTTTGCCAGCAAAGTCTTGCTAAAACTGGTCAGCTTCACCAATCCCTGTTCTATTTTAGGCTGTTTTACAAAGGTGCCTTTGCCGTGTATTTTATAAACCAATCCTTCTTTTTCCGCTTCAGCGATTGCCTGTCTGACCGTTATTCTGCTTACATTATATGTATTGCAAAGTTCTCTCTCCGACGGTATTCTCTCGTCGGGTTTTAATTGTCCGTTTTCTATGGCAGCAATGATTTTTCCCTTTAATTGCTTGTATAAAGGCGTAGGCGTAGTATGATCTATCATTCGTTTCAAACCTCTCTCAACATGATTTATATTCTCGCGTTTATCAAGATATCCCGCTTTAAACACATTCAGTCCTCTTATATAAAATATCTTACTTTATTTTATTGGCTTATGCAAGCATCAAAAAAACAATACGCCCTTACACTCAGCGTGTACAAATTTCGGTTGAAAAAAATGACTCCAATAAAGATAACCAACTTTAAACCTTAAAATAC
>JAKSBV010000460.1 GCA_022360955.1 Bacillota bacterium
GTATTCATTACTCTGGGTCTGTGAGTAGATTTGTGTAAATTAGATTTTATTAAACTTAAAAATTAATAATCAGGATCGGGTATGTTTCAAATTCTGTGCATTCTTTAATATGTATTATATTGAAGAATTTTGGCAATAATAAATTAAAAGGAAAATAAGATTTTTTTTAGCAGCAGTAATCGCAAGCTGTGAGCGTGTAAAAAAATCTCTGTAAAATAGCTTTCTACGATAAGTTTAGGTGATGAATACTAGTAATAGATAGTATTCATTCCTTTTTTAACCATATGATATGTTTTAGGGCATGTCAAGAATACCGTAGTTTTATGAAGGTATTTTTAGCTTCTTTATAAGCGCCCTTCATACATGATGGAAAACTCACCGTAAACCTTTTCACAATTTCGAATCGGCATACTCCATTTCTTAGTTGCTTCAAATGTGTGTTTTTTGCAAGTACTTTTTCACGAAAGTTGCAAGTTCTCTTTCCCCACCGTGCACTTGAGAGGGAAGAGATGGCTTGCAGGCATGTTATATTGCTAATAAGTGATCTTTAAACCTTGCTGTTAATTCTTATCTGTTGACGACATTGAGTGATGAAGTTCATTGATACTTGACTCCCTCATCCGATTGTTCTCCCCTGGAAACAGGAGAAGATGACAGTGATGCATAAGCCACCTACAAGGGCAGCGGTCATTCGCTCATCATAGAGTACATTTACCCACCTTGAAAACTCCAAATTCGTGTTCAATATAATGGAATTCTGCTTATGTGTCTCGGAAAGATAATCAAATAACAACTGGGCACCAGTCCGGTCATACGGCACATAACCCCATTCATCAAGTATAATGACAGATGCTTTATTGAATTTTTTAAGCAACACCCCAATGTACCAGATCATTTAGCTTCAGAAAGCTAAATGACCAACGTTGCAGTACGATAAAACCTGACGGGAATACCTTTCTGGCAAGCAGACACGCCAAGTGCGGTGGAAAGCATGGTTTTCCCTGTCCCTGTCCGGCCATACATCTTATTTTTCGAGCCTGTTAATTGGATAAAATAACTAATTAACAGGCTTAATTATTGTCATATGTATCATAAAACTATTGGTGTTGCCAAGTTAAGTCTATGTCATCATTCAACTCGAATCCCAAAATACTCAAAACCTCATGATTTATGATGTGGTATTGTTTTCCATTGCATATGAACAGACCTCTCCCTTTGTTATTATGCATATGCTTTGGTTTTTTTGTATATACCGTTTCATTCAATCCTGCAAGTTCAAGTAATTTCAATGAATGCCTGTCGATATTGCACTTTCGGTACCACTGCTTGCTTTCAGAATCATAAATTAATATAACTGTGATGTTTTCTAATGCCTCTATGCCTGTTTCATCCTCACCTTCACCGGCAATCCCTTGTAACATTTCTTTAGTAACGGCTGCACTGTCTGCTACATATATAAAATCATTTAGCCCATACTGTTTCATAGAGCTTCTGAGTTCTTTAAGTATGTCTTTGTTCCAATCCTTGTTGCTTGTATTGCCATCACGTACATCCCCGATTACAATAATCCGATTTTTAGTGACACCAAGCCCAAACAACAATTGCTTCAAATCGGGTCTGGGTCTTTACTTTAGCCACGCTTTATCTGGAAGAAGTTCTTCATCCTCCGCACACCCCGCATACTCACCATATACGTTTTTAGAAGTGGTCTCAGCATGTATACTTGTAACAGGTATTTCAAACCTGTTTATTGTAAGCATTGCAAGTTCGGTCATAATCTTCTTGGGTCCAATATCGTATAAGTCATCCAAAACTCTTGCCATAGTGTCATCTGTTAAATGTTCAGGGGCAACATCTTGACCGAATAGCTTTTCCGTATCCGTATTTTCGTAAAATCTTTCAAGTCTGTACAGGGGTTTTTGCCCAGATACAATGTTCATCATCATCGCTTTAATCGCATTACCTGTAGTAACTATTCCATTGTCCCGGTTTCCCAGCTTGCAATCAATCAGCTTACATTAACATTTTTTCGCACATGGCCGATAACATAGGCAATGCCCCATCTACACATGCTTTTGCTCTTTCTATCACATTAAATTCCACTTGAAACACTCCCGAATAAATAGTATGATATTATTATATCTCACATTAACATTTTTTCTCCAAGTGTTTCATTGGTAATAATTACTCTATTATAATTTGCTACATTTTGTTAGCGGAAAACGAGTTTTAACACCGGATTAACCGATTTGGTATAAATTTACTATATTATGGACTTTTCAAGGTGCAATCTTGCAATGAGCTGTAAATATTTCTCACAATATGATAAGTAATACATTCCCCAAAATATATCTAACAATCTATTACTGGAATTTATACTACAAATTACGTAGGGGTTGCTGAACAACTACTATTTGCTAATAATTTAGTGAATTTCACCAGTTAGACAATGATATTGTTGGATACTAATTATCTATCAATGCTTACTGCCACAAGTGTTACAGCATTTTTGTTTATTACTAAGAGGATGAGTTTTATCTTATTATTTCACAGATAGTTTAAAACAATAGTATATATTATATGTTCTAAGTGCAAGGGTTTTTAGGGTATTTGTAGATTCTTCTTACACTTATGGTACTATTAAATAGCTTATAACACAGTATTCATATGGGTTTAGCTAATATTCAGCAATCCCTACGTATGCGCTGTTTGTACCAAATTTACGTAAATATAAATTCGATTTTAAAATTGGGTATATATATATTACGATAAAGAATTCACATTAAAGGACGAAGAAGGAATGTGACGTACAGAAGTCAGAAATCAGAGGTCGAAAGTCAGAATCATTACCCTAACTTACGCATTTGTAATTTAAAACACATAAATTACCATTTTAGCAAGAAAAGTTTACAAAATCGTAATTCTACTATAATATGGTAAGGGGTGGTATCTATGTTTAACTTCAGTAAAAATTTGAGCCGCATCATGCAAGCGCGCGGCATCAATCAAAAATGGCTTGCGGCTGAAGCTCATACTACCGAGGCCACTATTTCAAGATATGTAAATGGCGTTCATAAACCTAATATCGACATCATAGTTGATATAGCAAAAGCTCTTGGTCTGTCTGTCGATTACCTCCTTGGGCTTACCTTTGTTCCTTCGTCTAAAGAGGAGCGTAATCCGGTGTTTCGTTTGCTTACTGCGTGCTATGACAAGGCATCTGACAGGGACCGTAAACTTGTTTGGGGTATCCTGGAAGAATATATGACTCTGGAGGAAAGGGGCTTTATTTCACACTTTCTTCTCGACCAGAAAACGAGAAGAAAAGAAAAAACAGCTGAACAGTATAATCAAGGAAGGCAATGTCGTACATATGAATTTCAGGAGGGATAAATAATTCGTTTGGGAGTGAACAGTATTGGCAGCAAAGAACATGGTGGTGTCTGGTGATTGTAAAGGCAAGGCAATTTCTCAGGTTAGAGGAACGGACTTCATCATGGCCGGCCTTTTAAAATCTATCGACATTAACAGTGATACCGTAGAATCTTACGAGGTTCTTAACGAGGCGCATCAAAAAAGTGCTACCAGTGCAATTGGCAGCGCTGCCGCCGGTAGTCTTCTTCTTGGACCTCTCGGTTTTCTCGCAGGATTAACCGCTAAGACAAAAGGGTCTTTCTACAGACATACAAAACTGATATAGTAATGCAAGCCCGTACCCCTTTACTTATTTGTCATATTATCTGATAGCTTTAGCATTTAGTTTTATTGGGTTGCTATTGTTTATGAGTGTAATTATAATGCATAATAAAGTTAAGAGCTATTCATTTATTTAGTAAAGAGTATTTGTAAAAATAATTAAACGAAAAGGCAACTAATCCACTAGATTTAACATGATTGATTAAATATGTAAATTACTATATAATATGTTCATATTCTAAATTTTTAGGAGGCAACTATATATGGTAAAAAAATTAAATATTTTGATACTTATTTTATCTATCATTCTGTTTGGACTATTAGTGCACTTATATTTATCAAATGTAACCCTTTTACAAGCATTAAAAACAGAATCTGCTACATCCTATAATCATTTAGTAACGGATTCGGAAGTAGCAAGATATCTCAATATTCCGGAAGAAGATTTTATAGCAATAGCAAACCGTCAAGAACAATCAAGAAAAAATACTATCGTATATGGTAAGTCTTCATTGCTGCCATATGTAAAGATAAGTGGTAAAAGATATTATAGACTCGAACTTATTGATGAGTGGATTGAAAATCAAATGATCTCAGGCAAAGGCTTATAATGATCAGTAATACCCATCTGCGGACAATGATCCGCAGCGAGACCTGCATAAAAAACGATATGCTGTTCAGGAATGCGGGATTCCAGCTCTTTCCGGATTTCTTGCAACAGGCATACTATATTGTCCATTCATAATACATCTTGCTGTTTTAAGTGTTTATCAATCCTGCTATTGATTGAGATAATTTTCATATCTATGTTTTCTTATATTTATATATCCAAACGTCATCAAAGTGTGATATAATACTTAAGAATTTAATACACTTTCACTAAAGATAGCCAACTTTACACCTTTAAAGTTGGGTATCTATATGTATAACTTTGAAAATCAGGAAAGGATGAGACAGCATGTCTTTATTGAAACAATGGAAGGAACAGGCTTATGCTGAACGTACGCAAGAAGAGTATAATCAATTCTGGGGGGAATACCTTCCGAAGGAACAAAAGAACTATGAATATATACTAGAACATAAAGAAGAGACCATAGCAGGTACTTTCGCCGAGCTTGCAGAAAAATTTGAGATGGACCCCGTTACATTTGCCGGTTTTTTAGATGGGATTAATACAAGCCTGACAGAAGAGCTGGATGTGGATAGCTTAACAGAAGAAAGTCACATCAGTCTTTCCGTAGACTTTGAAAAGCTCTATTATAATATGCTTGCCGCTAAAGCGGAGTGGCTTTACAATCTTCCCCAGTGGGACGATATACTTACGGTCCAAAAAAGAAAGGAAATTAAAAAGGAATTTAACAAATCCCGTATTGTTGTAAATGATAACAAAATCGGCAGAAATGAGCCATGTCCGTGCGGAAGCGGGAAAAAATATAAAAAATGCTGTTTGAATAAGGAATAGAAGGTTAAAACATTCACATATGAGATGATGTAAAATAAGTTGGTAGCCGGTACTAACTTATTTTTATTTTGGGTAAATACGGCGTTTTTTTATATCCTCCTATAGATGGAAAAAGAATTGTAATGAGAATGTAAGAAGTAAAGATTATAATGTGAACATAAGCTGCAGTTATTTTTTTGTAATGGGAGGAATATGGCAATGACTATATTAGAGACCGAAAATCTGAAAAAATATTATGGTAAAGAGCCAAACATGGTAAAAGCACTTGATGGTATAAATATAAAAATACAAAGGGGTGAATTTATAGCGGTTGTCGGAACTTCGGGCAGCGGGAAGAGTACGCTTTTGCATATGCTGGGCGGGCTTGACAGGGCAACACAGGGCAGGGTGCTTGTGGATAATAAAGATATTTTTAACATGACCGATGAACAATTAACCGTTTTTCGCAGAAGAAATATAGGGTTTGTATTCCAAAACTACAACCTTGTACCCATATTAAATGTTTATGAAAACATTGTACTGCCGGTTGAGCTTGACGGCAATCGTGTTGACAAAAGCTATCTTGATAGCATCGTTAAAACGCTGGGATTAGGTGAAAAGATGAAAAATCTATCCAATCATCTGTCCGGCGGACAGCAGCAGCGTGTCGCGATTGCAAGGGCGTTGATTACAAAGCCTGCTATTGTATTGGCCGACGAGCCGACAGGCAATCTGGACAGCAAAACGGGACAAAATGTTTTGGGGCTGCTCAAAATAACCGGTGAACAATATAATCAGACGATCGTAATGATCACCCATAATGAGGAGAATGCACAGCTGGCCGACAGGATTATAAGGATAGAGGATGGCAAAATCGTTGGGGGTGGCAGCTGATGTTTGAGAACAACAATAAAGCTGTTATAAAACGGATAGCGAAACGCAGTCTGACTTCAAACGCTGCCAGGAATACCATAGCTATTATCGCAATAGCGGTCACGGCAATGTTGTTTACAACATTGTTCACAATAAGCCTGAATCTGGTCAAATCCTTTGAACGTTCTACCATGCGTCAGGTAGGCACGTCAAATCATGGTGGATTTAAAAATCTGACAACGGAGCAGTACGAAACGCTTAGAACGCATCCGCATATCAAGGCATACGGCTCCCGGCTTATGCTGGCATTCGCGGAAAATAAAAAGCTTGCCAAAAGACAGGTGGAACTTTCCTGGATGGATGATCATTATATGGAGTCGACATTCGTCAAGCTTATGAAAGGCGGTACGCCGCAAAAACAGGATGAAGTTGTTGTAGATACCATCACACTTGATTTGTTGGGGCTGCCCTATGAGCTGGGGCAGAAAGTGACGTTGGAATATAGGGTTATGGGTCAAAAATACAGGGATGTATTTACCATAAGAGGTATTAGCGAGGGCGACCCCGTTAGAGGGGCGAGTGATGTACTGCTCTCCAAAGCGTTTGTGGAAAAACGCAGTGAAGGTGTACAGGAGCAGTATATGAGCGGCAACTACACCGGTGAATCGGGGTTGTATATGCTTAGTGTCATGCTTGACAGCAAATACAATATAGAGGAAAAACTGACCAAGATATTGCAAGATAAAGGGTATAATGTCAAACAGAGCGGATCGTACGGATATGCTGAAAATGGGATAGCCATAGCGATCAACTGGGCCTATTTAAACGACAGCAGTCTATCTGCCGATATTGTTGTCCCGATTATCGGATTCATTTTGATCATTATCATAAGCGGCTATCTCATCATATACAATATTTTCTATATATCGGTCGTCAAGGATATACGCTTTTTCGGGTTGCTGAAAACCATAGGCACAACGCCGAAACAACTAAAAGCGATTATTTATAAACAGGTATTAAAGCTGTGCACCGTCGCAATACCGATAGGGCTGGCAGCCGGTTATATGATGAGTATGATTATTACACCGTATATCGTTACTGCAGGGGGGACTATGACGTCGAAAGATGATGTGATATTTACGGCGAATCCGTTGACATTTGTGCTGGCGGCACTGTTTGCATTTGTCACCGTTGTGATCAGCTGTCGTAAATCGGCGAAGACAGCTGCCGGCATATCACCGGTAGAGGCAGTCAGATATACGGGTACGGTATCAAAAGGGCGAAAGAAGATCAAAAATTCTGAGCAAGGCGCAAAGCTGCATAGGATGGCGTGGTCAAATTTGATGAGAAATAAAATCAAGGTGATTTTTGTGATACTGTCCCTTTCCCTGTCGCTCATGATCACCACAGGGGTGTATACGTTGATTGGTGGCTTTGATATAGAACAATACCTTGCAAATGTGATTGCTACGGATTTTACGGTAGGCAGTACCGATTTTTACCGTTATAGATTTAGAGTTTGTGGTGATACTAAGTTGGATAAAAACAATCCTTTGACGCCGCAGATGCTTGATATACTGCAAGGGATGGACGGTGTGAAGCAGATAGACAAAATTTATTTCTTAAATGCACGTGTGCCGACCTCCCCTAAAGTAAAATCGGCTGTTGAAGCATATAAAAAAGATAACCCCGAATCGCAAAATGTATTAATGCCACCGGTGGAAGATCAGCAAATCAATGGCATCGATAAGGGATTATATGATAAGTTGATGCGCCATATTGTTGAGGGAGAATTTGACAGACAGCGGTTTGAAACCGGTGATTATCTGCTGATGCAGCCGCGGGGATGGTCCAAGGTTTACCAACCCGGTGATAAAATCGATATCACGTACCCCAATGGCAATACCAAAACCTATACCATCATGTGTATGCTTGGCGGAGATATACCTTTTTATGCACGGTCGGGTTATTTTTCAATAGATGGATATGCTGTCTATATTCCGGCCGATGAATTTGTCGACAAGGCAGATAATCCTCAGATTATGACGGCCATGTTTGATGTAAGAGACGGATACGCCGAAAAGATGGAAGATTATTTGGTAAGACTGACAACGAAAAATCCCTCCCTCGATTATCGGTCAAGACAATTTTATGTCAATGAACACAAGTCGCTTATAGGTATGATAGCAATGATAGGCTACACACTCAGCTTTATACTGGGATTAATAGGGATCATTAATTTTGTCAATGTAACGGTGACGGCGATATATTCGCGCAGGCTCGAATTTTCGATTATGCAGAGTATCGGCATGACGTCAAAACAGTTAAAAACGATGCTCAAGTTTGAGGGACTCTACTATACCGCCCTTGCCGTACTAACCTCGGTCGTTGTGGGACTGCCGCTTATCTATGCCATGTTTCGCCCGTTGGTTAGGGCGTCATCTTTTTTCACGTATAGGTTTACCATGCTGCCGATCACACTGTGTCTGCCCGTACTTGCAGTGCTGTCAATTGCAGTTCCTGTTTTGAGTTTTAAATCGGTAGAGAAACTAAGTATAATAGAACGATTACGGGATACCGAATAATTTATATGTTATAATGTATCTAAAATATAAAAAGGCTTGATATTATGAATAGGATATTGATCGTAGAGGATGATAAGCTGCTCAATGACGGATTGGCATATTCGCTGAAGGATAGCGGATATCACGTATTGTCGGCCTATGATGGGGAAAGGGCAAAACAGATGCTGGGGCACAGCCCCGATTTAATACTTTTGGATATCAATCTGCCCGATATGGACGGCTTCAAATTGTGTGATTCTATCCGGCAACACACAAACATACCGATTATATTTTTGACCGCAAAAGATGCGGAAGAGGATATCATCCAGGGCTTTAAAACGGGTTGTGACGATTATATAACAAAACCTTTTTCACTGCCTGTTTTAAAAGAGCGCATAAAAGCCGTATTAAAAAGAAGGACTGCGGATACGAATATATATTTCTTTCGAAATTTAACCTTTGATACGGATAAACTAAGGCTTATGAAAGGGGAGCGGGAGATAGCTCTTACGTCAACGGAAACAAAACTTGTTAAGATGTTTATAGCCAACAGCGGAAAGGTACTTACAAGGCAGCAGATCATAGATAAGGTGTGGGATATTGACGGCAATTTTGTTGATGAAAACACACTCAATGTAAACATCAAAAGGCTCAGGAATAAGATAGAGGACAACCCGTCCGCTCCTGTTGTTATCAAAACGGTATTTGGGATCGGTTATAAATGGGGTGATACTGTGTGAAATACTCGATAAAAGGTTTTGTTACAATGACATCCGTATTATCTGTGGCTTTATCAAGCGGCTTAACGGTGCTTATCTGGCACTTAGATATTTCCCTGGCCTTTAAGATGGCTGCAATCCTGCTTGTTTTAATGCTGCTTATAGTTTACACGGTGTCTATATTCACGATGTCAAGACATATAAACACCATATTTAAGGCATTAAGCCAAACCATACAATCGATGATAGACGAAGTGCCGAATGATGTTTTTTCCGATATAGATGATACCATACTTTCAAAATTGCAAAGTCAAATTATTCGATTAACCAATATATTAAAGTCCCACAACAGCCGGGAAAAACAACAAAAGGAGATGATCACCGAGCTGATTTCCGATATATCCCATCAGCTTAAAACGCCCCTTTCCAATCTGAATATATATACGCAATTACTGCTTGACGAAAACTTGAGTGATAAAAAACGCATGGAATTTACGTGCAACCTCAACAATCAGATTAAAAAACTGAATTGGCTGATGGAGAATCTTACGAAACTCTCCCGTCTGGAAAGCAGGATGATAAATTTTAATATGAAAAGACAGTCTATAGCGCAGACTGTGCTGCAGGCGGTAGGTATGATTTCATGTATGGCGGAGCGCAAAAACATCGACATACTTTTTGAAGGCGATGAAAAGATCATGCCGGTACATGATAAAAAATGGACACAGGAAGCCATTGGAAATATCCTGGATAATGGCGTAAAATACAGCGAAAATAATAGGGCAATATCCATTTCTATCATACAATACAAGTTATTTTGCCGTATAGATATAGCAGATCAGGGAAGAGGGATACCGCAAACTGAGTTCAACAATATCTTCAAACGCTTTTATAGGGGAAAAAACTGTGAAGACATTGAAGGTGTGGGGATAGGACTGTACTTGACAAGAAAAATTATTGCCGAACAGGGCGGCTATATAAAAGTCAAATCGGAAGTGGGACAACAAACGGTGTTTTCGGTATTTTTGCCGTTATAGAGACCAAACTTCAAAATCCAATTTACATCTGAACAAAAATGTTTATTCAAATGTATGCTAAGATCTAAAATGTGATATCTTTAGCATAGCGGAGGGTGCATTTAAGCGGGGAAAAGCATTTTGCTTTTGCCCCGCCTCCTGATACTTTATGGGTCACCTGTAACGAAGCCTTTATACCTAAGATGAAATCTTCGTTACCGGAGCATTCGTGGTATGCCTATGATTCAAAATTAAATTCTTTGCTCCAGTCAAAGGTCGCAGATTCTTCATAATAGCTTGGCCAGTGCTTGCACCAGTCAGGCATTTTTACATCTCTCACCCGGTCTACCGAGGGCTGGTATGGTTTGATATCTAGTACCGGTGTGTCGTTTTCACTATCGATATAAGCAATTTCTAATCTGTGGTTTTCTTGATCCAAACGAATAAGCGAACAGGGGGTTATGGCTATCGGATTAGGCCTGACCGGTGATCTTGTGGCGAACATTCCGACTTTCTCCGGACCCTTTGCGTAGGGCTTGTCCGTTACTCTGTAGCTTCTGCTTTCTTCACTGTCGTAAAGGTTGCACCACCATATGACTTGAATATGACTGTATTCCTCAAGTCCCAGTGTTGCTTCGAAGTACTTCTCTTCAAGTTCTATGAAGTACCTGCCGTTTTCAATTTTTACTTTGCCAATCGGGTTAAATGTTACTGTCATAATGATCCTCCATTCGTACATTGATTTGTTAAATGAATCTGTTGTGCTAGTTAAATGGTATGGAAAGAACATTGTGGATAGGGTTAGAGCCTGTTA
>JAKSBV010000284.1 GCA_022360955.1 Bacillota bacterium
CTCTTATTAATTTAAATACATTACATGTTTCGGTTCAACGACTCAAACTCCTTAACGCCATGGAAAGAGATTTGTATTTAAATACATTACATGTTTCGGTTCAACTTCCTTCAGAAGAAAGCTAAACGGGCGGTTTAAAGCATTTAAATACATTACATGTTTCGGTTCAACTGAAAAGTTTGAAAAGGAATTTTTTAATATTATATTATTTAAATACATTACATGTTTCGGTTCAACCGGCCTGTTCCTCTTGTGTGCGGGTGATATATTCAATTTAAATACATTACATGTTTCGGTTCAACTCGGTCATTTCCTCCCCTCCCTCACTATATTATTTTATTTAAATACATCTCATGTTTCGGTTCAACGCGGCTTCCGTTATTGCTATGTCCGGCGATGCTATAAATTTAAATACATCTCATGTTTCGGTTCAACAATTCCATTGCCGCCCGACCATACGGTTCCGTATATATTTAAATACATCTCATGTTTCGGTTCAACTCTTCTTGGTGTCGGAAGGCCTACTATTGCAGGTTAATTTAAATACATCTCATGTTTCGGTTCAACTAGTATAACATATGGCGCCGCCGGGTGGAGGCTTGGATTTAAATACATCTCATGTTTCGGTTCAACCACAGTAAAATCAACAAAGTAAATCCACACAAATCTTTGTATCCCTTACAATTCAACAATTCCAAATATTTTTCCCAATCGCAAATAGCCATTTAATCATATTCGCCTCACCATGCCGTATGTCTTTATTTTACAACACTTTCACTCAAATGTCACTAAAAAATGATTGGGAAAAATACTTCTCTTTATTCAGAAAAACGGGTGTACTATTCAACCCATTATGTATTCACCGCTTCTCTTGCTCCAATTGTTAAATAAGGTGGAATGTTCACGGCTTAGCTTTAAAATACAAGCTATTTTTTCCGGTCTCTCCTTGATCACTCTTTATAAAATGTCCATATCCTACCGATGTTTTTGCACCGATGCCAAATTCACGCAACGCTGCTTCTAAGGTATCATGGATAAAACCTTTCAGATTTGATGCTTGTACCTTTTTGTTTCCAAC
>JAKSBV010000473.1 GCA_022360955.1 Bacillota bacterium
GCATAAAACAATACCACCATCACAGAGATTACAATGCCTACAACAAACTGCATAATCATTCCAATCAAAAATAATCTGTTTGCACCTCTAACTGTCACTTTACCCTGCGTGTTCATAGCTTATTATCCTTTCTTCCGTAATAATCACGTCCACTTTTCTATCAAAGTTCTCTATACATAAGCTATCTACAATCTGAAAATCAAAGGCCAAACCAATGGTTTTTGTGTTCGGATTAATATCTTGTAATAACTTATCATAGTATCCTCCGCCATATCCAATACGATAACCTCGCAAATCAAAAACCAATCCCGGTACAATGATGATATCAAGTATATCCACACTTACTTCCCGGATAAATTCTTTTGCAGGTTCCAAAATCCCATAGCTGCCCGGGCGAAGTTCTCTATCGGCATCTTTTATTTCCGAAAGAATAAGCTTTCTTGCACGTGTATCCGTCACAGGCACTACAACTTTTTTACCTTGATGCAGCGCCTTCAACAGTACGGCCTTTGTACTCACTTCGTTTCTAAAATCAATATACATCATCACCGTTTTTGCCTGTCGGTAGCAAGGCATTGCATATAACTTTTCTATGATTTTTTTACTTTTATCCCTTATATCTGTCAACCTTAAATTGTCTCTTAAACGCAAGTACTGCTTTCGCATCTCTTGTTTCTGCAATATTTCGCCCCCTATTTCTTCCTTCGGCACCGTAAAATCCTTTTTCATCTTTTAGGTTAAACCTCGAATAACTAACTCATGGATATAGATAACCAACTTTAAAATCGAATTTATATTTAGACAAAAAACGCAGAATCATCGTTATTTGTCTAAATAATATTTTAAGGTTTAAAGTTGGTTATCTTTAACGCACGACTATGCCAGTACCGGAAATACATATATTCGAAACAGGAATAACATGCCAAATATTATGCTTTCAAATAACCCGGCAAGCAAGACCCTATAGATATAGGGCCAGTTAACCAGCTGCACTACAATAGTATAACAAATTCTAAAATAAATAAACAATATTGTAAAAACAATAATCGTCGAAACGAACCACCAGTTATGAATCCATCCGTTATGAACCGTAAGTCCCGCCAAAAGCACCGTGCCGCCAAGTATCAATAATTCCTTATAAGATTCCAACGACGGGTGCGTATTAGGGGCAGAAACTTTAAAATTGGCAATCGGTATCATAAAAAACGGTATGGCCAATCCGAAGAAACAGCCGGATATAATTCTGATCATATTTGTCGTTGGCCTTAGCCCTAAATAGGACGTGATGCCATCCAATCCCATAGGAATAAAAAAAATGCACAAAATAACCGTCAGGGTCAATTTAGGCGGCTTGTCACATTTCCACCTGCCTTTTAGGCATAAATAGATAAGTGCTATAAACATCCCTATATAAATACCCGTATCTCTGGCACAGACCGGTAAAAGTTTACCACCGACATGAAGTGTCCTATCGGGTATCTGATGGCAGATTAACGCACCGAATTGATAATATATTTTTTCCAATTCCAAATCATTTCACACCTTACTGATATTGTTCAAACTGTTCAAAAAGCTCCGGACCCATTTGCTCAAAGGCATACATGCCGAAAGCCATATATCCTATACAGCAGATACAGAGCACTAAAAAGATAACCAGCGTCCCTATTAACAACGCTTTACCAAAGGATTTCTTATCTGTATCCCCCTCATTATTCATATAAATAATGGCCATGATAATCCCAACAAGCTGTCCTATCAACGGTATAACGGAAACCATTGTAATAAATACTTTAAACCCGTTACTGAGGGTGTTTTTCGGACCATCAGGGCTAGGATTATTTTGAACACTTATCATATCTGCCTGTGGTTCTACATTACTGCCGCAAAAAGGGCATTTTGCATTCGTGTTCTCTATTTGTTCCCCACAATATGGACATTGCCGCATCAAAAACCTCTCCTTTTTTCTATTTTCTAATTATTTATTCTATATTGTTATCCAAAATCCTCTTTTTAAATAAAAAATTCTTCTACGCAAAATACATACAATTGATATATTCATCCTGAAATGGCCGGCTTGTAGACAATTCCACATAAGTTGCAAGGGCTTTTATTCTATCACAATCACAATAGCATTTTTCCGACACCAAGGACATCACCGCTCCGGTTCCGGCCGCATTGCCAAGTACAATAATTTTGTCGGCAAGCTGTTTGGGCAGCAAACCGATTGCTACGGCATTTTTTTGGTCAATATAGCTGCCAAAACCACCGGCAAGATAAATATGGGATATATCCTCCACATTTTTGCCGGCTTCTTTGATAAGGGTATTAATGCCGGCTGCAATAGCTGCCTTTGCAAGCTGTACTTCCCGAATATCTTTTTGGGTGATCACAATGGGTTCTCCATTCTTTGCTTCGTTGCCCGGGACTATCATAAATGCAGGCATATGGTCCACTTCCACGATATGATGAATCAGCTGCTTCCCGGATGCCGATTTTATCTCGTCTTGATCTGCCATTCTTCCCGTTTCGTCTACAATGCCCAACCGTATCAACAAAGACACAATATCCACAAGACCGGAGCCGCAAATACCGATCGGCTGTTGGTCTGCTATCGTCGTATATTGAAGATGTCCATTTTCAACGTATACCCTGTTGATTGCACCTGCAATCCCACCAACCCCGTTTCTGATGTGTGCGCCTTCAAAAGCAGGTCCGGCAGCGGTTGAGCAGCAAATAATCTTCTCTTTATTGCCTAAAGCGATTTCACCATTGGTGCCTATATCAATTAATAGGCTTAATTCATCCCTTTGGGACATTCCACTGGATTGAATTGCAGCCACAATATCCCCGCCTACGTATCCGGAAATGGCGGGGAATAAGCCGACCATACACCCGTCATTGATCTTCAATCCCAGTTCTTTTGCACGCCAAAGCTGCTTCTGCGTACTTACCGGTATAAAGGGAGCAGAAGCGATGTTTTTAGGCGGCAAGGCCGTCAGCAAATGCATCATCGTCGTATTGCCGGCGATAAAAACACTGTAGATATTTTCCATAGCAATAGCATTTTTTTCTGCTAAACGCTGCACCATATCATTTAATTGCGAGATTATTTTTTCATGTAATCGGGTTAATCCTTCCGAAACTTGAAGCGTATGCCGAATCCTCGAAATGACATCTCCGCCAAAGGATTTTTGAGCATTTAAGGCAGACACCACATCGATTTGTTTTCCGGTATTTAAGTCTATCAGATATACGACAACAGTTGTGGTTCCTATATCTACGGCTGCACCATAGTGCCGATGGGTGGTGTCCCCCGGTTCGACGGAAATAATCTTTGTACCGCAGCAGACAACGGTAACCCTGTACCCGCTATCCCTCAGTAAATCCGGAAGCCGTCGAAGGATAGGCAACGAGATTTGTACCTTTTCCACGCCCAAAGCCTCCGTTAGTCTTTGCAAATCATCCCTCTGGTCGTGTATTGCAGGTGCATCCAGACGAACAGCTTTTTTGAAAATATTAGGAGATACATCAAGGCTATAATCCCTGCCTTCGGAAAGGATATGTGCAGCAGCATTTTCCTCCAGTGTTACGGCAGCATCCCCTAAGACTTTCACTTTACACGCAAGCCTGTAACCTTCTTTCCTTTCTTTTTCACCGATCTGCCTGCATTCGTTGGCGTCAGGCATTGAAAGGCTATCGCCCGTGATCTTTATTTTACACTTGCCGCATAAACCTTCTCCTCCACAAGGTGCATCAATAGATATATTGTTTTGATTCAAAACATCGACCAGCAAACTGCCGGGCTCACACCCTATTTCTTTTTTCAGGCCGCCGAACAACACCGTAATTTTACACCTCTTTGACGTTACCATTCCCTGATTCCCCTACTGTAAAATTTTAAAATGCTCCATTCAAAATAATGAACACACACAAAAACTCCCATGTCCTTTACTATAATCATCATAAAGCACATAGGAGGTTTTTTCAATTAATATTCTTTCATATTTTGTATTATTTCATCACGTTGCTCATTCCTCAACGCTTTCTTCCGTAACACTTTCCTGCTCCATACTTTCTTCCTCAACATTTTCTTCTTCCGCACTTTTTTCTGTTCCTATTTTTTCACCGCATTTGGAACAGAATAAATCATCGGGCTGGTTTTCGTTTTCACAATTGGAACAGATGATAACATTTTTGAGCTCCATCAGCCGCACTTTCATTTCCTTTATTTTTTCAACAACTTCGTCCACTTGTACACATTTATCGGCAACTTCATCGGAAATACTTTCTCCATTCTGATATGAATCGTACAAAATCTGACCGATATCCTTCAAAATTTTATCAATTTCCACTTGGGCATCTCCAATAGACATGTTAATCTTTGTGACCTCAAAAATTTCATTTGATTTTTGCACTGCACTCTTCGCGGTTTCGGTAACTTTGTTCTTAAATTGAGTAAATTCATTTAATAATGTCATTTTAAGCTACTCCTTTCATTTGGCTCCGAGTCAGGCGTCGGCGCTTTATGTAAAAGCGGCTCCGGAAATGACAGTCCCTGACTTCAAAACCAATATTTCATAAAATATAAAATACCTATTTATAGTATATCAATTCATTTAAAAGATGTAAATAAATGATCCATAGATTATCAATATTTTTTTATACCCTATCTTGCCTTAATCCGCTGCAATATTGTCTTCCGCAACTCTGCCTTCAGACTCTGCATAATCCTTAGGGGCAATCAGCGTAACCAGAACCTCATCGGGCCTGGTAAGCAATGTCAATTCTTCCGCAATCTCTATATCTTGGACGCTAAAGCTTTCACCGATTGCAAGCCGGCCGATATCTGCACTGATATATTTAGGTACGCTGCTTGCCAAACATTCCACTTCAATATTCTGTCTTTGCTTTTGCAAAATACCGCCGGTTCGTGCGCTCTCTTTTACGCCTGTAAATCTTATAGGTACACGGGTATGTATCCTTGTATCCTCATTGACCGGTTTAAAGTCTACGTGGATAATATTACGGTGGATAGGGTGATACTGCACTTCCCTAATCAGGCATTTTATCCTATTCTCTCCCAATTGGACATTAATCAGCGCATTATTTCCATAAATCGTTAAAAGTGACTCTAAGTCCTTTTTATCCACTTCTATAATTTTATTCACATCAATATCGTAAACTACCGCGGGGATTTGTCCCTTGGCTCTTGAGCGATGAGCACTGCCTGTCCCCACCCCAATTCTATAGTTCGCATTCAATACAGGTAATTGCATCCATATTCCTCCCTAACCTTCTTAATCCTTTGTTAGGAAGTATGCCCAACTATAGAATTTTTAAACCTTTTACAACAAGTTTTTGCAAGCTGTTTCCGAAGCCACCGGCCACTTTCAAGGGATATTGAACGCATTAAAGAATTCATATATCAAAGGATGAGATTTGTACGATCAATGGGATATCTTTCAATGTCATTGAAAGGGTTCATATCAATCGAAAATACCTTTTTAACATTTGGAATAAATGTTAGAAATCAATCATATTCAAAAGCATTTCAGTATATGATTGCGCACCTTTTGACTGAACATATAAAGGACGGAACAAAAACATATAGAGTTGACATTCAAATCGGCTCGTTTATATTCTCCATTGGAAACGCCGAACTAACACCGGCTCGAATTTCTCCGGTAATTTTAGCCCTGCTGTATTTTGTTACTTGTATCATGTCTTCCTCATCTACTTTTACCCATAAAGACAAGTTATAGTCATCATCATGGTCCATTACCGCATTCATCATATCCAGTGCCTCATCAGCATCTCTGTAAACATAAATCCATTCGATCACATGATCATCGACACAGGATTTTTCCGTTGAATAACGATCTAAAAATCTTTTGATCTCCCCCTCTTTTTTTGACATCAAACTTACAGTGATTAACATAAAAAAACTCTCCTTATTCTCTTGATTTACATAAAAACTCTCCTAATATCTATTCAACAAATTTTTTTAAAATCCTTTAAATTTTCGTATGTAATTTTTGTATTTTTTCAGTCGTATCTATTTTATTGGTCACCAACTGCATTGAATATTTTGAAATGGATAAACTAATTTTTGAGGTGATTCTTTTGAAAAAACGTTATTGGGTAAATTATATACTATTGCTACTTATCGCATTAATGAGCGTAAATTACTTTACAGGCTGCTCGCAAAGGTCTGCAAAACCGGCTCCTGAAGAAGCAGACAAGAAAAAAAACAAAGCACCCGAATCATTAAAAGAATTGGAGTCGGAAATTGAAAGCATCATCAAAGAACTGGATAAAAAGGAAGAAGATAAAAAAGAAGAAACACAGGTCAAAATAGAATCTAAAACGGAAGTAAAACAAGAACAAGACCAGAATAAAGGTGAGAATGAAACAAAGCAGGAAACAAAAGAAGAGGTAAAAAAAGAATCCGTTGAGGATAAAAAATGGAAAACCGTAAAAGAAAAGGTAGAAAGTATTCACAAGCACTGGAATAATTTACAGCCGGCCGTCGTTAAAGCCGGAATGCAAAAAAAAGTGATTGATGATTTTAGCAATGCCCTTAATATTTTAACCATTTATGCAGAGGCCAAAGACCAGCAAAACACCTTATTTACCGCTAATGAACTACATCAATTTATGGCAGCATTTTTGGAAAAGTTTGATGAAAAAATTCCTCCGGATGTCAAAAGAATAGGATATTTTATCAGAGATGCGAAATATAACGGTACCGCAAACCAATGGGAAAAGGCAAAAGGCAGTATGTCTAAAGCAAAATCTCACTGGGCCGTTGTAAAACCACAGCTGAAAAAGGAGCAGGAAACCCAAGGCAGTAAAATGGAATTTGCCCTATATGAACTAGAAAAAGTGATCGAACAATCCAATATAACCCTTACAAAACTCAAAAGTGACATCGTACTGGAGGATCTAAAAAAGTTGGAAGAATCTTTTGAGAAAAAGTAGATTAGTGAGGAGTGGGGGGTAGGGCGTGGGGAGGAAGCATCGGAATACTAACTTCCTTATCTTTTCCTCCCCGCCCCCCACTCCTTACTCCCCACTAATACAACACACTACCGCCGATAAATTCCCTCATGATTGAGGTATTGGGGATTTCATCGGGGGAAATGGGCAAAAAGAACCGTAAAAAGCTAATCAGCCTTCTCGCTTCCGTACATTTTTCATGACTATCGTCTATCTGCTTCAAAAGAGGCTCTGCAAAGTTTTTTAAAACTGCAAGTTCGTAAACCAGTGCCGAGTTGAACATCACATCGGCCTGCTCCTGAAAAGGAAAGATATTGCGCAGCTCTCCTCTTCGAACCGAAGGCCACATTTTAAAGGTTTGCAGAGGCGAATTGGAACGGAAATTAAAATCTCTCACCATCCTCCGAATAAGCCTTGTATCCGTCGTAGAATTGGGATTATAATCATCTCGGCTTAATTGTGTTAAAGCGCTCACATATATCTTGAATTTATTTTTTCTTGGGATGGCAAAGGTCAATCTTTCATTTAATCCGTGGATACCTTCCACAATCATAATCTCATCATCCACAAGCTTTAATTCTCTGCCTTTCGGCTCTCTGGACCCTGTATGAAAATTAAATATGGGAACTTCTACGGCTTTTCCTTGGATTAACCGCCGGAGATGTTGATTAAATAACTCAATATCGATTGCTTCTACGGCTTCAAAATCAAGTTCTCCGTTTTCATCTCTCGGTGTCTGTCCCCGATTGACAAAATAGTCATCAAGGGAAATGTTCACGGGTTTCAAGCCATTTACACGCAAATGTATCGCCAGACGTTGCGCGAAGGTGGTCTTTCCCGACGAAGACGGCCCGGATATCAGCACAATCTTGATGTTCGACGCATCCTCTTTGATCTTGTCGGCAATGTGTGCAATTTTCTTTTCATGCAATGCTTCAGAGACCCGGATTAAGTCCCCTGCTTTCCCCGAAGCAATGATTTCATTCAAGGCCCCTACATGGGAAACATTGAGAATTTTTCCCCAATTTTTATACTCATCAATCACCTGAAATAATTTTCTGTTTTCTACGTAGGCAGGTATTTCATAGGGAGAATGATTATCCGGATATCTCAGGATAAATCCCGGCGGATAATACATGAGTTCAAACTGCTTCAAATAGCCCGTATGCGGAACCATATAGCCGTATAAATAATTGGCCATATCGCCGCAGCCGTATATGCTGAGCGTCTCTTTCTCATAATGTTTTAGCAGACTTACTTTATCATAATCCTTATCTTGATTGAAAATCTCCCGTGCTTCCCGCACGGTTATAAGGCGCCTTACCATTGGAATATCCATGGCCGCGATTTCTTTCATTTTCCCTTCAAGCCGTCTGACATCCTCTTCTTGTAAAGGATTTTCACCACGAAGCTCACAATACGTACCTCTGCTCAGGGAGTGTCTTATATTCAGATGTCTTTCCGGATACGCCTCTTTTGCAGCTTTCATTAACACGAAAAACAAGCTGCGCTTGTATATTCTCAGACCGTCTTGCGACGATAAGTCTACAAATTGCACTTTGCAGTCTTTTTCCAATTTAAAATGGAGTTCCTTCAGCCTGTTGTCCACCTTTGCCAGCAAGACATCCAATCCCCTATTCTCTTTCAATGATGAAGCCAGTTCAAAAAGCGAAATACCCTTTTCAATCTCTTTGGTGACACCTGCCACATCCACATGAATTTTTTCCCGTTCTCTATTCATGCTCTCCCCTCCTTTTTACCCCAAAGTAATCATATATCTTATCTTTCCTTTGTATCATCTCATCTATCCTGCCAATATAGTCTGAGACTTCTTTGACATTAAATATGCGGTCAATATGATTTTTGCGGGTATCCACCATTTTTGTAACCGCACCGCACCCCATCCCGACAATGGTGTGCTGCTCTTCCATTATTTGAATATTATATATGCTTTCCTGTCCGGCTTTACAGTATCCTACATTTTCCAAGTTCCCCAGCATATTTTTTTGTCGGTACAGATAATAGGGGGATTTACAGTTTTGCCTCATAAATTGCTGGGTATAGGCCAGCATCTCCCGCACCGTATGACCCTGCGATAAAACATAGGCGCCTTTTTTCTCATTCAGCCTCGATCCCCTTTTAATGCTCATGGTATGTACCGTTATGTTCTCCGGATCCAATTTCTGAATTTCCGCCAGCGTATGTTTATACATATCAACGGTTTCGTCGGGTAATCCGACTATCACATCCATATTGATATTGTTAAATCCAAGGTCCCGTGCCAATGCAAAGGCTCTCACAATATCTTCAGGCGTATGCAGTCTGCCGATCTTTTTCAAAGTAGACCGATTCATTGTTTGCGGATTAATGCTTAAACGGGTAACATTGTATTTAACAATATCAATATGGATGTGATAGTCGGATTACCCGACGAAACCGTTGATATGTATAAACATACGCTGGCGGAAATTCAGAAATTGGATCCGGAGAACATAACGGTACATACCA
>JAKSBV010000068.1 GCA_022360955.1 Bacillota bacterium
ATCTTTTTGGTCCCTTTCATACCATGGGGTGCAAATTTATCCCCAGGTAATCTATTCCTTATATATAGTTCCTCATTTATTGTATTATAATCAAATGCTTTTGTAAAATCATTTAATCGGATATCCTTTAATGCCTCTCGGTCTATTACATATGCTTCTGCAGCAACATTTAATTCATCCACCGCAATTTCCCCGTTAATAGGCAGGGACACTTTACATTCTCCGATTTTTCTATCCAGATTGTTAAACAAATACAGTTTATCATAAACTACTTCCGCCTTTATATGCCCGGGGAGGTGCAGTGAAAGACCCGTACATTTCTTTTTTGCCATATGTAACAGCTCTCGTACATGTTTATACTCTATGTCGAGCATATGTCCCGTTAACCTCTCAATGGCTTTTCTGGCAACCTTTCTTTGAATGGCAGGATGCTGGTTTAATAAAAAATCTATGGGAATGGAAACCGCCCCCGCCTCAGCGACAAGCTGCTTCCGTACAATCCTGTTGACATATCCTTCGAAAAAATCATTATCTTCTCTTATAATATCAGCAGTGACCGCCGCCGTTTGTATAAAGTTGGCGTTGTATTCTTTTGTTATGGAAGGTATAAGCTCCAGCCTTATTTTATTGCGCGTATAAATCGGCTGCAAATTCGTTTCGTCCAATCGGGGACCCAAACCCTGCACTGTACAATACCGTTCTATCGACTGCTTATCAACTTCCAGCAAAGGACGTATAATACCGTCCTTTCTAACCGGCTTAATCCCTGCCAGCCCTTCCGCTCCGCTTCCTCGAATGAACCGCATTAAAACGGTCTCGGCCTGGTCATTGATATTTTGTGCCAGCGCAATTTTATGAGCACCGGTATTTTCAGCAATTTGAAAAAAGAATTTATATCTTTCTTCTCTGCCGGCAACTTCTTCCGAGATTCCTCGTTCTCGGGCGACCTTTTTGATATCCACTGTCTTGATATAAACAGGCACCTCCAACTGCCCGCACAGTCTTTCCACATAGGCCGCATCATCGTCCGCCGCCTTTCCTCTCAGCCGGTGGTTGACATGGGCTGCATACAAGCAAAGGTTATATGCCTTTTTCAGCTTATATAAGATGTGCAGCAAGCACACCGAATCCGAACCGCCGGATATGCCTACTACTACCCCGTCGTCGGGCCGGAGCATATTGTATTTACGGATTGTCTTGTGCACCTTTTCAATGAAATGATCCATTTTCTCCCTGCTCTCCACCCCTCCGATAAAACAGGGGACGGTTCTTTGTTCTATCTTCTCATCATATTTATAGCTTTACTGTTCATGATCCGTATATAGATAACTAAAAATAATCAATAACGTTTTATCATTCAAAACTTTGTCATCATCATAAAACCTTCTTTTTTACGCCTAACGCCAAACCGCGAACGCTAAACTATCTACCCATGCATCTTATCAAAATTTCTGAACTTCGTAAATTGACCTACCCATTGCAGTTCAACGGTTCCTGTAGAACCATTTCTATGTTTGGCTATAATGCATTCGGCAATATTTTTTTTCTCGCTGTCGGGATTGTAGTATTCATCCCTATATAGAAACATTACAATATCCGCATCCTGCTCTATGGCACCCGATTCCCTCAGATCACTGAGTATCGGCCGGTGATCCGATCTGGCCTCGGGCGCACGGCTTAGCTGGGATAAAGTGATAACAGGCACGTCCAGTTCTTTTGCCAGAATTTTCAATGATCGCGATATAGCCGATATTTCCTGCTGGCGGCTTTCTGTTCTGCCCCTGGATTCCATCAGCTGCAAATAATCTATAATAACCAATCCCAGGTTTTTTTCCAGCTTTAATCTTCTGCATTTGGCACGTATTTCAATCGCAGTAATCCCCGGGGTATCATCTATATAAATCGGGGCTTCCGAAAGAGGGCCGATGACCCTGGCCAGCTTTGGCCAGTCTTCGTCTTCCAACTCCCCTGTTCTCATTCTCTGGCTGTCTACCAGCGCTTCCGACCACAACATTCTATTAATCAATTGTTCCTTGGACATTTCCAAGCTAAAAATGGCCACCGGAACATTGCCATGCACCGCCGCGTATTGTGCAATATTTAATACAAAACTGGTTTTCCCCATGGCCGGACGTGCTGCAACCAGAATAAGATCCGACGGGTGCAGACCCGCTGTCTTCTTATCCAGATCAATAAAGCCTGTAGGCACACCGATCACTTTGCCTCTGTTTTTGTACAACTCCTCGAGTTTATCAAAGTTTTGTATCAAAATATCTCTTATCGGGCTGAATCCTTCGGTATCCCTGTTTTGCAGGATATCAAATATCTTTTTTTCCGCCTGCTCCATAATGCTGGAGACTTCTTCATTGGCTTCGTATCCCAGATTGGCTATATCTGTTGAAGCCTTGATGAGCCTTCTCAGCAGGGATTTTTCTTCTACAATGGTTGCATAGTATTTAATATTGGCAGTTGTAGGCACGGCAGTAGCTATATTGGCCAAATATTCGACGCCTCCGACCGCCTCCAGCGTATCTCTAAGCTTTAATTGCTCGGTAAGCGTAATTAAATCTACCGGTTCACCCTTATCAAACAAATCCAGCATGGCTTCAAATATTTCCTTATGGTCGTCTCTGTAGAAATCTTCACCTTTTATAATCTCCGTTGCCGTAGCGATAGATGTCTTGTCAATGAGCATTGCACCCAATACGGATTGTTCTGCTTCTATGTTATGAGGCGGTATCCGCCCTAGCGGCATATCCATCTTATCACGTCCTACTCCCCACTATTTTCTACAACTACCCTAAGCGTCGCAGTGACTTCAGGATAAACCTTTATTTCTACTTGCGTCGTGCCCAAACCTTTAATTGCCTCGTTAAGATTAATCTTACGCTTATCTATTGTGATCTTATGCTGCTTTTTTAGTGTCTCCATTATATCTTTGCCGGTAATAGACCCAAATAACTTCCCATTGGCACCGGCTTTGGCTTTAATGGTGACGGTGCACTTTGAAATTTTTTGGGCAAGCTCTTTGGCCGCCTCCAATTCCTTTGCTTTCTTATGGGCATTCGCCGCCTTTTGTGTTTTCATAATGTTCACATTCACTTTTGTAGCCTCTAGGGCCAACCCTTTCGGCAGCAAAAAATTTCTGGCATAGCCGTCACTCACATTGACCATGTCCCCTTTTTTACCCTGTCCTTTTACATCGGCTTGCAAAATTACTTTCATAATATACCTCCCCAATATATAGATATCTAACTTTAAACCCTTCTCTATCAACCCTCACGCCTTTTTATCGGTTTCTTCAAAATATTTGTCAATTGCTGATTGAAGCATCTTCCGGGCATCTTCCGGGGACGTTTCGGACAGCTGCGCCCCTGCCACTGTCAGGTGTCCGCCTCCTCCAAGCTTTTCCAGGATCACCTGTACGTTGATATCTCCCAGCGACCTTCCGCTCACAATCACTTCTTCATTCACCTTGCACATGACGAAAGAGGCGGTAATGCCGATTATATTCAACAGCTCGTCGGCAGATTGGGCAATAATCATTTGTGCATTTTGAATATTGTCCTGGGAAACCGAAATAGCAATCGTTTCCCTATATATTTTCGCTGCCTTTATAATGTCCGCCTTTGCAGCAAAGGTAACCAAATCACTTTGAAACAATTGTTTAACCGCTACGGTATCCATACCCGCTCTTCTGAGGAAGGACGCCGCTTCAAACGTTCTGACACCGGTTTTAAACGTAAAATGTTTCGTATCCACAGCAATGCCTGCATAGAGTGCCTCCGCTTCTATGACATTCAGCTTGACCTTTTCTTCCAAGTACTGCAAAATCTCCGTTACCATCTCACAAGTAGAGGAGGCATAGGTCTCATGATACGTCAATACCGTATTTTCAATAAATTCCGCACCTCTGCGGTGGTGATCAATGAGCACAATATGATTGGTTTTCGTTAATAACTCGGGGCACTCGGTAAAACTTGTACGATGCGTGTCTACCACAATCAACAGGGTATTCTCCGTAACCATATCCATGGCCTGATTTTTGTTGATGAATACATTATCATATTCCTCAATACGCTTGAACCGCGACAACAAGTTATTAACCGTACGGTCATAAGCACCGAGCACAATGTATCCGTCTTTCCCCATGCTTCGGACCCCTCTATACAAACCGATCGCAGCCCCTATCACATCCATATCCGCATTTTGATGCCCCATAATCATGACTTGTTCCGCTTGTAAAATCAATTCACGCAGGGCATAAGCAACCACTCTTGCTTTCACTCTTGTCCGCTTTTCCAGCTCTTTCGTTTGGCCCCCGAAAAACCTTAACTTATGGTCTTCATTGATAACAACCTGATCCCCGCCTCGTCCCAGCGCAATATCAATCGCAGCTCTTGCATAAGTGTGATTTTCTAAAATACTGCTGCCGTTGAGGCCAATGCCTATACTCAGGGTGACGGGAATCTTAGTCGCAACATTGATCTCTTTCACCGTATCAAGAATATCGAATTTTTTCTCTTCAAATTCATTTAAATATTTATTCTCAAATATAAAAATATATTTATCCCTTTCGAATTTTCTGAGCAATCCGTTTGTGAACGCTGCCCATTGGGTCAGTTTTCTGTCTATTTCCGCCAGTACTTGAGGTCTATTGACATCGTCCGTACTCTGCATCACTTCGTCATAATTATCAATCATAATAATACTTTGGACATTTTTTTCCGCCTGGTATTGAGCCGCTAAGTTCTTAAATTGGGTGTTGTCAATCCAGTACAATACAATGAGGTAATTCTGCTCGGGGCCCCCATCGATTTTAACAATATTTCCCAATATCCGATAATATTTTTCACCATAAGAAAGCTCTAACGCAATATGATCGCCTTGATTCTCCAACAGCTTGGATATTTGTAATTCCTCTACAAAAGATTGTATGGGTTTTTCCAGCAGTACTTCCTCTCCAAATATCTCACTAAAGCCCGAATTGTACCAGGCCACAATGCCGTTAAGCTGCAGCACAACCATCGGCAAAGGAAAATGCAGTAACGTGTCTTTTGTAGCGGAATCCACATGGAATGTAAGGTTTTCAATATATTTTGTTATGGCTTTATTGGTAAGGCTTTTACTTCTGGCATTATAATACAGCAGATAACAATAAATCAACAGTCCGATCAAAGCAATCCAGTGATTATAAAATGCCATGATGATATTAAAAATAAAAATAATTAATAAATATCGTCTTACGCCGGGCGTAAGGATACTGGAAAATCTCTTATTGTCCACCGTCTTCTCTCCCATGCCTTAATTTCCTAAAATCAAACATACTGTCTGCCATCGCTATTAGAACCAGAATATTCGCCGGGTGTAAAAAAGGCAATATGACACCCAATATCAAGCTTATACCAAATACCGTTAAATATATTATAACCCTTACGGCCCCCGGAATACCAGCTTTCTTTACAAAAAAATCCAAAACTGCTAGTCCGCCAACCATTAAAATCACCGATAATATAAAATTAACATTGATAATGGCTGCTTTTAAAGTCATTTGATCGACGAATAATAACAGCACAAAAGATACTATGAAGACAATGGTCATCCCTTTGCTCACGCCCAGTTCGCTAAAGCGAGGCAAGTACTTGGAATCATATTTGAACCGTTTGAGTACTATTTTGGATAAGGTAACCGTAACATATCCTAAAAAAGCAGAAGAAATAATAAAAAAGCTCGGAATCAGCATATTAATAACATATATGTAATCTTCCACCATATTCAGCCTGTCTTTTAGCTCTTCCAAATTGTTCGTATACAGCGGATTACCCTCAAAGGCTTTTATCATTTCTCTCATTCTCAATTCCAGCCCGGCAAACCATTGTCTTGAAGGCTCCATAATAAGTTTTTCAATCTGGTTAACACCTTCAATATAATTTAATAAAAGGATCATCGCGAGGATTGACAACAGGTATGCGGCCGAGGCGAGAACAAGCAATTCTTTAAACTGCCATTTGCGTTTGAGTCCGTACCCTACGGCCAATCCCGCAAAACCACAACTCAACACAGCTGTTGTTGCGCTGATGACTTGTCCTGTTAATAAAATAATAATGATATATGAAACCAGTATTGACAATAGGGTTATTCTTTCATTTGTCCTAATCGTAATGATTACCAGCGGTATAGCACTTAAAAACACGGTGAATACCATTACGCCAGGAATATGCACGCCTAATACGACAATAATGATTGTTATTGCCGTAAGATAGGCGGTTTCAAGCAATATGCCTGTGTTTTCGTTATGATCCATTACCAAAATCTCCTTTACACACAACGATTCACGTTATCTTATTTGCTTTTGGCCTTGTTTCTAGAGATATCCAAATGCTTTGAAAGGTCTGACAAATCACCATACCATTTTTCCAAGTCATGTCCCTCTATCATCCCAAGTTTCAGCTTATCTTCCATCTTCAGATCAACGGTTTGGTAGTTTATCCCCAATCTTTTGGCCAATAAATAACAAACAATAATCAAATTAGATATTGTTTCGGCCAGCACATCCAAGGCGTCCTCTTTTACACCGTTTACCAATTGCTTGAAAAGTGCTGCAACATCAGTTAACAACTCACTTTTAAGCCAACTGATCATTCTAATATTCCGTGTAATATCTATATCTCTATTGAATTTAGACATTCTCCTCACCTCTTGGTTGTCATTAAGTTTACACTGTACTGCTCGCTCATCACCTATAGATACCGCACCGTAAAGTTGGTTATCTTTCGCGAGTTTTGCTGGATTTTTGGGGATATTCCTTGACGACGGAATGGTGTGTCCCCTTACCTTAAACAGCTTACAGGCTCTTAGCCTTCAGTTCTTGGAATGCTATTTAACTAGCACAACGTGTTAAGTTAGATCGTATAATACGATCCCAGCATTTTAAAAAATGACGTTTTTCTTTTTATCATGGTAAGAGCGTCCTTTATATGCTCATCTTCCCGATGCCCTTCAATATCTACAAAAAAGATATAGCTTCCCAGATTTTCTTTTGCCGGCCGAGATTCGATTTTGGTCATGTTAATGTCCCATAAATTTAATATTTGTAAAATCTTATACAAGCTTCCCGGTTGATCATCTGTAGAAAAAATAATGGAGGTCTTAAATACATTTGCGTCGTCTTTTTCAGCTTTCTCCACATCCCTATGAGACAAAACAATAAACCGTGTAACATTATTATCATAATCTTGAATATCACGATGAATGATCTTTAAGTCGTATGCTTCGGCCGCCTTTTCCGCAGCAATGGCCGCCCACTGTTCTCCATCCTTTGTGCTTTGTCCGGCTGCCACCTTCTCTGCCGCTTGGGTCGTACTATAGGTGTATTGAATCGGAATATCGGAAAAATATCGGTTCAGAAAATTCCTGCACTGTCCTATCGCCTGCGGATGAGAAAGGATGCATGTAATGTTTGCATTGACATCCCGTACCATTACATTATGCCTGATAGGAAGATCAATTTCCCTTTTAATCTTTAGGGCTACATCCCAAGCCAGCATATCCAGCGTAATGTTTACGGGACCTTCTATAGAATTTTCTACCGGCAACACCGCTTCATCAATTTTCTTTTCATGAACACCCAGGATCAAGTCTGCGAAATTTCCGTATGATATCATTTGCGGTTCAATGTTCGATTCTTTTAAATACATCTTTGCCGCATGCTGTGAAAACGTACCTTTTGGTCCTAAGAACCCTATTTTCATTTCCATTCTCCTTTAGTCGGCTCACAATTAGCGATCCACAGTTCTTTACAGGAATAACGCACTATGTATAACTGTGAACCGTGAACGATAAACGGTGACCTATTCACAAAAGTTATTTTTAATTCTATATCCTTCATCATAGATTGTCAAATAAAAAAATCAGTGTGCAAACACTGATTTTTTAACTTTAACTACTATTACTCCGATGTATATGGTAATAAAGCAATCTGTCTTGCTCTCTTAACTGCCGCTGTAAGCTGTCGTTGGTGCTTAGCACAATTTCCGGTAATTCTTCTCGGAAGAATCTTAGCTCTTTCCGAAACAAATCTTCTAAGCTTGGAAACATCTTTATAATCTATTGCATCAACTTTATCTACACAGAAAGCACATACTTTTCTTCTGGCTCTTCTGCCTCTATTAGGCCTTTCTCTTCTTTCAGCCATCCTTTCCCTAACCTCCTTGCACTATTTTTTAGAATGGAAGGTCATCGTCCGCTTCTACAGGCATAAACCCTTCCACTTCTTGAGAAATTTCATTTGCAGGTTGAGAATTAAATCTGTTGGTATTATCCGTATCACGTTTACTATCCGCAAAGTAGGTTTCATCTGTTACAACTTCCGTTACGAAATGCCTTTTTCCATCCTGGTCATCCCATGTACTGGTCTGAATTCTACCGCTTACAACAACTTGCAAGCCTTTTCTATAATACTTCCCAACAAATTCAGCAGTATTCCTCCATGCAATAATACGAATAAAATCCGTCTGCTTTTCTTCTCCCTGACGAGCATAATTTCTATCCACCGCAAGGGTAAAGTTACACACCGGAATATTGGAAGCCGTATACCGAAGTTCAGGGTCTTTTGTGAGTCTCCCCATCAATATTACCTTATTTAACATTTTTTTCACCTACCTTATCTTTAACAGATTATTTCTCTCTTCTTACAACAATATGTCTAAGAATACCGTCCGTAATCTTAAAAATTCTCTCCATCTCTTTTATGAACGACGTTTCGGCACTGAAAGTGATATATACATAATAACCTTCTTTCAGATCATCAATTTCATAAGCAAGTCTTCTCTTACCCCATTCGTCGACATTTTCGATTTCTCCCGCCGACTCAATGAGTGATTTGAATTTTTCTACTAGTGCACTCGTCTCTTCCTCACTAAGGTTAGGATTGAGTATAAAAATGGTTTCATACTTGTTAATGATTTTTTCCATTATCGTCACCTCCTTTTGGACTTTGGCCCTGACCATTAGGCAGAGCAAGGATTGTTTCTCTTACAAACAAACATTATATGTTATTCTTTCCCGGATGTCAAGATAATAAAAAACAAAAAATTGTTATCTCTAAATGAATTGAGGTATATAAAATATAAGCGTGTTTAAAACTATCAAATAAGGAGGAATCCATATGGATAGATTGAAAAATATTTTAAAGTTTGCAATGAAGTTGGAAAGCCAGGGGGAAAAGTTTTATACCTATTATGCCGATCAGGTAAAGAATCCTAATAATAAGAAGCTGCTGCAGAATCTTGCACAAATTGAACACAGCCACTATCTTTTTCTTAAAAAGAAATATGATGAATTGTACTTTGCAAAAGACCTGCATGATATCGCTTGGGTTGTGGATTCCAAAAACATCATCCATCCTTCTATCTTCAGCAGCGCCGCAGATCATCTGAATATGGGCAATGATGACGATGCGATTTCCGACCTAGCAATTTTAAGAATTGCCTATACCATTGAGGACGATTTTGCCAATTTTTACAGAACGGCCGCAGAACAAGTTGATTTTCAGGATGCGAAAGACTTTTTACTAACCCTTGCAGCATGGGAAGACGAACACCGGGAGATTTTCCATAAAGGTTATTCGCAGCAGCTGAAAGCTTCATGGGGAGACCTTGCAAGTATGATTTTGAAATGAGTCCGTCCACTTTCGTCCGGATTACACACCGTACAATAACCTATAACGAAGGGGAAATCCTAGGATTTCCCCTTCATTTCTTACATTTATTCAATATGTTACGCTTTTCCCGAGCATCCGAATAATCGCATTTTACCTTTAATAACTTCCTTCATGTCTTCTCTGGCCGGCCCGCAGATTTTTCTCGGATCATACTCTTCCGGTTTGTTTTTGAAAACAGCTTTTACACCCTCTGTAAATGCAACCCTAATATCCGTATCGATATTAATCTTGTTAATACCAAGGGAAACAGCCTTTTTAATATCTTCTTCTCCGACACCGGAGGCACCGTGCAGTACAATAGGCATGTTCAAAAGCCTTTTGATTGTTTCCAATCTTTCAAAATCCAGCTCCGGTTTGCCTTTGTATTTACCGTGTGCAGTACCTATGGCAATTGCCAGATAGTCTACACCGGTTGCCTTAACAAATTCCACCGCCTCATCGGGATGGGTAAGCCTGGCATCCTTTTCATCCACGCTGATATTGTCTTCTATTCCACCCAATCGTCCCAATTCTGCTTCTACGGAAACACCGACCGCATGTGCAATCTTAATAATTTCATTTGTTGCCGCAATATTTTCATCTAAGGGATGATGAGAACCGTCAATCATCACAGAAGTATACCCGTTTCTAATACAGCTTATGATTGTTTCATAAGTCGTACCGTGGTCTAAATGAAGCGCAACCGGCACACTTGCTTTGCTTGCAGCAAGGTGAACCATTGTTTTTAGATAATCTATACCGGCATATTGGATGGCGCCCTCCGACGTTTGAATAATAACCGGAGACCTTTCTTCTTCCGCCGCTGCAATAATGGCCTGAAGAATCTCCATATTGCTAATATTAAATGCTCCTACGGCATAGCCCTCTTGATGGGCCTTCGCAAGTATTTCTTTTCCTGTTACTAGCATTTGCAACCTCCTATACTCTATTATTGATGTATATTCAATGCGCTGATACGCGTTGAAGACAATATAACCCGTTCAAAAGGGGCACTTCCCGGCTATTTCTTGGTGATCTCCTGATAAAAATCATGGCAAAGCACAATACTGTCTTTCTTTAACGTCCGCTTCAAGTCTTGATTGGTGCTTGCCTTTATCACCTCATAGGTCTGACACTTATTACATACAAGCTCTACTCTGTCATAAAACATCTGCAAATTGATACTGTTACTCCCGCACTGGCAAAACAGATTGCCCTGCTCGGCAATATCATGGATTTTATCAATAGTATTTAGCATTACCGTATTATTTATGAAATAATCATCGTATCCAATATCATTCATCAGTAAATCCATTTGCATCTCATACTGGTCCACAGATTTTCTGACAATATCATCCTTACCGATAAAACATAACTCTATTCCCGTGTTGGGACATCTGAAGCATACAATCTCTTCACGCCACAAGGTCTTCAATGCTATCGTATACAAATGCACATCATTGCATGCAATACACGGCATCGTAGCAACACACTTTTTGTTATGTTTAATTGTCATTTTAACAAAACCTTTTCCACAACTACATCGAATAGTATACGCTTCCCTGCCTGAGAAGTCAAAAATAGAAATATAGTTAAATTCTATCGAACCACAAACAGGGCATTTGTATGCAATCGTATTGAGTTCATGAATGACCACTCGCCCCACCTCGTTTTTTATCTATTTCGATTAGGCTCATTTATATATATTCTGCATTGAATTCAAAATTCCTGCACAAAAGTCGAAAAATCTATTTGCCTATTTTTAATTCCCTCGCATAATAGAACAAATACTGCTGTGCAAAACCGCCCAATGACCCAAAACGTTCAATAGCAAATTTTTGAACATCCTTGATCGTTATACTATGCCCAAAATATAAGTAGGCTACAATTCGCCTTATCCATACATCCGTCGGAAAAACATCATACTTCTGCAGTGAAAATAGCAACACACAATCCGCTACTTTAGGCCCTACACCCTTTATTTTCATTAATTCTTCTCTGGCTTCAAAAGTGCTGAGGGCCGTCAGCGCCTCAATATTTATATTTCCTTCAACAATCTTCCTTGCAGCATCCAGTATATATTTGCACCGATAACCGCTTTTGCAAAAAGCCAATTCTTCCAGATTTTTTTGGTATACATCCTCAGGACGCGGAAAACTGTAATAGGTTTTCCCGTTAAATAGAATCGGCTGCCCGTACTTCTCGCTCAGGCTCTTGATGATTTTTTGAATTCTCGGAATAATGTTATTGGACGAAATAATGAAGGAAACAAGGCATTCCCATACGTCTTGATTCAGTATTCGAATGCCCCATCCGAATGCCGCTGCTTTTTTCATGCTTTCATCCTTGCTCAAACACGCTTGGATTGCACGATAATCCCTCTCCAAATCAAAGTAAGATTTCCAAATCGCATGAAAATCCTGCATATTCGTATTGCTTAGAATGATTGTCTCGCCGTCATTTCTGATATTGATCACTCTTCCATAGACAACACCGGTATAGCTTCCGTTTTCCTCCTTCTCCCATCTAAAGCATTGTCCGCATTCAAAAATGTGTTGAAGATTGAAGGCCTTAACGCCCTCTACGATGACTTCGTCATGATTTTGATATACCTGCATATCCATCCACTCCTTCTCAAACGGCTCGGTTATACAATCAACAAGGTGTCTTGAGTGTAGGTGAAGAAAATATTGGAATATCAGTCGTTGGAATAATTTTCTTCAGGCAGAATTTATACACCCCAATCAACAATTTGCCCTTTATATTTTTTGAATTTTTACTTATAATGATAATAAAGATAACCAACTTTAAGCCTTAAAATTCGATTTTTAAGTTGGATATCTATATAGATACCCAACTTTAACACATTCATTCAGCGCAAAAAGCGAGATGGGGTTTTATGTAAATCCTTTTTCGCGTTCAATATATATGATGATATAAAAACCGGGACACTGTACCCCAAACGCCGAACTAACAATGAATAATCTGAAAGGTGGAGACTGACTTGAAAGAAAAAATATACACCATTCCTGTAACGGATGCATTCAACACCGACTGCGAGTGCCCTTTATGCATACTGGAAAAAAAGCTGGAAGACGATGCGGTGGAATACACATTAGGACCTTCCATGATGGAACCGGACAGCAGAATAGAATCTAATCGAAAAGGATTTTGCCGGAAACATTTTAACCTTTTGTACAAGCAAAAGAATCGTCTAAGTTTGGCCTTAATCATCGATACCCACATGCAGGAAATGAATAACGCCTTATCGGCTTCTTTCAGCAAAAAACGAGATACCCTTAAACAAGAAGCACAAACAGGGCGTACCAAAACATTGTTTCATAATTTTTTGAACAAATCTGCCGAATCCACGGATATTGTCAATCAGCTTCTAAACCATATGAACGATTTGGAAAAACAATGTGTCATTTGTGAAAAAATGGCGCATACTATGGAGAGATATATAGATGTGATCTTTTACCTTTGGGAAAAAGAAGAGTCGTTTAAAGAGACTTTTAACAATTGCAAGGGCTTTTGCGTTCACCATTTCCAGGCACTGCTGGAAGGCGCAAAAAAGTATCTGGGACAGAAGCATTTACCGGCATTTCTTTTGCAATTGCTGACTTTGCAAGTTGACAACCTAAACCGTGTACAAGAGGAGGTCAACTGGTTTACCAAAAAGTTTGATTACAGAAACCAGGACGCTCCCTGGGGAAATTCAAAGGACGCCGTACCGAGAAGCATTGAAAAGATTGTGGGATATATGCGCACGGAAGAATAGACACGCTTTCGGCCGGACAGTCCGAAGTATTATACTATTTCTAAGCTTGCAAAAACCAGAAATCTATTTCTGCTTGAGAAAAAGGAGGACGTATCAATAGAAAAAATGCAGATTGCTATTGATCAATTACACAAAAATGAGCTGAATAAGGTTAAAAATATTCTTACCTCTTTAAATAGTATATCGAAGATAATCTTTAACGAACCTAAGAAAAATATACTCATTACTTATGATGCTGCTGTCATTAGCAACAAAGAAATTATTGATGCATTGGAACAAAAAGGCTATCGTATTAAAGATAACCGACTTTAAACCTAAAATACTATAGCTATATATAACACAATAAAAAATTCACATTAAAGTAAGAAGGAATGTGACTTGGGGACTGAACCATCTGACACACATGGTTTTAGTGTGTCTGGGGGTCTGTACCCATGTCACTTTCCTGAATGGGCCTGTCATTTATACATTCTCTTATATATA
>JAKSBV010000030.1 GCA_022360955.1 Bacillota bacterium
GGGCCAAAATGCTCTGACATTGCATCTCCCAAATCTCTATCCCTGGTATTGACACAATACTGAATATTACAGTTAGCAGCGATCGCCAATCTTTTTTGATTGATATCCGTAATCATCACTTTACCGGCTCCGGATGCTTTTGCAACTTGCGCCACCAAATTCCCGATTGCACCTGCACCCAATACAACAATATTCTTACCCGTTACATCTCCACTTCTTCTAATGGCACCGGCTGCAACTGCGGTTGGTTCAACCATTGCACCTTCATCAAAGCTCATACCGGCGGACAGTTTAAGCACCTTTGAAGCATCTGTCAAAAAGTACTCGCACGCCATACCGTCAGCATGTACGCCAAATACTCTTAAATTTTGACAGACATTATAGTGTCCTGTTTTGCAGGGCTGACATTGACCGCAAAAAATTTGCGGTTGGACGGTTACACGATCGCCTGCTTTTAACCCTTCTACATCCTTTCCTGCCTTCACAATAATACCGGCGCCTTCATGCCCCTGCACAACGGGAAATTTCATGTATTTATGTTTGCCATGATAGACCTGTATGTCAGAACCACAGATGCCTATTCTTTTCATCTCTATAAGCACCTCATCTTTTTCTACTTCCGACACAGGCACCTCTAAAAACTCAATTTTATAGGCCTCCGGCATTTTTACCTGTAACATTTTCCTCCCTCCCCCTTTATCAATTTCATTTGCACTATATTCTCACTATTATTTTGAAAATCCGATATTGTAATAATATCCTCAAAACGTGAAATGCCCTTACTTAAAGCATGGAATAGGTGTCTATGGTTTTATAGTTCTCTATCTCTTCTTTCCATCCTTCGATTTCGGCCATAAGCTCCTGCACTATCTCCGGGTGCCGGTCTTTAAGATTGGTCCTCTCGCCCATATCTTCTTTGATATTTGATAAGAAAATCCGATCTTCTTCATCGACACCGGCTACATCGGTCCCATTAACGACAAGCTTCCAATCTCCTTTTCTAACCGCATATTGATGATCCAATGCCCTTTCTGCACCATCTAATATCAAGCTCTGGTCAGGCATTTCAAAGAAAATTTTATCATGGGGATTTTTTTCTCCTTTTGACAAATGGGGTATAATGTCTTTACCATCTATATGGTACTTGCTAATATCCGCACCGGCTGCTTTTAAAAATGAAGGAAATATATCAAAAGTGGCTGCAACTTCGTCGCTGACCACGCCACAAGGGATGGTGCCGGGCCATGATATGATAGCGGGTACTCTTATCCCGCCTTCAAAAAGACTGGCTTTATGACCTCTAAGCTTTCCTGCTTCTCCCCCATAGTAATAATCCTCATTCCCATCCAACCAGCATCTCTTGCTTCTTTCAGGACCATTATCGCTTTGGAATACTATACATGTATTCTCTGTTATGCCTAACCGTTCAAGTTCATCCATGATAGCTCCGACACCATCATCCACCGCACTGAGCATTCCGGCCATAATCCTTCTGTCTTCCGGCAGATTCTTAAATCTATCCAGATATTTGTCCGGTGCCTGCATAGGATAATGGGGGGCATTATAGGAAGCAAACAAGAAAAACGGCTCATCATTTTCATTACTTTCTCTTATGAACTCAACAGACTTTTCTGTAATCACTTCCGTAAAATACTTGCCGATATATTTATTCGTTTCAACCCCGTCTTCCCATAGATCATGTATGGGTAATGTTTTTCTTGTCCACCCATAGTAGAAAACATGAGAAAAAAAGTCTACATTGCCTGCCAAAAATCCAATCCATTTGTCAAAGCCTTTGCGATGAGGCCTGCATTCTTCTAAAGATCCCAAATGCCACTTTCCGAAAAGTGCTGTTTTATATCCTTCATTTTTCAATTCCTCCGATAAAACAGGCAAATCATTTCTGATTCCTTCAGCATATCTGTTACCGGCACAAAGACCGGTAACGCCTGTTTTTCTCGGATAACAACCGGTCATAAGAGATGCCCTTGTCGGTGAGCAGACGGGTGCGTTAGCATAGAAACTGGTAAAGCGAACACCATTTTGTGCTAATCTATCAAAATGAGGTGTTTTAAAATCTGTGCACCCCATACATGACAGGTCACCATACCCTTGATCGTCTGTCATTATTACTATAAAATTCGGTTTGTGCATCATTAAGACTCTCCTTGTATAATATATTTAAGTTTTTTAGTAGGATGAAACCTATAAACCTGTATTCTTTTGTCTCATAAAAACAAATTACCCTGCTCATCAAATGCAAAGTCTTTAGGGGATTCTAATATTTCAACATCCGGATTTTTTTCGGCTTCTGGCCCAAGTGCTTCCGATATATAAAGTTCATCCAGATGCAGCGTATTTTTGATTCTAACAACTTTAGGCCTGTTTTTATCAATTTCATTACATGTCTTGATTGCTGCAGCAATCGCTTCACGGTCACTATCCATAAACATAGGCATTTTTGTAGGGTGGATAACCGTATTGGTGATAGCATTTGCATACATACTAGGGAAATCTGTTTTTTGATACAGCCTTTTTGTCGTAATATCTGCCATACCCACGCCGAAGGCATTCCCGTGGGTTTCTTTTGTCAAATCCAAAACAACGACACGCTGAATGTCAGGCCCGCCGCGGGCATAAGGCGTGCAATAGGTCGCTGTAATATTGGGGTCCATACCGTCGCCGCTGATGTTCTTGCCGATTTCATCTATGATTAATACATCAAAGGATTCAAACATTATTTTAGGCATTAATGCTTTTGCTTCCTCCAATAAAACAGGTTCTTTCAGCGGAATTTCTTGTTTGGTCAGGGCAGTGATCTTATAGGTTTCATCATAAGGATTTTCTAATATTGCCATGCCAAACAATATGTTTGCTTTTTCCAATATCACCTTTCCAAAGGATACGATATTATCGGCCATGTATTTAAAGCCTTCCGCATGACATATGTCTGCGCCTTTTTGCTTGCCTAACCCAATTACCAGCATTTTCATTAATCCGCTTTCATATTTGCCTCTGAATGCCGTATGCGGTTTTATACGGCCTATCACAATAATGCCGTCAGCTTCGGCAGCAAATTTATCAATAACAACCGGCTTGCCGTCTAACGCATCACCAATTTTTATCACTTCCATAGATGCCTTTATTGGGGCCTCCATGTATTGCTCCGTTATCCCCAGGTCGTTTAAAACCTGGAGCTGTCCGCTTGTTGTTGCTCCTCCATGGCTTCCCATAGCCGGAACGATAAAAGGATGACCCCCAAGCCTTTTCACCTCTTTTACCAGTTCTTTAATGATTTGAGCAATATTTCGGATACCCCTGCTTCCCACAGTAAGGGCAATCTTTTGGCCCGGTTGAATAGTCATTTTAATTTCCGGTTTGTTTATTTCATTATATATACTGCCGGCAATATCGGTAAGGATCGGCCTGGGAAATCTCTGACGTACTCTTGCCATCTTGGGTAGCCGAATACCTTTAAGCATGTCACTCATCATATTTGCACTCGTATTAATCACCTCATTCATTAACAATCTCACTCCCTTTAGGCACCCTTATCATCCTAATAACGCTGTTTACCTACTGCCCCCTTTACTTCAATATTTGTTTTCACACATTTTTATCAGCAAGAACTATGCCAAAATACCTTGCAGGCCTTTTAAAGGATCCTCCGTCTTGTTTTCCGGCATCACGATTTACAGTGATCTCCCCTATGAAACGGAAAAAATTTATATTATATGCTGTTTGACTTTTTTGAGGAGAATAAAGAAAGAGCTCTATTACATAATATGGATAAACCCATGCAAACCGTTTATCACAAAATTTACGGACACAAAACGTTTCATATTAAAACGTATGATCCGACTTATAAAACATTATGTTTCACGAAACACACACAACCGTCGTAAATACCTTGAAATACCCCCCTTAAATATTGGCACAGATTTTGCTGCATATAAATAATAAAAGATTGTACTCTGCACTGCAAAATCTGCAATGGCACCTTTATCCTAAGATGTTTTCATGTAGTTCCTCCACCTGTGCGACATACCCTAATACAAAATCCCCCAAAATAGTAAGGCACGTTGAAAAGGCACAAAACCATTATATTTTTAATTGAATGTATACATTCTATGTTGAAAGGTTGTATAAGAAATGAAAGATATCGTTAAGCATAAACTAAAAGATGTGGTGATTCCGGACATGGTAAAAGTCCGTCAAACATTTGATTGTGAATATATCCGGGATATAGAAGAAGCAGTCACCGAACAATTGTCAAAATCCCATATCATCGATACCATTAAACCGGATATGCGAATAGCGATAACTTGCGGCAGCCGAGGTATATCAAATATCAATGTTATGATTAAACAAATGGTCGAAATAATACGGTCAAAAGGCGCACATCCCTTTATGATTCCGGCAATGGGAAGCCATGGCGGTGCAACAGCTCTCGGACAAGAGGCCGTACTGGAAGAACTGGGGATAACAGAAGCGTTTTGCGGATGCCCTGTTTTATCCTCCATGGAGGTTGTAAAGATCGGTGAGACAAGTGAAGGACATGATGTTGTCATTGATAAAAATGCAGCCGAAGCCGACGGCGTGATTGTTGTAAATAGGATCAAAGCGCATACCGGATTTGTGGCCCCCTATGAGAGCGGACTTATGAAAATGATGACAATCGGAATGGGAAAACAGGCCGGGGCAGAAATATGCCATCAATTAGGTCCTTCGCATATGCCCAAAATGATACCTTTAATCGGCAATGTTATTTTAGAAAAAGCAAATATTTTGTTTGGTTTAGCCATTTTAGAAAATGCCTATAAAAAACCTTATAAAATACAAGCCTTAACCAAAAATGAAATAAGAAAGGAGGAACCTGGACTATTACGCGAAGCCAAAAAATTAATGCCTCGACTATTGTTTGATAATATTGATATACTAATTGTAGATGAAATAGGTAAAGAAATAAGCGGAAACGGCATGGACCCCAATGTAACGGGACGTTTTCTTTCAGGATGTGTAGCCAAAAATATTCATATAAAACGTATCGTAGTCTTGGGATTAAGCAAAAAAACAAAAGGAAACGCAGTCGGCATAGGCGCCGCTGATTTTATTACAAAAAAGGTGTTCAATAGTATCAATTTGGATACTACATATCCGAACGCCATAACATCCACGGCAATTAATACGGTCAGCATACCGATGATGCTGAATAACGATGAGGAGGCAATAAAGGCCGCACTCAAAACGTGCAATGTCGCCCGGGAAGAAAAAAGGGTCGTACGAATCAAAAACACTATGCGCATCGATGAAATTTATATTTCCTCATGTATGCTCGAAGAAGCCCAACATAATAAAAAAATCCTGGTGATCGGAAAAAAACTAAAAATGCAGTTTGATAAGTCCGGATTCTTAGTTTGATCATTTAAATCCGGAATCAATAAAATAAGGGGGGTGAAAAATCTGATCTTTTAGTTGTTTTTGCAAATGGGCGGGAATTGGCAGCACATCAAATCTAAAAAGAAAAATATGTTTATTGACAAGGAGGAGTAAAAATGTTAAGTAAAAAAATTGTTATCTTATGTATTGTTATCCTGATGGTATTGTCATTGGCTGCAGGCTGTTCAAACGGCACCGGTAATCCTAATAATAATCCTAATGATGCGGACAGCCCTAATAGTAAACCTCAAGATCAAGATACCCAAAAAACCGAATTAAACTATCCTAAAAAGCCTATTGAGATTCTTGTTCCTTGGAATGCCGGTGGTTCAAGCGATACAATGGCAAGGCTCTTAGGGGAATTAGCTCCAAAGTATTTAGACACCACTTTTAATGTTGTAAATCGCGGTGGGGCAAGCGGAACAGTGGGCACCACAGAATTCCTGGCAAAGAAAGCCGACGGTTATTCACTGCTTTCATCTGCTGTTGCAGTGTTTGCCGCCCAGCCCTATTTGAGGGATACCAAATATCAATTTGACAATTTTAAACCGGTTGTCGGGCTTACGGATGAGCTGGTATTCATGTTCACCAGTAAAAAAACAGGATTTAATAGCATCGAAGACCTTAAAAATTCCGGAAAAAGCATAAAATTCGGCTTTTCCGGCCCCGGCAGCGTAACCCACTTATCTCAAAAAGCATTGCTGGACCAGGCAGGCATTAATAATCAAGCCGTTCCTTTCGATGGTACAGGCCCTGCAGTAACTGCCGTCCTTGGGAATCATATCGACATTGCGGCCGCTCACCCTATGGATATCATAGCCTATGTAAAAAGTGGAGATATTGTTTTATTAGGCTTATTCTCTAATGAAAGAAGCAGTAACGAAAATTTCAAAGATGTGCCTACCTTTAAAGAATTGGGATACGACATCCAATTTAGTGTTTGGAAGTTTATTATGGCACCAAAGGATACGCCGGATGAAATTATAGCATATCTATATGAAGGCTTTAGTAACATGATGAAGGACCAAAAGATGCTTGATTTCTGTGGTAAAAGCGGAACAAAAATAGACGTGCTGTCTCCTCAGCAGTTAGCTGAAAAAATGAATAAAGATATTGAAACTTACGGCGAACTGCTTCAAAAAGTCGGCTTGAGAAAAAAATAATATGATGGTATACGTACATTACCGTCCTATAAATTTTACATTAAACATTTTCATGTATAAGAAGATGTGAAAAGGGTTAATTTCTGATTAGGGGAAAGGGAATCGGGGACAAGATACTGCTATCCCGTTTCCCTTCCCATATTGACTAAGTGTATACGGCTTTAATGAATGTAAAAAAAGCGATCGTAATTTTTTAGGAGTGAGCATATGGACAAAATTCAAAAAAATATAACCGGTTCAATCATTTTTATTATATTAGGCATAACTATTTGGCTTCTTATTCCCATTTATGTGCCGGAAGATACTGTCACTGTTATGGGCGCTAGTTTTTTCCCCCGATTTATATCAATCGCAATGATTGTATTTAGTACCATTTTATTGGTAACCTCTATTATACAATTGAAGAAAGGTGCTTTTATAAAAGAAGATATACCCGGTAAAAAACAGGAAAAGGTAAGCAATCGAGACCGGTTTAATGGGATCGGTATTTTTATTATCTCCGTCCTATACATGTTAATGATAAATAGAATCGGATTTTTGATTTCCACATATATTGCAGTAACATCTATGCTTATATTATTTAGAGAGAGAAAAATAATCAATTATGTGATTGTTTACAGCATTATACTGATTGTTTATTATGTGTTTACTCATTTACTATTAGTGCAGTTTCCATAAAGGAGGGAAAAATGAATACAATATTAGAAATTATCGGTAATTTGTTTACATTACAAAATTTATTAATTCTCAATTTAGGATTAGCAACAGGCATTATTATCGGTTCCTTGCCCGGACTTACTGCTACTATGGGTGTGGCCCTTTTGCTTCCCCTTACGTTCGGATTAGACTCCGTACCGGGTATGCTGTTACTATTAGGGGTCTACTGCGGAGGAATATATGGCGGTTCCATTACCGGCATATTGATTAAGACACCGGGAACACCTTCTGCAGCCGCTACAGTATTAGACGGATATCCGATGGCCGAAAAGGGGGAAGCGAGCAGAGCACTTGATATGGCACTTATCGCCTCGGTGATCGGCGGTTTATTCAGTGCATTTGTGCTTATGTTTATCGCCCCTATTATTGCTCAGTTTGCCTTAAAATTCGGACCCATTGAATACTTTGCAATTGCTGTGTTCGGGCTTACCATTATTTCCGGCATTTCCGGAGATTCCGTTATTAAGGGGCTCATAATGGGATTGCTAGGATTATTGGTAACCACGATTGGGCTTGATCCTGTAGGCGGTATTGACCGTTTTACTTTTGACATCATACAATTAGCGTCGGGCATTAATATTATACCTGCCATGATCGGCCTTTTCGCAATAGCTGAAATTATTAGAAAAGCCAAAACTGTCAATATGCCTGTCGATGAAGCCATTAAGTTTCAAAAGAAAAAGCTGCCTTTCAAAGAGGTGCTTTTATACTGGAAAACACTTCTAAGGTCCTCCATGATAGGCACTTTCATAGGCGCTATTCCGGGAACAGGCTCAGCCATCGCTTCATTTATTTCGTATAATGAAGCGAAAAGAAATTCTAAAGATCCGTCTAGTTTTGGCAAAGGTAATATTGAAGGTATTGCAGCCAGTGAATGTGCCAATAATGCGGTAACCGGCGCTGCATTAATACCTCTTCTAACCTTGGGTATTCCGGGAGACCCCACTACTGCCATTTTAATAGGGGCCCTTATCATGCAGGGCATTATAGCAGGTCCCCTCCTTTTTGTTGAAGAGCGCCAATGGGTATATAGTATCATGATCGGATTGGTGCTGCTAAACATCTTTATGCTGATACAAGGCAAATTATTTATAAAGGCCTTTGCAAATGTCGTCAAAGTTCCGACGAAAATATTATTGCCCATTTTAATCGTACTTTGCGTTATCGGTTCATTCGCTGTTCATAATACGGTTTTCGATGTGCTTTTGATGCTGGTATTCGGTTTGATCGGATATGTGCTTTTAAAGCTGGATTTTCCGCTCACGCCCATGGTTATCGCGATTGTGTTGGGTCCTCTGGCAGAAAACAACATGCGCAGAGCGCTCATCATGTCGCAAGGAGATTTTAGAATCTTTTTCACAAAGCCTATAAGTGCCATTTTTCTAACCATTTCTATCCTGGTGATCCTTGTTCCTATGATTAGAAATATTTTAAAGCTTAGGGATAAGTAAAGATAACAAACTTTATACCTTAAACTATATTTAATTTTAAAGTTCGATATCCAACAGCTGATATTCCAAGGCTGAAAAATAGTTAAAGGTTGAGGGCCCGGTACATCATTTTCTTCAACTTAATGAAATGCACCCAAAAAAGATGCTTTTTAAAGCATCTTTTTTACAGCCTCCTGAAGCACAAATATACATTACTATATGTCTATATTATATTTTCTTATTTTCCGCCATAATGTGGACCTACTGATCCCCAGCCTTTTAGCCGCCTTGGTTTTATTGTATTTTTCGTCTTTCAATATACTGAGTATGGCCTCTTTATTTATCTCTTCAAGCTCACATGCTGCCAATACTTCTTTTTTCTCAGGTACTTCTTCGTCACGGCTCCCGGGCTTTATATTTTCTTCCCAATCAATTGCGTTGACAATATCTTCTTCATGGATTGAGACCTCTTCCCTGCTGTCTTCTTCGTTCAAGCACAAAGTGGCCAGCCTTTCACAGACATTTATCAATTCTCTTATGTTTCCATACCATTTATGTTTTAGAAATAGTGCCTCCGCCTCCGGCGTAATTTTTATAGCATTCTTCTCCTGCAAAATCTTTTTCGCAATCAATACGATATCTTTTCCTCTGTCTCTTAAAGGCGGAACATTGATTCTCAGCACATTGATTCTATAAAATAAATCGTTCCTGAATTCACCCTTTACCATCATATCCTTTAAATCCTTATTAGTAGCTGCTATCACTCTTACATCAATGGGAATAATTTTATCTCCCCCGACACGCCTAACCTCTTTTTCTTGTAATACCCTTAATAATTTTTTTTGTAGATTTAATGATATTTCACCGATCTCATCCAAGAAAATAGTGCCTCTGTGGGCTATTTCAAATAAGCCCTGCTTTCCTCCTTTGACAGCACCGCTAAAAGCCCCCTGTACATAACCAAACAACTCACTTTCCAGCAAACTCTCCGGCAGCGCGCCACAATTGATGGCCACAAAAGGTGCATTTTTCCTGCTGCTATTATTATGAATGCTTTGCGCAAAAAGCTCCTTCCCGGTTCCGGTTTCACCAATAATCAAAACATTTGAAGTGTTTTTGCTGAAAATCCGCGCCATTTTGATTGCCCGATCGATGGCCGCGCTGTCTCCGACAATATCTTCAAAGGTATACTTGGCTTCATTCCCTTTTTCATAGATGATCTTTCTGATCTTTTGTTCTTGCTCCTGGATTTTAGCCACCTCTTGAAACGTAACAACCGAACCTACTAAACTGCCATTGACATTCACAGGAACAATATTTGTTGTTACCATCGTTTGATTTATTTTCTTTATATTGCCCAACTCTGTTTTTCCACTCTTCAATACTTTTTTTACATTAAAGCTTGGCAGCAGGTCATCAATACATTTGTGAACGGCTTGCTCATTCCGTAAGTCTGCCAATGACAGGGCCTTTTCATTAATAAGACATACCCTTAATTTGTCATCCACTGCAATAATGCCTTCGTGGGCATATTTCATTATTATTTCTATCCTTTGTGCCTTTGTTCTCTCTTGTTCAATTGCATTCGCAAGTTTGACCGCTGTCTCTAAAGCCTGGTGAATAGATTGTCTTCCGATACATATGTAAGAAGAAGGAATCCCCTTTTTTTCACATAATCGATGGGCTCCCAATGCGCCAATAATGTGATCAACGCCGTTGTTTATAGATTTTTCTATCGCATCCATGTTCGCTTCTTCCGTTTCTACCATATGAATCTCTAAAGGTATATCAAAATAATCTACTAGTTCGGAGGTGCCGTGCAAGAATTTTTTTGATCCGATTAATGCAATTTTTTTGGGGTTATACTTTGCCCGCACTTCACTTATCACTTTTATGATCTCATAACCCGATATCGGAATAGCGACTACCCGAATGTGTTTATGATATTTTTCAAAGGCAACTACCGGTGAGCCGCTTGCAATCACTATATCATAATCAAATTTCCTATTCTTCACATACTCGCTTCCGATTACCTCATCCACTTGGAATTCTATATCCTCGTTTTTATACTTCAATACTTCCTTTTTAACGAGGCCGTGCAATTCTTCTCTTGTAGCAAATAGTATTTTGATCATATGCCTCACCCTCTAATCACATATACTATTATATTAACATAAAAACGTAGAGAATTGTATATGATAATAGCACTCAAACATTGTCAATTTATAGCACTTTTCAGGGCGTATTGCATTAGGTTAAAGAAGATTATGGAAACGCTTAGCGCCTGTCGGTACAAAAAAAGAACAAAGCCTCTGCAAGCTTTGTTCTTTTTGTTTACTGCTGTTTGGCCGGAACTCTGTCTCTAAATAATAGCGTAGTCGCCCAAAGTCCCGCCAGACCTACTAAGGTATATATAATTCTACTAAGTACCGCCGTTTGTCCGCCAAATATTGTTGCAACCAGGTCTATATTAAACAGACCTATCAAACCCCAATTCAATGCGCCAATAATGACTAAGATTAAAGCTAATCTATCCATACACTCAACTCCTTTAATAACTCAAAGATATTAAATTTAGCTTAATCTTAGTATTTCGCTTTTTCTAAAATTAATACATTAATAGACATCTTTTTTTATAAAGATTGAAAATTTATTTAAATCTTGCTTCTATTTTCCAAATTTTCAACGTATCTTAGGATTTTGTCCGCTTAATGACCTTTAGCCGGGTAAACTCTTCTCTATCTTTTTCTTCCAGCGCATTCTGGATATCTGCCGTAATTTTTTCATATCTGGGTATCATTACATTTTTTAAGGCATTGGCCTTTTTTTGTGTCTTTTTTATAGTATCGGCAAGCCTGTATACGGCATTTTCAACTTCCGCCAATTCTATCGTCAACGTTTTTACCTTATGAAATTTCTTATATGCTTCGTCCAATGCAACACTGGTTCGAAAAAAACCGTACTTAGGCTGTGCTTCTCCTTTTTCCGCTGTTACGATAGGAATTTCTACCCCCATGATGCTTTTACATTTAATATCAATATTCTCTTCTATGGGAACCGCGTGACCTATTTGTTCCACCGCACTAATGCCGATCGTTATATTTGCCGTTTGCAATGCCTTATAGGCTTCAGCAAATGTAGTATCAATCTGGGATTGAATTGCTTCTGCTTTATCTATAAGGTCCATCATCTCAGTAATCAATATGTTTCTTTTTTTATCCAGCAGCTCATAGCCCTCACGGGAAAGCTTCAGCGTATTCATCGACTGTATGAGGTTTCCCTTGGTGGGAAATAAAGTGGTATCCATTACAATTCACCTCTGGCATTGTCGTAAGGTCTATAGTATTTATCCAGCATATTTGCATCAACCCTATCCAATTCTTCCCTCGGCAATAGTCCTAATAATCTCCAGCCCGTTTCCAAGGTTTCCTCCATTAATCTTTTTTCTTCTTTATGCTGGGAAACAAATTCTTGTTCAAAGGCCCTTCCGAATGCCATATATTTTTGGTCGATATCACTTAATTCATCTTCACCAATGACCGATGCCAATGCCCTTGCTTCCTGCACCCGGGCATAGGAGGCAAAAAGCTGGTTGGCAATGGCAGGGTGATCTTCTCGGGTAAATCCTTCGCCGATTCCGTCCTTCATCAGTCGAGAGAGAGAAGGCAGCACGATGACCGGGGGATAAACACCCCGTTGGTGCAACGAACGGTCAAGCACGACTTGTCCCTCCGTAATATATCCCGTTAGATCGGGAATGGGATGGGTGATATCATCATTGGGCATGGTTAAAATAGGGATTTGTGTAACAGAGCCTTTTTTATTTTTCAACATACCTGCTCTCTCATAGATAGAGGCCAAGTCACTATACAAATACCCGGGGAAACCTTTCCTGCTCGGGATCTCTCCTTTTAAGGACGAAATTTCCCGAAGCGCCTCCGCGTAAGATGTCATATCGGTGAGGATAACAAGTACATGCATATCACGTTGAAAGGCCAGATATTCCGCCACCGTCAGTGCACAGCGAGGTGTAACAACCCTTTCCACAACGGGGGCATTTGCCAGATTTAAGAACATCACAACCCTCTCCAGCACACCGCTGTTTTGAAAGCTTTCTCTAAAATAATCGGCCACATCATGTTTAACACCCATGGCCGCAAACACAATAGCAAATTCCGCATCTTCTTCCCGGGCCAATTGGGCCTGACGCACAATTTGGACAGCCAGCGCATCATGGGGTATGCCGTTGCCGGAAAAAATGGGAAGCTTCTGTCCTCTGATCAATGTTGTAAGGCCGTCAATGGCAGAAATACCTGTCTGAATATAGTTTCTGGGATATTCACGCGAGACAGGGTTAATGGGCGTTCCGTTGACATCCCACTTGACGTCCGGAAATACTTCTCCCAATCCGTCTATAGGTCTGCCCACGCCGTCGAATATCCTTCCCAGTATTTCTCCGGATAGGGGTATCTGCAAACTGTGACCCAGCGGCCTTACTTTTGTGTTGGTCAATGAAATATCCGACGTACCTTCAAATACCTGAATAACGGCAATATCTCCTTCAATCTCTATAATCTTTCCGATTCTCTTTTCTTCATTGTTTACGGTTATTTCAACCATCTCTTCAAAAGAAGCATCTTTCATTCCTTCAAGAATAACCAAGGGGCCGGATATCTGTTTCAGACCCAAATATTCTAATTGCATACTGTTCCTTCCCTTCCTCCATCGTTCAGAACCAATAGGTCTGCGTACAGGCTGCAGATTTACCCAATACACACCTGTACCCTGTCTCCTGTACGCTGTACCCTCAAAAAGAGCATCAGCTCTTTTTGCCAACCCCTTTATAACTTTCGTGAAGCGCATTGCAAAATGCATCAATACTCTGATGTATCTCCGAAAATTTCTCCATATCTTCGTTGTCAATCGTATACTTGAGCTTTATAAGCTCCTCGGATATTCCGCTTTTCCGGAATTCAGACATAGGAATGCTCGCCTGTATCAATGTCTTCGCCTGATCGTACACATACAGGATGGTTTCCATCATCTTAAACTGTTTTCGGATCGGTACATAGGTATCTTGATCATGGAAAACATTCTGCTGCAGGAAACCCAAGCGAATGATTTTTGCAATCTCCAAAATTAACTTTTGTTCGTCCGGCAGAGCATCTCCACCTATTAATTTTACAATCTCCATCAACTTGCTTTCTTCCTGTAGTAACCTCATCATCTTTGTGCGCAGTTGGAAAAATCTTTCATCTACCTTTTCTTCATACCAATCCGTCAAATCATCAATGTACTCACTATAGCTTGTCAACCACTGGATAGCCGGATAGTGCCTGGCATATGCAAGCTGTCTGTCCAAAGCCCAAAAGCACCTTATAAACCTTTTGGTATTCTGTGTGACAGGCTCTGAAAAATTTCCGCCTTGAGGAGAAACCACACCTATGATCGTAACAGAGCCTTCCGTACCATTTAAATTACCCACATAACCGGCTCTTTCATAAAACTGTGATAAACGGGACGGAAGATAGGCCGGGAATCCCTCTTCCGCAGGCATCTCTTCCAAACGTCCCGAAATCTCTCTTAATGCTTCTGCCCACCAGGAGGTAGAGTCGGCCATAACGGCAACATGATAACCCATATCCCTATAATATTCCGCTAAAGTCACCCCTGTATAGATAGAAGCCTCTCTTGCCGCAACAGGCATATTGGAGGTATTGGCAATCAGTACGGTTCTGCTCATTAATGACTGTCCGGACTTCGGGTCCGTCAATGCGGGAAAATCCTCCAGTACTTCAGTAATTTCATTTCCCCTTTCACCGCAGCCGATATACACAATAATATCCGCATCGGACCATTTTGCCACCTGGTGCTGGATCATGGTTTTTCCGGTGCCGAATCCGCCCGGTATTGACGCTGTTCCTCCCTTGGCAATCGGAAAAAGGGTATCAATCACTCTCTGGCCTGTCACCAACGGCCTGCGAATACCTGCGCGGCTCCGGTAAGGCCTTGGTACACGCACCGGCCATTCCTGTACAAGGGTAAGGGCTTTTTCTTGATGACGTTTATCACGAATTTTGACGATGGCATCGTGAAGGGTATATTGTCCGTCCTGCTCTACTGCAATCACTTCACCACTCATCCCCGGAGGTATCATTACCTTGTGCAAAATCAGAGGCGTTTCCTGCACCTCGGCAATAATATCTCCCCCTGAAACATTATCGCCCACCTGCACAGTGATATGTGTATCCCACTTTTTTTCAGAGTCCAGTGCTTCCATTTCCAACCCTCTGGAAATGAACGCACCTGACTTTTTCTCCATATAGTGCAAAGGTCTTTGTATGCCGTCAAAAATATTGCCGATAATGCCGGGAGCCAGCTGAACGGATAAAGGTTTGCCGGTAGAAATAACCGGCTCTCCCGGTGATAACCCCGCTGTCACCTCATATACCTGGATGATGGTCGTATCCTCTTCTATCGCGATCACTTCACCGATCAGTTTTTCTTTTCCTACCAGCACCATTTCCATCATATGAAAATCTTTATTACCTTTTACTTTAATCACCGGGCCGTTAATGCCAAATATAGTTGCTTTCACTTCCGTGTCCATCCTGTCACCCACTTTACTCAATTACTAACCCACTCGTTTTAAGAAATTGCTCTCTTTGCTTCTGAATTCTATTTTGCAGCGAATCATCGATGATTAGATTTTTTGTTTTATTCATTACTTTACATCCGCCAATCATATCATATTCCTCCGGAAGGACAGCTATACTGATTCCTTCTTCCTGCTCCAGCCTTTGCTTGAGCTTATCTGCCAGCGCCATATCGGTTTTATTGACATAAACCCATATCTCCCCTTCGCCTGCAGCCTGAATATCTGCTCTTAAGTTGTGGAACAGAAAGGCTTCGTATAGGGCAGTCTGCTTGAAGGCTTCTATCTGCTTCAAAATATTGCTAAATATTTCATCCACAATCTCTTCCCGCTTTTGAAACAATCGCTTTTTGCTTTCTATGACTGTCCACGAAATCATCTCATTTTTTTCCTTCAATACCTTGCGGATTTCTTTCTGGATTGTCTCGTAAGAGTGTTCTAAAAATTCAAGTTCTTTTTGTTCTAAAATCTCTTTCTTGTGTGCTTGAGCCTCTTTTAGAATTTTTTCTCTTTGTTGTGTCGCTTCCATCATAACAGTCTTTGTAAAACTTTGTAATTTTTCTTCAAAATAGGTCAAATTTAACACCTCAAATTCTCAAACCGATTGCTTCACGTACATATCGGGTGATGGAATCGCGGGTCCTTCCCGTCCCGTGCCTATCAGGTATTTCAACAATCAAAGGGGTGCGATAATTTAATTTTATCTCTTTTATATATGCGGGTAAAAGCCTGCCCAATTTTTCGGTAATGAGGACAATGCCTATTTCCCTATTTTTCACAACCTCATCCAACACCTTTTTCAGCGCATCGGCTTCATGTACGACGACCCCTTCAATACCCGCCAACCGCATCCCGGTCTGCGTATCAATATTGTCGCTGATTAAATACATTTTCATATCCCGTTCACAACCTTTGGTAAATTCGGAGTTCGGAGCTCGGAGTTGTACAGCAATCGAGACCCGTTCCCCCTTCACATTCTTCGACACTAAAGATAACCAAAATAGAAGTTAAAAATATAATAGTACTCCAGCAACAGGTATTCCGAATCTAAGAGCTTGTAATACTTGCTTCGGGCGGGCTTCAAAACTCGCTGGCGCTCAAACAGTTGAAGCCGCTTTTCCTACGCTGCGTAAACAATCTCTAAGATTCTCCATAAGGTTACTTCCATACCATTATATTTCTTTTTTTGGTTTTGGTTATCTATAAAGATAACCAGCTTTAAACCTTGAAA
>JAKSBV010000166.1 GCA_022360955.1 Bacillota bacterium
AAAATGGCCTATTCAGGTGGTACTGAGACAATTCATAGAAACTGCGGCTATGTCGGAACCGGGGGAGGATCAAATGACGATTCCGGCTGAGGTGATTAAGATGTGCATTATTACGATTACAACATTGCCTATTATTACAATATACCCCTTTGCACAGAAATATTTTACGAAAGGTGTATTGCTGGGGTCAGTCAAAGGTTGACTGGGCCTTTCAATAAATATTAAAATATAGTTGAATGGAGGGTTTCTATCATGAAAAAAGTTATTATTTTGGTCTGTGTTGTGGCAGTGGTTTTTGCACTTTTTGGCGGATGTACAACAAGTGTAAATGAAGGGGCCGGAACCGGTGAAAGCCCCGGCGACACAAAAACCGACGGTTCGGAGAAAGATAATCAGCCCGAGGCTTCACAGAAGCCGGTAGCATTATCTATGATGATTCCCCTTTATGTTCCCCAGCCGCCGGCCGAAAGTGATCCGGTAAAAGGTGAGCTGGAGAAAGCCCTTAATGCAGAGCTGGAAATCATTTATGTACCCAATTCTACCTATCATGATAAAATAAATGTCAATATCGCCTCAAGGCAACTGCCGGACGTATATGTCCAATTGAGGCCTAAACAGGAATCCTTTGTAAATGCTGCACGGGCGGGGATGTTCTGGGAAGTGGGTTCTTTATTAGGCAATTATGAGTATCTAAAAGACTTAAAAGACGAAATTGCATTGGTAAATGCAGCGATTGACGGGAAAAATTATGGTATTCCCCGTCTGAGACCCGTATCCAGACACGGTATTACTTATCGCAAAGATTGGGCCGACAGACTGGGGATTGAAAAACCGACAAATATGGAAGAAGTATATGAGATGTTAAAAGCATTTACGTATGAAGATCCTGACCGGAACGGAGCACATGATACATTCGGTTTACTGCCTTCCTATGAAGAACTCAATCAAGAACAATGGTTTGGCGGAGTAGCCCATTACGGCGTCAACGAAAAGAATGAGATATATGTGGCTTATGCGCAAGACGAAGCAATAGAAAAATTGAAGTGGTTTAAACGGCTTTATGATGAAAAGATTATACCGGGAGACTTTGCGGCGCTGCCCAAAGCCGAAAAGAAGAACTATTTCAGAGGCTCCAAAACAGGTGCACTGATTGATGTTACGGAATCGAGCTATTTCCAGGAGATTTTTGACGAAGCCCGGAAGGTAGACCCTGACCTCAAAGACGAAGATATTGTTGATTCCATGATACTATTCGGAGAAGACAGTAATGTGGCGGGACAAACCGGTTTATGGGGACAGTTTGTGATTCCGAAAACGTCTGTAAAAAACCAAGAAAGACTTGACGAAGTCCTTGGCATTCTGAATAAAATAAACAGCCCTGAAGTACAGAATTTGCTTTACTATGGGGTTGAAGGGGTGCATCATAAAGTGGTGGACGGCAAAATTGAATTCGATAATCAATACGGGGACATCAGAAAAACTTATAATCAATATGGTATTAGCATAGGTGCCCCAGTAGCCGTATCAAACAGATTAACTCCGGAAAAGATGCCTGTTTGGAAGGAAAGGAGCAGAAATTACCATAAAAAAGCAATCGCAGACGGCAGAGTTATTAATAACGTAACGATGCCTTATGTTTCTGCTACGTATTCGCAAAAGGGTTCTGAGCTGGACAAAATTATTCAAGATGCCAAGGTGAAGTATATTATGGGCGTTATTGATGAAGAGGGATATCGTAAAGAAATGCAAAGATGGCGTGATAATGGCGGAGATAAGATGTTGGAAGAATACACCAAGGCGTATCAGGCAACGCGTTAGAGAGAGAAGGGGGAGGGTTAATTAATAATTAATAATGAATAATTAAGAATGAATAATTTAAGAATTAAGAAGAGGATAGGTTATAGGGCTTGTTAGGCGTATCGATAAAATGTTGTGAGCGGTAAGCAATCCATTCACGGGTTTCAACTCTCAACTAGTTTTCAGCCCTGGCATATCGATTTATTGGATACCGGACTTTAAAGTTGCATTTATGATCCTTGTATAAAGATTTAAAGTTCGGTATCTTTGTTGGAATCATTTTATTTTGCCAAGATGCATATATCCTTCAAATATAAACCCGATTTCAATGAATTGGATTTTATGATATAATAGAATTAATGTTGAAATCATATAGATACCCAACTTTAAAATCGAATTGATATTTACACAAAAAACGCAGAATCATCGTTGTTTGTGTAAATAGTATTTTTAGGTTTAAAGTTGGTTATCTTTATAAAGATAACCAAAACCAAAATTTAAAATTACCAAATTGCGAATTATTTATAAAAGTTTCTAGCATATAGCCAAAGTTTAACTTTTGCAGCATTGGCAAAGATAAATGCTTTAAACTTAGAGAGTATATCCAAAAGTTCCTGTTCATTTATCGCAGCAAAAGCTTGCGAAATATAACTCTTAAGCCACTTCCACATATTTTCTTGTGGATTTAGCTCAGGAGAATATGGAGGTTGAAAAATAAGGGCTTAATCATCTTTATGATCTTTAGCAAACAGTTTTACATCATAAGCAGTGTGGATTTTTGCATTATCAAGTATAACCATCGTTTTATGAATGCCTCTGCTTTTGTCGTAGCTCATTAAATGTTTCAGGTATTTGACTATGTGCATTGAAGTAATAGAGCCATCATCTTTGGAGTAAGCCTGGTATACAAAACCATAATGTTTTAGTATTTCTGTTGCCCCAATGATATTAAGACCCTTATGACTGCCATTGCGTTCGATAACCGTTGGTTTACCAATTACACTCCAAGAATAAGAGTTGTTGGATTCAAGCCTTTTTCCTGTTTCATCCATAGCCCATAGGGAAATATCCCCTACAGGCTCAATAACATCCAATAGGATAGCCATTTTTTTTAAAGCTCTCCTGTAATTCTGGATTTGCAAGGCTTGGCTTGAATACACCTCTTTTATAGGTAAAACCAAGTTTTTTCAGGAGTAATCGAACCCATTCATCAGAATATTTTTTACCATAGTTTTCTTCTATATATCTGGTTAAAAGGGCACAGCTCCACTTGTTGCACTCATAATCAAAGTCACTAGGCTTTTTTGTAGTAATTACATCACGAATATCTTCAACAATATCATCTGTTAATGCGTCAGGAACACTGCCACCCCTTTGATCTACAATAGAAGCAACGCCAAGTTTATTCCAAGCATTAATATATGATATGACGGTTGCTCTACACTTGCCTAATGTATTAGCAATAACCTGCATTGGCACATCATTATATCTCATAATGATTGCCTTTACGACATCTGATGTATAGTTACTGTTTGCATTACTTGCAATCAAATTTAAGTCATCAATTGTAAGTTCATATAGTGATTTAACTTCAAGCATTTTTCTTCCCATTATGGTAACCCCCTTACTTATTATTGTAAGGGATATTTGGGATTTTGCATACAGGATAATTTTAACTTCCATTTTGGTTATCTATAGCGCAACGCATTATATTATTATTTTTTGACATGGATTATGTGCTTTTTGACATTGTAGGATGAATAAGGAATCGTATATAATTTTTTTATTACTCATATTTTACAATGTTTTTAGGAGCTTGTAAAACAATTTTGCAGGCAATGAGCGAGCAATATTTTTTGACGTTAAGGTTCATCAAAGAAAAGAGTATATTTCACTAAGGATAACCAACTTTAAACCTAAAAATATTATTTACACAAACAACGGTGATTCTGCGTTTTTTGTGTAAATATAAATTCAATTTTGGAGTTGGATATCTATAGATAACCAAAACCCCAAATAGAAATATAATGGTATGGAAGTAACCTTATGGAGAATCTTAGAGATTGTTTACGCAGCGTAGGTAAAGCGGATTCAACTGTTTGAGCGCCAGCAAGTTTTGAAGCATTCGTTGGGGAC
>JAKSBV010000377.1 GCA_022360955.1 Bacillota bacterium
AATGAACCGTAATAGAATTTTGAAGAGTGTTGTGGAATCAAGACCTTATAAGAAATGGAATTCAATGATAGATTTATTGTTTAATACCGAGATCCGTGATATGACACAGATACAAAAAGATGTGTATTTATGTTTGTGGTATGATTCAGAAGTACATATTTATAATATAGGAACTATTATTATTTACTACAAGGAGATGTGCATATGTTTAGACATTTGTTCAAAAAATTTATTAGTATAAAACAGAAAACTGTACCATTAAGCATACAGTTAGAAAAATTAGGACAAATTGGCATAAGTATTAATTCTACAATAGATAGCAGCGAGATTTTTAATATATTTGAAGAGAAAGAGTTTGAACAAGATCCATACTGTTCTATACTGATTGCATTAGGATGTGAAGTTCAAACTTCAGATGATTTTGGAAAACCAATCTCTAAAAGTTTATGGTATTTAGATACAGAATGTATTGAGGATACAGGAGATTATGTGAGGATTGTTGGAAGGGTAGCGGACTTAACCCAAGACAGCCTGCTATTATCTAATATACACGATTATGTAGATATTGATAACAAAAAAGTATGGGTAGCGTTTAATATAGGAGATAAAAAATATAAATGGGAGTTAGAGGCTAAGGATGATTGGTTAGACATCAATATATTTTCCAGGTTTAACAAGTTATTGTCCAACAAAAAAAGTACGAAACAATTTGCTATTTCAGTATTAGATCAATCAATTTTGATTGCTTTCTTAGAAAATGACCAGGTACAAAAGCTTAATGATCTGTGCAATTTCGAATTTGAGATAGTATAAATCATTGGCAGGATATTTTGGGGTCATGATAACAAAACTTATTTTTCAGTAGCCTCGTGCCCTAAAGCGATCAAATAGTTCTTGATGATTTCTTCTAAACAATGAAGTTCAGTTCCGCTTAATTTGGATAATGATTTAGAAATATTATCAATATCTACTTGATTAATAACCCCTGTTAACAAATAATCAGTGCTGACTTCCAAAGCCTTTGCAACTTTTATAATGCTTTCAGCACGAAGATTTTTTCTGCCTGTTTCAACAGTGGAAAAAAATTGATGACTTAGATTGGATTTCTCAGCGGCTTGTTCCTGCGTATATCCAAGCTGTTTCCTTCTAAGCATTATTCGATATCCAATGGTTTTAGATAAGTTTTCTTTACTCAAAGCAAAAGCCCCTTTCGCAATTTAGCCTATAAAAGAATTTTATCTATTATAGGCTAAAAATATAATTGCTATTAGTTGTATTTTTGCAACTAAAGGCATAAAATGGTATTTGAGGGGTGAGGGTAAATGAACAATGCAGAAATAAATGGCGAACAAAATATAAAGACAAGCATAAATAAATTACGATTAAAATTAAATAGAACCTATGAAAAAGATGGACTTACAGAGGAAGTATCAAAAATAAGCCAAGAATTAGATAAATATATTGCATTAGTGCAGAAAGAATTATTACAACAAGAAAAAGTAAAAAGAAAAGAGAGTTAAATCAAAAAGACACTTAAAAGCTAGTGTCTTTTTTAATACAAAAAATGAAGGAGAATAGCATAGAAAGAAAGCTCGTATAGAATTATTCATCTATATCATAATTGTTGTGGTAGGGACAATAATGTTATTTACATAAAGATAAAGGAAGATTAAAATGAAGACAAATAGTTCACTATCAGGCTTAATAGAGACAGTGCGCACATAAAGCTTTTGTAGTATAATATATATAAATTCAAAATTATAGACTTAACTAACAAGCGGAGAGGAGAAAACTATGGAAGAATTAATAAAAAGAATAAAAAAATTTAGAGACGATAGAGACTGGGAACAATTTCATAGCCCAGGAAATTTGGCGAAATCAATTGTTATAGAAGCTGCTGAACTTCTTGAAAACTTTCAATGGAATAGTGATTTTGACGAACAAAAGGTAAAAGAAGAGTTAGCTGACGTTATGAATTATTGCCTGCTATTAGCTGATCGGTTAAACATTGATGTTATTGAGAATATGCACGCTAAAATCGATGAAAATGAGAGGAAATATCCGGTTGCTAAAGCTAAGGGAATTAGCAAAAAGTATACAGAGTTATAGAAGGAACAATTTGTTGAGGTGGTTTAATGATCATTTATGAAAGTATAAAAAGTGATTTTATGGATGATGTAGAGCAGGGAGTACTTATCAATAAAATCTTTACTAACTTTCGGAATAAAATTGGAAAAACTAGTAAAAGCGAGATTAACTCTTGGCAGAACTCTTTACGATGTATGTACATGGTAATGAATGACGAAGAGATTCCGTATAATTCAGGAATTGCAATTGAATACAAAATACCAACTAGTTCAAAACGAATTGATTTTATTATTACCGGAAAGGATGAAGAGCGAGGTACAGCAGTAGTGGTTGAGCTGAAACAATGGAGCGAAGCAGAAAAAGTTGAAGGTAAAGATGGTATTGTAAAAACAGCTTTGTCAGGCGGAGTACGAGAAACAACTCATCCATCCTATCAAGTGAATTCATATACAAGTCTGATTCGTGATTTTAATGAAGCTGTAACTCAAAATGAAGTTGCGTTATATCCATGTGCCTATTTACACAATTATTTTATACAACCACTCTATGACCCATTAACAGACGATATATACAAAGAATATATTCAATCGGCACCAATTTTTGATAGTCAAGGGACGAAACAGCTACGAGATTTTATTAAAAAGCATGTCAAATATGGTGATAACAAGAAGACGTTATATGCAATAGAAAGTGGTAAAATAAAACCTTCAAAATCACTACAAGAGTCATTGCTTAAGATGATTAATGGAAATGAAGAATTTGTAATGATTGATGAACAAAAAGTTATATATGAACAGGCGAGGTATCTTGCAAAAGAAGCATGCAATACAGGAAAGAAGAAAACTTTAATTGTAAAAGGTGGCCCAGGTACTGGTAAAAGTGTATTGGCAATACAACTATTGGTTCATCTGACCAGCGAGGAAATGCTGTGTCATTATGTAACAAAAAATACAGCACCAAGAGAAGTGTATGTAGCTAAATTAAAAGGCCATATAAAAAGAAGTAGTATCGATAACCTTTTCAAAAGTTCTGGTATATATTATGAAATGAACCATAATGAACTTGATGTTGTACTTGTTGATGAAGCTCATAGATTAAATGAAAAGTCTGGATTGTTTAATCACCTAGGTGAAAACCAAACAATGGAATTAATCAATAGTTCAAAATTTTCAGTATTTTTTATTGATGAAAGACAACGAATTCATTTCAAAGATGCAGGGAAAATTGAGACAATAAAGGATTATGCCCAAAAAGCGGGCGCAGATGTGGAAATAGTTGAATTATCCTCACAATTTAGATGCAATGGATCAAATGGTTATCTTGCTTTTTTAGATGATGTGTTAGAAATCAATGAAACAGCCAATAGTGATGGTTTTGATATGGATTACGATCTTCAAATTGTTGATGATCCAAATGTTTTGTTTAAAATGATTTTGAAAAAGAATAGCAATAATAAAGCGAGACTTTTGGCGGGTTATTGCTGGGAATGGGATGGCAGGAATAAAAATAATCTTAATCATCATGGTATCGTCATTGAAAAATATGGTTTTAGTATGAGTTGGAATTTAGGGAATACAAAAACATATGCCATTGATAAAGAATCCATTAATCAAGTTGGATGCATACATACGTTGCAAGGTTTAGAGCTAGAGTATGTAGGCGTAATTATTGGCAAAGATCTTCGCTATGAAAATAACCAAGTTGTAACTGATTTCACAAAACGTGCAAGAACAGACCAATCTATTAAAGGCCTAAAGAAGTTGATGAGAGAGAATCCGGATGAGGCATATTGTATAGCAGATGAGATTATAAAGAATACATATCGTGTGCTATTAACTAGAGGACAAAAAGGGTGTTACATTTATTGTGAAGATGAAGCCCTAAGTCAGTATTTGAAAAGAAGAATTGGTATTGGAAAGCAGTTTGAAGAAAGCTTTTATGATGAGAAAAAGCCTAGTGTATATAAAGTTGCACAAGTGCGTAAAGGATATGAAACTACATAATTGTTAATGAGAAGTATAAATAGAGTTAAAGAGAGCTATTTACCAAGCAATAAGGTATGGCTGGTACTGAGGGGTGGTTCTGTCCATCAATAGGCGGTCAATATTATCCATGATTTGTCGAATAACGTGTCCAAATGGTCAATATCTTTTACTACAGGGGTACCCATATATGTGATTATTGATGATGTATAGTTTGGTGCAAAGCTTGCAATTAGCGTTGTAGATGGCTATACGTTTATTGAACATCTTAGCTTTGATGCTTTCAATGAAGGAAGTACGCTTATTCAATCTGCCGAACGCTACAAAAAGAGATTTGGGACCTATCCAGCCGTAGTGCTTGCAGATAAGATATACCGAAATCGCGAAAATCTGTAATTTTGCAAACAGCATGACATACGACTTAGTGGTCCGCCATTGGGTCGACCGACTACGGATTTAAAGTTACTTAAAGAACAACACCGACAAGAACGAAAGGATTCAGGTATCCATAATGCGGTTGAAGGTAAGTTTGGTGAAGGAAAATGATTCTATGGGTTGAATCGAATCATGGCTTGCTTAAAGGATAGCAGTGAAACCGTAATTGCAATGCAGATACTGGTGATGAATTTGGAGCGAAGACTCCGAGTTCTTCTTGCCTGTTTTTTCAAGGTACAGTTATGGGGAATCAAATTGGCACTTTAAGCGCAAAAAGTTATCGTTCAGCAATCCCTAATTTAGTATATAGAGTACTTTTGTGTACCCACTCACATTATATAAATTAAAAGTAAATTTTGTGAATGTAGTATCAGCAATTTTAGAGTACTTAAATTACATACTAAAGGACGTGTTTATATGGGGATAAAGGTATGGTGGAAACGGTTCAGTCTATTGTCAGTAACCTAGTAAATTTGCAAAAACCTATTGAAGAAATCAGTTTGGATGATAACTTGTTAATTTTAGGCATGGACTCAATTGCATCTTTAAAGGTAGTTGTTGAACTAAAAAATGAATATGATATTGAATTTGACAACGAGATATTGACATATGACAACTTGAAATCCATCAGCAGCATTGTCAATTGTGTAGAAACATTAAGAAATGGAAACCGGGAGATATGAGCATGGATAAAGAAAAGAAGAAAAACAACTTATATGATATGAAAAACATATTATTTATGCTGCGTATTGCTTATAATGCTTGCCCTAAAAGAGTGATTATGTGTTTTATTAAATCCACACTGGGTTCATGCCGTTGGGCAATTTATAATGTTATATTTTTACGCATATTATTTAATATGATAAGTGATAATGCTGATTATGTTCAGTTATTTTATTTTTTATCTATCTTTGCTGTAATCTTTGTTGTGCTACAGATTTTCTTTGTCTACTACAACAAAGTGGTAGTACCTGCGACCGACCCGGAATTGGTAAGCAAGGTAAACCTCATGATTTTTAAAAAGGCGGTAGAGCTTGATTTGGCTTGCTATGAAAATGCCGATAACTATAAATGTTTTTACACTGCTATGTCAGATGCGCAGAAAAAAGTAGTTGATACCCTACACCAGACAGCAAATTTTGTGGCAATGCTTTGCTCTTCCGCAATTGTATTGATAACGACAGCATTTGTGGATAGCTTTGCGCTGTTTGCCATAATTATTCCAATTGTTACTAACTTTACTCTTGGCAAAAAGATGAAGAAGCTTAATTACGAACTCTATATGAGCAATATACCCGAAAATCAGAAAATGGATTATGTGAAGCGTGTAGGTTATTACAAAGAGTATGCAAACGAGATCAGAACATATAATGTTTTCAATGTCTTGTTTAAGAACTTCGATGATTCCGTTGAAAGAACAGAAACTAATATAAAATCCATTGGAAAAAAACTATATACATATTCGATTGCTAATGATTTGCTCAACTATGTCTTTTTGACCTTCGGACTTATCCTGTATTTAACTTTTAAATCAATGGTTTATCACACCATTAATTTAGGGGATTTTATAGTAACGATTAATACAGTCCGCATACTAGCCAATAACTTAATCAATATATCGGGACAAATATTGAATATTACAGAACAGAGCATGTATGTTTCCAACTTACAAGAATTTTTGCAGTTTGAACCGAAGATAATATCGAATGGCAGACATAGTATTGACTATAAATCTGATTTTAAGATTTCTTTTCACAATGTAAGTTTTTCATATGACTGTAGGGAAAACGCATTGAAAAATATAAATTTTTCCATCTCAAGTAATGAAAAGATCTCTATAGTTGGATATAACGGATCTGGAAAAACAACATTAACAAAGCTATTAATGCGGCTTTATGACCCATCTGGGGGAGTAATTACATTAAATGGTATCGATATAAGGGAATACGATTTGGATATATATAGAGAAATGTTTGGTGTGATTTTTCAGGACTACAAAGTTTTTTCGATGACGCTTGCGGAAAATGTTTTGATGCATGATTTTACAGAAGAGGATCGGCAAAGGGTTGAAGAATCCTTACTGTTTGCTGGGCTAGAAAAGTTTGCTGATAAGGAACAGAGTAATTTAAGCTCCACTATGACTAAAGAGTTCGATGATAAAGGGCTAGTATTCTCTGAAGGACAAAAGCAGAGGCTGGCTATAGCCCGGGCGTACGCAAAATATACTCCCATCATTATTATGGATGAACCCACCAGCTCACTTGATCCGATTGCTGAAAACGAGTTGTTTAAAAAGATAACTAATATGTGTAAAGACAAAGCCGTAATTTTTATCACACACCACCTGAGCAGCTGTAAAACAGCGGATAGGATTATCTACTTGGAAAACGGACAAATTACGGAACAAGGGAAGCATGAAGAGTTAATTGCGCTAAATGGGAAATATGCCGATCAATTTAACAAACAGATGAAAGGATATATAGATGAACAGTATGAATAAAGAGAAGAAGAATGTTATCAAGAACAACATTTTCATATTGAAAGAAGTTTTTAAAGCAATACCTACTCTTTTTATTTCCTACTTAATATTTAATATCATAGATGGTTTTTTGCAATTTCTAAATAATATATTGCTTATCAGATTGGTTATTAACAGTATACAGGAGGGCGCATCCTTATATTACATAATCCTTATCTTGCTTCTGTTTTTAAGCATCAATATTGCTTATGTTTTAGTAAGGAATTTACTTATTACAGTCCTTATCCCGATCGGTAAAGTTAAATTAAAAAAATCAATTCAGACTATGATGCTGAAAAAGACCATCAATATTGATGTAGCAGCATATGATGATCCCCAGTATTACGATACGTATATTCTTGGGTTATATGATATGGAGAATCGGATTTTTAGAGTAATGGAGTCATTGGGCAACCTGCTGAAATGTCTAACGACTATTACATCAATTTTAACATTAGCATTGTTAGTCGATCCGTTCTGTATAATACTTGTCACAGTATCGGTCATAATTACGACTATTTCCGGGAAAAAACTTAATGATATTACATTTAAGCGTAAAAATGAGCTGCTTATATTTGATCGTAAAAGTGATTACACGAAAAAGCTGTTTTATCTAGAGGATTATGCCAAGGAAATACGGTTAAGTAAGATTTCAGGGAAGATAATCAGTGACTATATCTCTGTTATTGCCGATATGAAAAAAACGATACATAAGTATACGAAGTCTATATTCAGCTATGCGTACATGGAGGATTCCAGCACGTTTTTCTTCGATGTCGTATATGTGTTTAGTCTGACTTACCGAGCTGTAATACAAAAAGCAATTTCACTTGGCGATTTCATCAGTATGCTCAATGCGGCGTGGAGCCTGAGCAATAATATTGAATCCATTATCAGAACAATCAATGAATTTCATGAGCATAGTATATATATACAGAAGGTTAGGTCTTTTCTCGATCGCGAAAACATTTTACATGACGGCGATAAATATGTAAATGAAAGCAATAATCCTATTCAACTGGATCATGTACATTTTTTATATCCCAATAATGAAGATACCATTATTAATGATGTCAGTTTTAAGATCAATCCTAAGGAAAAGATTGCCCTTGTCGGTTATAATGGTGCCGGCAAGACCACACTTGTGAAACTTTTGTTGCGCTTGTATGACGTTAGTAAAGGCAAGGTTTTTGAAAACAATACAAATATAAAAGATTACAATATTAAAAGTTACAGAGAAAAGTACGGTGTGGTATTTCAGGATTTTTCTTTGTATACGACAACTTTGGCAGAAAACGTAAAGATGGATCTGTATGAGCAGGCTGACTGCGCCAATATTATAGAAGCCTTGGAAAAAGTCAAGCTATTTGATGAAGTGCCGACTGAAGATATGATTATGAGGAATATAACAAAGGAATTCGACAATGAAGGGTTGCTGTTTTCTGGCGGTGAGCGGCAGAAAGTCGCATTATCCCGGATTATCTATTCATCCAAAAATTATATCATCCTTGATGAACCATCGGCTGCCTTGGATCCTGAAAGCGAGTATCGCTTCAATGAACTGATTACTAAGGAACTGCAGAATAAGAGCGTCATCATAATTTCACACAGGTTATCAACTACAAGAATGATGGATAGGATTTTTATGCTGGAAAATGGAAAGATTATAGAACAGGGTTCTCATAAAGAGCTGATGCTGCTGGGTGGTAAATACGCTGAAATGTACAAGATACAGGCGAAAAAATATGGTCTGGCATTCGAATAATTTATGTTTTATGGTCATTATTTTTATTGAGATGGCAAGGAGAGGAATTAACGATATGTTATCTACACCAAGGCATATTTTTAACAAGGCTACACTTAGGGAATCTTTCCCGAACTGTTGGACTAAACTATTATAATATGTATGAGTAAGTGATATCGTATGATTGTGTTAAAGTAAATGAATAGATTTTAGTATAGTACAAAAGAGTATTAAAGGGTCAGGCTTTCTAAAAGCCTGACCCCATCTTAAAAGCACCGGAACGGTGCTTTTGTTTATACGCTATCTTTATCGGCTGACTTCTATGGTATCTATATTAAATCCGTTACCTGTTTGTTCGATTGTAAGCGTATGAGCACCCGCACTGATGTTAAAAGCGGGACTTGTTGCAGTGACATAAGTACTCCAATCGCCGGTAGCAGGTATGTTAACGGTGGCTGCAGCTCGACCGTTCAGCTTAATCGTTGCAGTGGTCGCGGCGTTGCCGTTGGATATGTTTAATTTTACTTTATAGCTGCCTGTTGAAGCAGCATTGATGTTATAGGATGCCCAGCTATTGCCTCTGGGAATATTGTCATAGACAAAATCCCAGTTGCCCCAAGCAAGTACAAGATTATTAGAATTTGCCGGCCTTGGTGCCTGCACAAAATTATAATAATCGTAGAAAGCCTCAGCCTCAAATACGCTTGGCACATTGTGCTTCGGATCTGCTACGGCGGGTTCTATCGGTTCATTAGGATTAAAGCCTATTTCGGCGTATAGACTTGGCGATTCATTCAGATAACGAGGTTTTGAGATTTCCTCTTTCCACTTATTATAAATATAGTCGGCACCGGGTTGTTGAATTCTTGTGTCTCCCCAGATGGTCGGATCACTAAAAACAGGCTGCTGATTCCAGTCTTGATTGATATAAGAAAGCATTTTTACATCATTTAACGCTATGAAATCAAATACTTTTTGGAAGAAGTTATCCCAATTCGAAGAATCTGTCATCGGATAATAGGCCCTTCCCGCACACTCACCGATCATTAAAGGCTTATTTTTTCTTTTTGCAAAATCGGCAGCTTCTTGTCTATATTGTACTGCTGCGGCTTCTTCCGAAGCAGAAGGCCAGCCGAACCAGCTCACACCTACCCAGTCCACATAATCATCCCCAGGATACCATGCTTCAATATCCCAGCCCCAAGCAGGCTGAATGCCGATTACATTCCATACAAAGGCCACATTATTGACACCTTCTTCTCTGAATATTCTATGGACACGTCTGTAAGCCATAACATATTCCGAGGGTTCAAAATAGTGATTATGGTTGCCGTCAGGCTCATAACCTATTCGAAGAAAGACAGGCTTTCCGGCATCTTTTACCGCTTGTGCCATGGTTCTAATATTCTCATCTCTCAAACCGTCGGCCACTTTTACTTCTTCGTCCTGTCCGTCTTGATGCTGATCGTAATCCGTCATATCAATAGCAAGCTGACATATTGAATTGGGCTTGTTATTGATCCAATGTTGAAGATCCTGCATGCCGCCCCCCTTGTCGGAAGGTGATGTCATACCGGCAGCATCAACAGTACCCGTATAGATCATATATCCTGCAGGGTCCGGTATATCGGATAATGCCTCATAAGCATCCATTTCATCTCTATCTTGTCCGACTACAATAATTGTTTTACCATCGGCAGGCTCATATTTTGCCAATAGGTCACCAGATGTATCGATGACATAAGTAGCGCTGGCCACATCGGAATTGTCCATATCCGGATGAATGCCAATTGCTTTAATGGTCTGCGTTGAAGAAACCGTAATGGGACCTGCGTATAGCGTCGAGCTCCCGGTAGGTGTAGAGCCATCTACAGTATATCGGATATCTGCATCCGGTGTAGCGCAGCTGATGGATACGGATTGAGAACTGCTGTATGTACCGCCCGAAGGACTAAAGGATGGTGTTGCAACTTTTTGTTGAGTTGGTGATCCGTGGGTATAACTAAACCAGCCGGTATCTTTTTGAGTTGAATCGATTTGGTAGGTAAACCAGTAGTCAATAACATCTCCGCTGCTTAAACCGTTCACATCATAAGTCCAGATATCTGCACTTTGATTCATTAAATAGTTTAATTGACTGCCGTTATTCACCTTGTAATGTACATAGACATAAGTAGAAGAACAATAAGATTCAAAAGTGATTCTTGCAGTATCGGCGTCAACGTTTGACACATACTGCTTGTATTCGGACGTTGTAGATGCATTCACAAGTGAAGCCATACTTGTTAACATTAATGCTGCGATTAGGAAGCTAACCAAAAAACTCTGCAAACCTTTTCTAAAGTTCATGTTTTACGCTCCTTTCAAAGATCCTTTCATTTTGTCCTGACATTTCTAAAACAATCGTTATGCAATAAACCTCCTTTTCTCTTTTGTATTTTCATTTTAGATTATGTTGATGAATAAATAAAGTACAATATTTTAGATTATGGTACTTTATTTTGTAAATATGGTCATGTGTTCCAAACCATGATATGATGTTACAATAAGGTATTTCTAAAAAAATGCACCCTTTTCTAAAATGATGGTATTGAAATAGAGAACCTTGACTTTTATACTTAAATTAACTGGAAAATGCATAGAAAGTGAAGGATAGTATATGATAAAAAACAAATTCTTGAAGAAATTGATGAAGCAAAGACAAAGACAATTAATGGTGATACCAGGTATGATATGGCTGATTATCTTTTGTTACATTCCCATGGTCTGGCTGATCATTGCCTTTAAGGATTACGATATAACAAAATCGGCTATGGAAGCGCCTTGGGTAGGGTTAAAACATTTTAAAGAATTTTTGGGTAACGATAGATTTTATCTTATGCTGAGGAATACGGTGGGAATCGGTTTTTATAAACTCATTGTTGCGTTTCCGATACCTATTATATTTGCACTATTTTTAAACGAGATAAGGCATGTAAAATTTAAAAAGATGGTGCAGACCGTTTCGTACTTGCCGCATTTCATAGCCTGGCCGATTCTAGGCGGCATCATACTGAGCTGGCTTGGCAGAACAGGTATTGTCAATAACATATTGATGACTTTGGGGCTTCAAGACGGTCCTATATATTATATAGCTAAGCCGGAATACTTTTGGCGTATTGCTGTCATATCAGATGTATGGAAAGAAATGGGCTGGAACGCCATCATTTACATAGCAGCCATAAGCGGCGTTAATCCATCCCTTTATGAAGCAGCTGAGATTGACGGTGCGGGACGATTTCAGAAGATGTGGCATATAACAGTTCAAGTTATAAGGCCGACGATTGCGATTTTGTTTATTTTGGCTGTTGGAAATCTGCTTAACGGAAGCAATTTTGAGCAGATTTTTGTACTAAGAAATAATATGAACTTAGATGCCAGTGAAATCATAGATTTATATATTTATAACATGGGTATTGGGGCAGGAAGATTCTCCCTTGCGAGTGCGGCATCTTTAGTGAAAGCAGTTGTGTCGCTTATATTGGTATTAACAGCAAATGTCATAACAAAGAAACTAACGGAAGAGTCTTTATTATAGGAGGCATTGAATTGAAAAAAAGAGCAATCAATATAAAACCTTTTGATGTGATCAATACCATTATCATGATCTGCATCTGTTTTAGTATGATTTATCCTTTTTACTTTTGTGTGATTAATTCGTTCAATGACGGCTACGATGCTATGAAAGGAGGCATCTATTGGTGGCCCAGGGTGCTGAGTATAGATAATTATATTGCGGTATTTCAAAATGACGGGCTGGCGACAGCCTTTATGGTGACCATCTTAAGAACGCTGATAGCTACAACACTGCATGTTTTCTTTTCGGCTATGGTTGCCTATGGGCTGTGCAAGAAGGACTTAATCGGAAGAAAAACATATATGATGCTAGGCATTATTACCATATTTTTTAACGGTGGTTTAATCCCCACTTTCCTATTAATTAATCAGCTGGGGATGTATAATAAATTTATCGTGTATATTATTCCCACCATGTTGAACTTTATTAATGTTATCATATTTATGACTTTTTTTAAGCAATTACCTATTGAATTAGAGGAGTCGGCAATCGTCGACGGTGCTGCCGATTTTAGAATATTCTTTAGAATCATATTGCCTTTATCCAAATCCGTTATTGCTACAATCGTATTATTTGTAGGCGTTTTCAACTGGAATGATTATTTTATGGGGGTTGTATATGTAATGGATGAAGCTTTGCGGCCGATTCAAACCTTTCTATATAAAATTGTAGCAGAAAATGCTACGCAAGCCTTACAGAATCAGGTGATGGGAACAGCCGGCAAAAGGGTCACATCGCAATCTATCAAGTATGCAACGATGATTATTGCAATACTGCCGGTCGTGTGCAGCTATCCTTTTTTGCAAAAATATTTTGTTAAGGGGCTACTCATAGGCTCCATTAAAGCATGATCCTATTAATCATCAATAAAAGAAAAGGAGGGATTTTATGAAAAAAATATTCGCTTTAATAGTCGTTCTTACAATGGTGTTGTCCGCATGTACTCATAATGTTGATCAGACGGATAAAGAAGCGGATGCAGAGAATCCGGACAGCAAACAAACAACAGAAGCAGTTGATGATAAAACAAAAGAAAAGGAGACGGCTAATCCGAATGAGCCCGGTTGGAGACTAGATACTTCACCGATAGAACTGGATTGGTATGTTCATGCATCTTGGTATTCCGGTGAATGGGGCAAAAGTGTTGTATCAAAGTACATTACGGAAAAAACCGGTGTCCATGTCAATCTTGTGATTCCGTCAGGCAATGAGAATGAAATGCTTAATACCTTAATAGCGTCCAACAACTTACCGGATATCATTTCTATTGGTTTTTGGGAGCAGAATGCCAAGATATTGATGGATGGCGGTATGGTATATGCTTTAAATGAATTAGCAGATACCTATGATCCCTATTTCTTTAAAGTGGCTGCAGAAGGAAGTTCTGCCTGGTATACCTATCCTGACGGCAACTTATATTGTTATCCTAACGAATCTTATTCCCCTGATCAAATGACAGAGGATGTTATCCTTAAAGCCAATCAAACTTTTGTGGTGAGAAAGGATATCTATGAGGCCATAGGCAAACCGGATATGCGCACACCGGAAGGTTTCTTGAGCGGTCTGCGGATGGCGATGGATTATACTGCTGAAAACGGCATAAGCATACTTCCGTTCTGCTTTCAAGGAATCGGTGATATAGGAAGTTACGCATTTGAATCCTATATTCAAAACCTATTAGCCATACCCTTTGAAAAAGACGGTCAAATATATGACAGATTTTCGGACCCGGAGTATCTAAGATGGATGAAAACCTTCAGGCAGGCATTTCGGGATGGTTTGATTACGTTAGAACCTTTCATAGATGCACCGGCACAGATTGAAGAAACCATTAATAATGCGGGTTATTTTGCCATGCTGCGTGAATGGACTTCATTGGAAGTAGCCAATGGCATCATCAATGATCAAAATCCGGAAAGTATTTATATTGCCATTGACGGCCCGTCTAATAGCCGGCTTGACAAGCCGACGTTGTATCCCGGCGGTGTAGCGGGGTGGAAGCTGACCATGATCAGTAAAAATTGCGAAAAACCCGATAGGGCGATGCGTTTTTTAACCTATCTGATCAGTGAAGAAGGGCAAAAAGATTTCTTCTTAGGTAAGAAAGGGGAGACTTGGGATACCATTGACGGCAAAGATCAATTGCTTCCGGATGTCTATGCATTATTGCAGGAAGATTATACAAAGTTTACCAATGACATTGGTGCGGTGGATACCTATTGGTTGATGAGAAATCCTGTGATCGTTAACAAATGGAGACCGGAATATCCACATTATATTAAACAAATGATCGAATGGACGCAAGACAAAGTAGATCCGACACAAGGCCTATACGATTCAGTTGACCCGCAGGCAGATACGGAAGAAGGGCTTATGCTTCAAAAGATGAGACAATTATGGGGGCGTGTGCTGCCGCAATTAATTATGGCAGAATCCGATGAGGTCTTTGATCAATTATGGGCAGATTACATCTCACAAAGAGATGCTTTAGGATTTGAACAGGTGCAGGCCTATAGACAGAAGAAACTAGAAGAGAATAAGGCCAAATTAGGATTTTAGAGCTTGAAATAGGTATTGGACTGCAATACCTATTTGAGTCTTTTGTAAATATGTTAGGATTTGACAAAAAGCTTCTGGATGCATATAGTAAAGATAACCAACTTTAAACCTAAAAATATTATTTACACAAACAACGGTGATTCTG
>JAKSBV010000218.1 GCA_022360955.1 Bacillota bacterium
TGAAAAATAGTTAATCTCCTAAATAGTGTATAACCTATTTTAGGAGGTTTTTCTATATTGTTATGATACGTTTACGTAGTCCCTGCTTAAAAGTCATACTTAAGGTAGGTAATGGAATAAATTAAAAGAAGCGTTTTTCAATTATTAAAGATTCAGTCACAAATTTTGTGATAGATAGCGAACCTACCCTTTCAATATCTAATTGTATGGACAGATTGTGTCATGAACATCATAGTTAATGTATTCACAACATTGATATAAAGTAAATTTAAGCGTAGATTTTGTATATACTTCAAATATGCCATTATTTACATTGGTATAGACTACTTCTATGCCTTGTAATCCAATTATATTTCGAATAAAAACATAATTGTTCATCCGATGCCCCCCCTTATTTGATGATAAGGGATGTATCGTTTTTAAAAATTGGTAATGTAATTTATGGAAACTTTATCATTTCACACTAATATAGAGAGGGAGCGAAAGAACTTCGTGCGGGATCCATATGTTTTGAACCTTTACAACAGTTAGCTATTAATGAATATAAGAAAATTATTATTTTTTAAGATAAAATGTTTTTTTATTCGTATTATTTCATGTAATTGATTATAAACAATTTTGGAGAGAGGTAATGTATTAAATGTTAGAAGAATTGCAACAAGGGATAGAAAGTCACAATTCTAGAATTTATGAAATTTTAATTGATGAATATGGTAAGTTACTTTGGATTGTAGCTTCAGGTGTGCTTAAAAATGTTGGAACTAAAGAAGACATTGAAGACTGTGTAGCAGAAAGTTTTGCATATTTATGGGAAAATCCTAAAAAGTATGATGAAACAAGAGGAAGTATTAAGACGTATCTATGTCTTATTACTAAAAGTAAAGCAATAGATAGAATGAGGAAAATAAATAAGACTTTAACTATAACTTATGAGGATGAACTTAAGATAGAAGATGATGGTATAGAAGAAATGTTAGTAAATAAAGAAATGGTTAAAGAGATTTATGAATTTGCTCAAAATCTCAAGGCATTAGATAGAGAAATTTTTATACTCAAATATTTTTATCAGTTAAAGCCTAGAGAAATTGCAGAAAAATTGAAGATTACTGTTAAAGAAGTAAGTAATAAACTTTACTATAGTAAGAAATCTTTACTTACTCGAATTATAAAATAGGAGGAGATAACTATGGAAAAATATAATAACCTTATGTCAGAACTTGACGAAGAAAATCTAAATATGATTGCAAAACAACTTCCAGATCTTACAGATAAAAATTTAAATAATATAAAAAAGAAATTTAGAGATAAAACAATGAATAAAAAAGGTAAATTTAAAAAAAGAATAATAACGGGTCTTTCAACAGCAGCTTGTATATGCGTTGCTTTTATAGGCGTAGTAAACATAAATACATCATTTGCTGCACAATTAATTGATATTCCGGCAATAGGAACTATAACAAAGCTTGTGACAATTGATAAACTAGCACTTAATGATAGGTATAGAGAAATATATATAGAAATACCTGCAATTGAAGGGATTGAAGATGCTAAGGCGCAGGAAGAAATAAATAGCATTTTAAAACAGCGTGGGATAGCAGTATATGATAAGGCTCTTGAAAATTCTGATAAGTTAAAGGATGAGTCAGAGAAAGCAGGATTCTTATCATCTATGCCTGAAATAGTAAATCAGAGTTATACTGTAATTAGAAATGATGAAGATATTTTGTCATTTAAAGTAGTGACAACAAAAATAAGGGCAAGTGGTTATGAAACGGCTCACTTCTATAATGTAGATCTTAGAAATAGTAAATTGCTAAAATTAAGTGATTTGTTTAATAAAGATTATGATTATATAAGTGTTATAAATAATGAAATAATAAGCAAAATGAAAGAGGCAATTAAAAAGGAAGATGCGGGATTTTTTATAGAGCATTTTACAACGATAGATGATAACACTAATTTCTATATAAATGAGGAAGGTAATCTTGTAATAGTATTTAATGAATATGAGATAGCTGCAGGTTATATGGGAATGCCTGAATTTATAATTGACACTTCTTTATTTAATAATAATATTTCGGGATTAGGATATTATTTAAAATAGCTTAAATAGAGATATGAATAGAAAGTTGGAACAAAATCATTTATAGAGGGAGAAAGGGGTTTGGCTTGACAAATTGACAAACTAACATTGACCTATACCCGGTTTGCCGGACACGCAGTTAAGTTGGTATAATAATACCAGAAAGGGCGTGGAACAGTTGGCAAAAAGGAGAAAGAGGTATACAAAAGAATTTAAGCAACGTCTCGTGAATATGATATGCGAGGAAGGCAAGAGTGCAACAGCAATAGCAGAGGATGTTGGTATTCATGTCAATACGTTGTACAGGTGGGTTAGTGAATATAAAGACCACGGTAAGGATGCTTTCCCTGGCAATGGTAATTTGAAACCTGAAGACACTGAAATAAGAAAAATGAAAAGGGAATTAGATGATCTCCGGGAGGAAAATGCGATATTAAAAAAAGCAGTCAGCATCTTCACAAAGCCAGGGAACTAAGATATCAATTGTATTTGACCACCGCTTCGAGTTTTCTGTGCAGAAGATGTGTGAGGTTTTAGAACTAACAGGAAACGGATACTATGACTGGGTAAACCGGCCGGAAAGTGAGAAAGAAAAAGAAGACAAAAAGCTGTTAAAGGAAATCAAAAGAGTACACAAGGAGAGCCATGAAACATATGGAGTGAGAAGAATAACAGTTCAACTTAACAAGGAAGGCATTTACTACGGAAAAACAAGGGTGGGCAGGCTTATGAGAGAAAATAACATATACTGCAAGACGAGAAAGAAGTATAAGGCAACAACGAATTCCAAGCACAATTATCCCTTACTAAAGTGATAATCGACGGATAAATAAAAAACCGCACAAACCCTTTGTTTATGCGGTTTTGGCGGAGAGAGAGGGATTCGAACCCTCGGTACGGTTTGTGCCGTACACACGATTTCCAATCGTGCGCCTTAGACCAGCTCAGCCATCTCTCCATGATACATATTCAACTATTTTTTCGCGACACCTATATAGTATACAGCGTCTGCCATGAAAAATCAAGAGAAATTTTATAATTTCCTTATGCAATTACTGGTGAAGCAGAAAATAATATTGACTACCGTTTTAAATAGCCTTTATCAATTGCATCGGCAATCAGTTCTTCCGTATACTGCCATAATAGCGGCGCACCATTTTGTATAGGTTTATTTCTCTCTAACACTTGACTGCCGGTAATACGATGCTCTTTCCATGACTGCCCTTTTGTCTCGTAATTGTGCAGCAAAGGCTGGAACCTGTCCAATGAAGCCGCAAAGCGTGCTTCAGGTGTAGCACATGCTTCAAACTCTTCCCATAATATACGAAATTCCTCCGCCTGCTCCGAAGGCAGCATATTAAATAATCTGTCCGCTGCTTTTTGTTCACGTTCTGCCTTGTCTTTTGCACCTGCTTCATCATAGCAATAGGTATCTCCCGCATCAATCTCTACAATGTCATGTATTAATACCATTTTCACAACACGAAGCACATCCAGATGCTCATCCTCCGCATATTCGGAAAGCAAAATTGCCATCACAGCCAGATGCCAGGAATGTTCCGCATCATTTTCCCTTCGTGAGGCATCCATTAAAAAGGTTTGCCTAAAAATATGTTTAAGCTTATCAATTTCTATAATAAACGCTATCTGCTTCTTCAATTTTTCATATTGCATTGTCAAAATCCCCTTTCACTTTATGATACGCGTCATCAAAACAAATTCCAAGCGCATTCCGTCAAGCTTGCACATTCCCTTCCTGCTTTTCATAAACTATATTAAAGATAGCCAACTGCAGCCTAACAATACATTTGCACAAACAACGGTGGTTCTGCGTTTTTTGTGTAAATATAAATGCCATTTTAAAGTTGGGTATTTATAGATCTGTTTTAACCTAAAATTAAACCTAAGGGGAGTTGTATCATGGTGAATAGATACTACCATATGATAATGCCTCCGTATTGGCAGCAATATCAATATTGCCGGCCTTTTTTCAACAGATATTATAATAAACTGCCACAAATACATAGCAATAATGTTGCTGTCGCTAGAATGTCCGGCGGCCCTCTGGCGCCTCAAATTACGGGAAACGTATACTTTAAAGACGTACCCGGCGGTACGGAAGTATGTGCACGCATAAATGGACTTCCTCCCTATCGGCCGGCTCAAAACGGCCAGCAGCCCATCGGGCCTCATGGCTTTCATATCCACGAATTTGGAAATTGTGACATAGGGGACCCCGACAACCCGTTTCAAGCAGCAGGCAATCATTGGAATCCTGACAATCAACCTCATGGCAACCACGCCGGAGACTTTCCCGTATTGTTTTCCAACAGCGGGTACGCCCAAATGTGCTTCTTTACCAATAAATTTAAAGTTGCAGACGCACTGGGGAAAGCTGTCATTATCCATCAAAATCCCGATGATTACCGTACACAACCTACCGGTAATACGGGCAAACGATTAGCATGCGGAATCATTCGGGGCGTAAGCCGAATTGTCTTTTGATGATCCGGCTTACGATCCCGCTTTACGCATCAATAGATGCTCAAATGAACTTTTAGGATTAACAGCGTGCAATAAGGATTATCAAAATGCGATGACCAGGCCGCCTTCATTGGCATATACGGAACTTATGCCTGCTGTCTTAACGATAATAATATCTTTAAACCTATACCGCTTCATCACTTCTTCCTTAAATTTTAGGGCCTTGTCAAAACAATTACAATGGGCAATGCCAAGGATCTTATCTTCCAGACGTGTGCCATGCTCTTCAATCATTTCGGTAAACCGTCTAAACGCCTTTTTCGCACCCCGTACCTTCTCTTGTAGTTTAATCGATCCTTCATCCGTACCGGCCATAATAGGGCGAATGGATAAAATGGAAGACACTTTCGCTATAAGAGGGCTCACCCTGCCGGCTTTAACCAGGTTATCCAAAGACTCCAGCATGAAGAATGTCTTCATTTCTTTAATATAGGCATTTACTTTTTCTACAATTTCTGTCTCTTTATAATGCTTTTTGATTAATTCGGAAATTTTCAAACTAACCAGTGTTTCTCCTACAGAAGCGCTTAAGGAATCAAATACATGGATAAATTTTTCCTTTGCCTCTTCTAAGAACATCTCTTTTGCTAAAACAGCACTTTTATAGGTGCCGCTCAATGCCGAGGACAATGTCACCACAAATACACTTTCATCGCCTTGATACCGGTCTAAAAAATCCTGGGGAGAAGGGCAGGCCGTCTTCGGAAGCTCCTTGTTTTCTTTCATCAGCTCCAGGAATTTATCAATATCCAGTGTCTCGTCATCTTTGTATATTTGGTCCTTTAGCTGTATGGTCAGCGGTACTAATGCAACATTGGTCTTTTCCTTAATTTCCTCGTTTACATCACAACAACTATCTGCAACAATTTTCATCAACATGCTGAGATCCTCCTTTTAATATTATTGGTCCGTTATTTTACTAACATTTTTTATTACAATGGAAATCCTTCCATCCATATTATTGATAAACTCAATTTTGTCTTTATCATTATAATATGCTATAGGTAAATCTATTTCAATACCCGTATCCGTTTTAATCTTTTGTTTTTTAAATTTTTTTTCTGCCGTTTTTTCGTTTATCCTAAGAACCTTATCTTTTAACCCTGCTTTCTCTATTTTCTCAATATAGTCCTGTTTTATCTCCGGATTCCGGCTAAAAACTGTCTCGGCCATCTCTGTAATATCAATTTTTTCATTTTCATCCAGACTTTCGGTAATCGCTTTTTTGATTTCGCCGGATTTATTAAAATCTTCCTCAAAATATTCTTTTTTAAACTGCTCCGTTGTTTTGGTAAATATTTTAACTTTTTCATAATTGGACATTTGACTGGTACAATTTAAAAACATTGTAGATAAATAAAAGGATTTCTCCCCATTGATTTCATATTTTTTCTCGATTAACCGGATACGCCAATTATTTAAATTAATGAATACGCATTCTTCTATTTTCTGATTTTCCCTCGGCAAAGCTGTTTTTTGCTTGATAATCGAATTCATTCTACCGGATTCATTTGTGTGTGTATAATGGATAAAAGCGGTTTTATAATTAAATTTCAGAATACCCAGATGCACCTCACCATCCATTTTGAACAAACAAAATACCAAATCTGCCGGAGGGATATCCCCATGTTTTAGCATAATATCAAACAATGCCGCAGCTATTTCCGAGGTCAATGCGGCAAATTCCTCTCTCCGGGCTGCAATCTCCTCACATAATTGTCTAACATGATTCTCACCTTCTATAAAAGAGGCACTTTTCAAATGATCATCCTTCATCGCCTTGATGAGATGTTTTTCAATAAATTCATGAATCTCATGCTCAGGGGGATGCATTTGTTCCGACAAGACCGGCAATTGCAAATTGTTATCAACAATATGTACGACCAGCTTCTGTATCTCTATTGAATTAGGTTCACTCATTATATCCCTCACATTAAAAACATTTTTAAAAAATACAGGGGCCGATATCATTCCACTTTTTTGAAACGTCATTCGACCGATTATTTTTGATAGTACCAAAAAGTTTGCTACGCCTTATTATATAATTTACAAAGGCTTTTTGCAATCAAGAACAAAAAAATAAAAATAAAAAACGTCTTTAACCACATGCTCATTTATTGAGCAGAAACTTAACATTGTGATTTCGGGTAAAACTGGTACTGGTCAAACATACATATGAAAAAAGCAGGGATATCCTTAAAATAGCTGAGAAAAGATATAACAGGGTATCAACAATCCTCTCAGGACAAATTGCTCATACTAAATGGTATGACTTATTTCCAGATGTTACTATAGCAGATGCCATTATGGACAGGGTTATACATAATTCATATATCCTTGCTCTTGATTCAAAGAAATCCATGAGGGAAGTGATGGCGGAAACAACTTGAAATAAAATACAAATTAGAATAAAATTAAACCTATCGGTAAGGGGTCCGGATATTCCCGGAATTGCCGTGCGGATAAGCCGGAATACGCAATGGAAGCATTGAAAAGCTACCTCTTATTTACTACAATTTCCCAAAATAGAAATCCTGAAAAGAGGCAATGGGGTTTGATGCTCTTGAGTTTTTACTGAATAAAGAAGGATAAAAGCATAAAAATGATGTTAAATGAGGAGGATGAAAATGAAAATAGCGATAAATAATATAGAAAAAAGCTATACTAATATGAAAGTGTTACAAAATTTCACATGCACTTTAAATGGCGGAGATATTATAGGCTTAGTAGGGGCAAATGGTGCAGGGAAGAGTACTTTACTTAAAAGCATTTCCGGACTACTTACACCTGATTTAGGAGAAATATCTTATCATGATCTTAAACAGAATGAAGTTGTTTATATATCGGAACGACCTGATTTATTTCCCTTATTAACAGTGAAAGAACACTTTAA
>JAKSBV010000016.1 GCA_022360955.1 Bacillota bacterium
TTAGCTCATTGCTATAAAACCAGCAATGAGTCAGCACAATTCAGCCTATAAAATCAAAGTAAATATATTGAACTTACATACAGCGTTGTATAAAATATCAAGTTCAATATAGAGATGCACATTAAGAGTCCAATGGTGCAGAAAAATTTGATTTTTGTTTTATTATAAAGGGGGTGAGTCGCTTATACAGCGTTATAAGGGAAATACTTATGAAGGGCGGAACAATAATTTATGAAAGCGAGGAGAAATCAAATGAAAATGTCAAAAAGAATTTTAGTATTGGCACTTGTAGTGATGATGATGGTTTCCGTTGTTGCATGTGGTGGAAGTAAAACAGAAGTTAATCCTGACAATATAGAAAAAGATGACCCTCCGGCTGATACACAGAAGGAAAATCAGCAGGCTGCAGATATTTCTACTGTAGAAGGGTGGGCTGAAGCCGTCAAAGGAAAATCAGCTGGCAAGACCATAAATGTAGTTTTTGCATCACATCCTTCTTCTGAAGCATTGAAAAAAATGACACCTGAATTTGAGAAGCTTACAGGGATAAAAGTTAACTGGAAACTGGTTGAAGAGACCCAGCTCAAAAATGATCAGCTTCTGGATTTTACAAGTAACGCAGGTAATTATGACGTATATATGGTTGACAGGTTCTGGCTTGATGAGTATGAGGCCAAGGACGTTTTAATGCCGCTGAATGATATTATAAAGGATAGTGGGAAGACACCGGTTTGGTTTGATCATGAAGATATTATGGCAGCATACAGGGATGGACTCACGAAGATAGGAGATACTTATTACGGTATTCCTTTGGTTGGGGAAACAAGGTTTGTGGGATATAGGACAGATTTATTTGAAAAATACGATAAAGAACCTCCCAAAACAATGGATGAGCTTTTAGAGCTTGCTGTATTCTTTAACGGAAAAGAACCGGATTTATACGGAATAGCAATGCGCGCTCAGAAAGGCATTCACTGTGCCTCCGGCTGGATGACTCTTATGTATAGTTTCTGCGATGGTTTTATTGACCAGAAGACAGGCAAGTCGCTTATGGATGATGCCAAGACTTTAGAGTCCCTTAAGTTCTACGCAGATCTTCTCAAAAATGCTCCGCCTGATGTGAGTACTTATACACATGAAGAAGCCATGGGTGCATTTGCATCCGGTAAAACCGCAATGTGGCTCGACGCTACTGCACTGGTTCCTGTGATTACTAATCCGTCAAGCTCGAAAATTGCCGATAAAGTGGCATTTGTTCCTACACCTGAAGGTCCCTATGGTAAAGCAGCTGCCCTTGCCGGATGGGGAGCAGCTATTCCTAATAGTGCCAAAAGCAAGGATGAAGGATGGGCCTTCCTTATGTATATGACATCCAAAGCTTTAGCCGTGGATTATTACAACAACGGCGGTTCACAGACAAGAAAATCAATTTATGAAAACGCAGAGCTGATTGCGAAAGACGCTTCTCTGCCGGCACAACTTGAAGCACTTGATGTTGCAAATGAACTTGTTAAAAGAGGTCTTTCATGGATACCCCCTCATGAAAAGCTGGGTCAGATTCTTGATATCGTAGGCAGGTACGGCAATCAAACGGTTATTGGTGAAATAACGCCTGAGGATGCTTGCGAAAAGGCTCACAAAGAGCTGGAAGATTTACTTAATTAAAAACATGTTTTTACGTGTACCCCGGTTAAAGCAGGGGTACACGTAAAAAAAAGGCTGGTGAAATGAATGGACGATAGACTAACAAAAAAGAAAGGCATTAAGCAATATTTTATGCAAAGACCCCATCTTATCTTTCTCATGCCTACCACAATCATTTTGGCAATCCTGGTTATAATTCCTACAGTATTTCTTTACTACATCAGCATGACAGATTATGAATTGGGATACAACTTATTGAAAGCAGAGTTTGTAGGATTTGAGAACTACATAAGATTGTTTTCGGGAAAGGATGCCGTTTTCTGGCATTCGGTGTGGATTAGCCTGCTGTTTATGCTTGCTACTACATCTATAGAACTTGTCCTGGGATATCTTACGGCTTCTTTGCTGAATTTGAAGGAATTCAAGCTCAAAGGCCTTGTATTTGGGTGGTTAATAATTCCTATAGCAATGACGCCAAGTATTACAGGACAGATTTGGAAGCTTATCATGAACGCTGAGTATGGCCTATTAAATCATATATTGGAAATTGTTTTTGGGACAAAAATAACCTGGCTTGGCGCGGAAATGGCATTTTTATCAATTATCATTATAGATATATGGCAGTGGACACCCTATATGGCATTAATTATTTATGCCGGGTTACGTTCTATCCCAGCCGAGCCTTATGAATCGGCCAGAGTAGATGGAGCAAACATTCTCCAGAAATTTAGATATATAACGATACCTCTATTGAAGCCTCTTTTAATTCTAGTAGTCCTTTTTAGAGGCATGGATTCACTAAAACTTTTTGATATACCATATGTTTTAACTCAAGGCGGGCCGGGTAACGCAACAGAGCTTATGAGCCTGCATATTTTCAGACTGGGATTTGCTCAAACCGGATTTATAGGAAGAGCAGCTGCCATGTCCGTAGTATTGCTTTTAACAATTACATTTTTGAGTCAATTTATACTAAAATATTTCAGGAATGAAAGAGGTAGGGCGCAGTGATGAAAACTAATAAAAAAATTAAAACTGCTCTGGGTAATGCGCTTTATACCCTTGGTATAACTATAATTTGTATGATTTGTGTCTTTCCCTTCCTTTGGATGGTTTCAATAAGTCTAAAAACAAAAGCGCAGTCATACGACCCCTCAATCTGGTTCTTTACACCTACATTTGAAAATTATATTCGGATTTTTCAAGACAGAGGGATTGCTAAATTCCTTTTAAACAGTTCCATAGTTGCAGTTGGCACTACTTTAATATCTCTTATACTTGGGAGCTTAACTGCATATTACCTTGCCAGGTTTGAATTTAAGCGAAAAGAAGACTTGGCCTTCTGGTATTTAAGCCTGAGAATGCTGCCCCCAATGGCCGCTGTCCTGCCTTTCTTTGTTATGGTGAGCTTGCTGAAAGTGTTTGACACGCATCTTGTGCTGATTATATGCTATATGCTGTTTAATATTCCCTTCACCATATGGATGATGAGGAGCTTTTTTGAGGAAATTCCCAAAGAGCTTGAAGAGTCTGCTCAAGTAGACGGATGTACCTTTGTACAGAGAATATACAAAATCGTTTTACCTATAGCAATGCCAGGAATGATAGCAACTGCAATTTTTTGTATTATCCAATCCTGGAACGAATTTGTTTTTGCACTGTTTCTGACAGCAAACAAGGCCAGTACATTACCGACAACAGTACAGAACTTTTTGTCGGTGTCCGGTGTTATGTGGGGTGAGATGTCAGCGGTGGGCGTTGTATCTACTGCTCCTATGATTATATTTGCCATCATAGTGCAAAAGCAGATGATACGCGGACTTACCTTTGGAGCAGTAAAAGGTTGATTAAATACTTTTAGGGAGGTGAATCTCGTTTTTAACGAGAAGTGATTATGGAAAAAATTAAAGCTGGTATTGTTGGTGCGGGCATATGGGGTGAAACACATGCTACTATTTTAAATGAGCACCCATTATGTGAAGTTGTAGCCATCTGTGATTTAGATAAGCAAAAGGCTGAGGCGGCAGCTTCTAAATTTAATATCAAAAATGTGTATTCCGACTATAATGAGCTTGTCAAATGTAATTGTGATATGGTATCCATCGTAACTCCTGATTTCTTGCATGGCGATATTGCCGTAGCAGCGGCAAATGCAAAAAAGCACATACTGATTGAAAAACCTCTTGCCACCAATAGAGAAGATGTTTATAGAATTACGGAAGCAGTTGAAAAGAATAATGTCCGTGGTATGGTTGATTTGCACAACAGGTGGAGCCCACCTTTTAACACTGCCAAACAGGCATTGGACAGTGGAGAGCTTGGCGTACCGTACAGTGCATATATGAGGCTTAATGATGTTAAATGGGTTGCTACGGATATGCTGCCATGGGCCGCAAAATCGTCTATACTATGGTTTTTAGGAAGCCATACCGTTGATACTGTCAACTGGTTTTTTGATGACATACCCGAATATGTATATAGTGTCAAACGGGAAGGGCTATTGAAAAACCTTGGTGTTGATACCGTTGACATGTATATGACAACTTTGCAATACAAAAACGGGGGCATTGTACAGATTGAAAACGGCTGGATTACCCCAAACAGCAATACCTGCATAAATGATATAAAGTTTAATCTGCTTTGTACTGAAGGAAAAGTGGACATTGATGCCTCCAACCACAATTTGATTCAGATAAATACAGAAAATAAAGTATATACTCCCGATATTCTTGTTAAGAATAATATATTCGACCAAGCCAAAGGCTTTTCATATGAGAGCATAAGGAGTTTTGTCGACAGCTTATACAGCGGCAAGGAATTCAGGGTGTCTTTGCAGGATGCGGCCAACGTATCGCTTATTATTTTAGCGATTATGGAATCGGCACAAACCGGAAAGCCCGTCAAAGTAAACTATTAATACAATGTATTTTGTACCATATTGAACGCGAAAAAGGATTTACATCAACGATGTCGCTTTTTTCGCGTTCAATATCCTAAGATATACAATATTTTCTTATGCAATTCTCACAAATTTTTGATATAATTTTATTAGAAACTCTATAGGTGCAGGCTGGTGATTATATGGTAAAAAGTATTCATAAACTGTTTAACGGCATTTCGATGAGGAATAAGCTCATTATGCTTACACTTGTTATTTCTATTATTCCAATAATAATACTTGGAACAGTTTCCTATAAGTTTTCTATGGAGTTGCTTAAAGAAAGCGTAACCAATGCAACGGTTGTTAAATTTGAAAAGACAAATGCCGAGATTGATGCCCGGCTTAAAGAAATAGAAGAACATTCGGTTTACATATTATCAAACGACAATGTGCAAAAACTGCTGCAAATATCAAATTATCAAGAAAGACTAAAATATGAGAATGAAGCAAAATCCGTAATTAATCAGGCCCTTTCTGCAGTAAGCAGCATACATTCTATACAACTCTATGATAGGGATGGGAACCTACTATTTTATAAAAGCTTTAAATATTATGAGAATGCTTTCAAATCGCAAATTATGAATACCAATATTAAAGATGAACGGGTATATGAGAGGGCAAAGACGCTAAAAGGCGAAAGATTCTGGACTAAGCTCTTCCCCGGAAGCGATAAGCTGTCAATGGTAAGAGCAGTAAATGCAATGGGTTCACAGGATCAGATCGGAATACTGATCATTAACATTAATGAGGACGAGATAGAAAGGCTTTTTAGAACTTTAGAAAATATGAGTACCAGTTTTTTAATGCTGTATGAGTGGGATGAAAACATTATTTATTCTTCCGGGAATACAAATGAACTCCTTATTCCAGAAATAATAAAGCTGGCAAAAACAGAAAAGAACAGTTTTTGGTCATACGGAAAATATGCGTATATTAACTATTATTCCAGTTTAAACGACTGGAATATGCTAGCCATGATACCTGGTGAAAAGCTTTTTGCACCTATAAATATAATAAGAAATATTACTGTTCTTATTGTTGCTGCCTGCTTTATACTGTCTATTGCATTTTCCATAATAATTGCTTACTATATGATGCAGCCGGTAACGACGTTGCGTATGTTTATGGAACAAGTAGAAAGCGGGAATCTGAATATTAGATATCACAGCAGCAATCATAACGAAATAAGTCAATTGGGCTATGTCTTTAATGCCATGCTGGACAAATTAAATAAACTGATTCGTGAAAATACAGATAAGCAGCGACGTATTCGGGTGGAAGAATTGAAGGCATTGCAGGCCCAAATAAAACCGCATTTTTTATATAATACTTTGGATAATGTCTATTGGATGGCACAGCTGATTGATGCAAAAGAAATATGCAATATTCTATCTGCCCTTGCAAATTATTATAGGATAAGCTTAAGCAAGGGAACCGAAACAATAAAAATCAAGGAAGAAATACGCCATGTAGAAAACTACATGACAATTCAAAAGATCAGATATGCAAATAAAATTGATTTTGGTATACAAATACCTGATGAGATACTTGATATGTACATTGTCAAACTAACCCTCCAACCTATTGTTGAAAATGCAATTTACCACGGACTAAGAGACTTGGACAGGAATGGAGATATTCGTATATCAGGAAAAGTTATTGACGGAATTATCTCTATTGAGGTACGGGATAATGGAAGAGGTATGTCTAAAGAAAAAATTGACAGGGTTATAAACGGCTTCAATGATAACAGCACGGAAGGGTACGGACTCAGCAATGTCAATGAACGGATACAATTATATTTTGGCGATAATTATGGCATTTCAATCAATAGTGTTGAGCATGAATTTACAAGTATCACCGTAAGGCTTCCGCAGGTGTTTTATCTGGAAAAAACAGATATGGATACCCAGCTTTAAAATCAAATTTATATTTATAATAAAAACCGAAAATCAATTTCCGGGGTGATAGTATGAAAGCGATTGTTGTTGAGGATGAGTGCTTTATAAGGCAGGGAATTATCAAAAAAATAGACTGGAAAAAATTTGGAATCACGGATGTTTTGGATGCTGATAATGGTGTTGATGCTTATGAACTTATTATAAGTGAAAAGCCGGATATAGTGTTACTCGATATCTGCATGCCTAAAATGAGTGGCATTGAGCTGCTTGAGCTAATCAGATCAGAAAACATTAATTGCAAAGTTGTGATTTTATCAGGCCATGATGAGTTTGAGCATGCCCAAAAAGCCATGAGGCACGGGGTTGAATATTATCTGCTTAAACCCAGTTCACCCGAAAGAATAGAAGCAGTTTTAGGCAATATTTGCGCAGCACTAAATACTGATGCAGCAAAAGAACGGGATTATCGCGAGCTTCTGGAAAGAAATAAAAAGACTACCCCCTATTTTCGTGCAGGCTTTATTTATAGTTTAATTATGGGAGATATGAGAGATCAGGATGAAATAAGAAGTCTGGGAGATTATTTAGGGGTAGACTTAGGTAAAAAATACTGTATAGCTGCAGTTTTTGCATTAGATGATCATAAGTCTTCCGAAACCCCTGAACGTATCATGCTTGATAAGCTGGAAATCACAGAAGTCATTGAGGAAATACTTTGCGAAGATTGTGGTATTATTGATCATTTTCTGCCGCGGAAAGTTATTCTTATTTTATTCTCCGATTATATGGATAAACTGAAATGGCATTGCTTTGATAGTGTTAAGAAAGTATGTAATAACTTACCCGAGCATTTATGTAATGACATATACATTGGCATAGGAAGCGTCCATGAGGTAGTACCGGGAATATCAGTATCGTTTCAGGAAGCCGTGCTTGCGCTTGACTATAGATTCTTCGATAAAAAAAGGCATGTATATTATGTAGGAGATATGGCTTTTGACGGGCTGGTTCCAAGCAATTACCCATATGATGAGGAAAAGAATTTCATTGAAAGTATCCGTCTTTGTAAAATTGAGAAAGCTTATGAGCATTTAAATGCAATCACAGATGCACTTAAAGACGATAAAAGTGTCAAAACTGTTGCTTTGGCAAAAATACACCTGAAACAGCTTGTTTACCAGATGATACAGGTTGTGATAGAGCTCGAAGGTAATATTGAAGATTTATTTGGTAATGGCGATGTTGTGGAAAAGCTTGAACAATTCAAAAGCATTACTGATTACAAGCTGTTTTTGGAAGAAACTGCTGAAAGGTTATGCAATTATATTGAGAAAAAGAGATATTTGAAGTATACGGCGGTCATCAGAAAGGTTTTGTCATTTGTTGAAGAAAACTATACGGATGAAAGCTTAAGGCTTGAAAAGATAGCGGAGCATGTGTCTATGCATCCCAATTATTTGAGCCAATTTTTCAAAAAACATAAAGGGGAAAGCTTATCGTCATATATTTGCCGCTTTCGGGTACAAAAAGCTGAAGAGCTGCTTTTGCTCCCCAACCACAAAAAGGTATATGACATAGCTGCAGAAGTAGGTTTTAGCGATGCACATTATTTTTCAATATGTTTTAGAAACATAAAAGGCGTTACTCCGTCAGAATACCGGCAAACTTTGAAATGAGTGCAGACAAAGGGACGTTTCACTTGTCCTTTCTTAGTCTTTTCTCAATAACCCCTTACCCATTCCTAACACTCTACTTAATTGACAACAGTTCAAAATTTCCAACCTGCTTTGCTCTCTCTACATTACCCAAGAATCTTTCCTAGTCTTCATCATCTAGGAATATGTTTCTTTTGTTTATACCTTTTAGTACTATATGATACATTTCCCGTACTGCTTCTTTTTCTTGCTTGTTTTGGCGTTTTATCACCCTATTTTAATATAACATGTTAATAAGACAAGGGAAACGTCCCCTTGTCTTTAGACAACCTCACAATTTCTCTAGCTCCAGCTTCATCGACTCTATGAAGTGCCTAAATCCCCTTTCACTTCCATAGACGTTAGGCTCAGTAATCCTGTAATCAATGGGCGCACTTGGAAATTGGTCATTCATATACCTTGGAAATAGATGGACATGTAAATGGGGCACGGTGTTGCCATGGATTTCATAGTTTATTTTCACCGCTCCCGATACCTTCTTTAAGGCCTTTGAAGCCCTTTGAACATCTTTCATAAAATCTAAAAGGTCCTGCTCCGGCATATCATGTAGCTCTACAAAATGTTTTTTGCATAACACATGGCACTTGCCCCACAAACACCCCTGGGCATGCATGGACGCTTTCAGCCAGGAATGCTGCAATTCCTTAATCAGCACTATATCAGAAGGTCCGGCTTGGTGGCTGCAGACCGGACAATATTCTTTATCGGCCCACTCCATATATCTCTTATACGTGTAATGAAAACTCTGCCCCTGTTTTATGGTGCTATCGGGCAATAGCTTCATCAAACACCGCGGATTCCCCTGATCATCATATATAGTATTATCAAAATCTACAAAACCGAATTGATGATAAACACCTCTCGCCGGTGCCCCAAGTTCATACCCGTCCCTAAAAGTAGTCACTGTTATTTCCTTTGCCCTGTCAAGCTGATTCAATGCACATGCAAGAAGCTTTTCGCCTACGCCTTTGTTGCGATATTTCTCAAAAACTGCGAACCATGTAATGCTATTAGACGTTCGCGAAAAACCGATAATCCCCAGTAATGCATTGTCATTATTCCTATCTGTTGCCATTAATGCTTCCTTCTTTTTAATTTTTGCTTCCATATAGTTGTAGAACTCTTGGCTGTTAATCATTGACCCTTGAAAAACAGCTTCAACTTCGGCAGCTAGTTCAAGCCACCTGTTCATATCTTCCGGTTTAACTTCCCTTACAAGCATTTTACTTCCCCCTCATCTCATATTCCGGCTTTCTTTTGAAATCCGGTTCATTTATATGCCTATTAAAAAAATTCAACCCAAAAAACTCCCTTGTCTTCACTTTAGTGTAAATTTTCTTTTATCCCATAGCATGCTTTATCCTCTATACTATTTTATCCTTTTCTACAATTATTCTATTGCATTTATATCTTTTATGATATAATGAGTTTCATCTATAAGCAAGAAGAATATTGGTCCTAGAAAGGAAACAAAATGGAATATATAATTGATTTTATTTTACTAACACTCATCTACTTCTTAGTCTTTTATAGAAAGTGGCGTAAGAAAGCCAAAAAAATATTGCTCATCAATACACTGATGTATATTTATATTGTCATGGTATTGTATGTTACACTCATGCCATTTACTTTTCCGTTAGGTGCTAGTAATAATTTGTTCATAAGGACAGCAAATTTTATTCCATTTAAGGACTTAAGATTAAACCGTCCCGGAGCAATCAGGGAAATTATTTTAAATGTAATTATGATGATGCCTTTTGGATTTTTATATCCGCTTACTAAAACAAAAGGTATTGCAAAAACAGTTTTCATGACATTTATCTTTAGTTTAGCCATAGAATGTTCTCAGTTGGTGAGTGTATGGTGGGGTGGAGTTACAAGTAGGACTTTTGATGTAACTGATTTAATTACCAATACAATAGGAGGCCTTATAGGTTATCTTGTCTTCATTATTCTAAAACCTATCATATCCATAATTTTAAAAGAAAATAATTAGAGGAAATTTATACAATATTATTGTCATATAGTAATATATTTGAAATTATTGGTTCAGCCAGATTTAACGCTTCGGTATGATCCGATCCCTTTCTCTCTTGCCGCTCAAGCTCCCTATCCTGCTTTACTGCCTTTGCTTAGTCCCTGCCCTTTCATTGTGCCTATATCTATTTCTTCTCACACCAACTCAATTTTGTTATGCGATGTCCGGCTCTTTACTGCACTTCATTCTAAATAATCCACTGTTATCTTCTTCACATTCTTTTATCTTAAATCCATTCTTAATAAGTATATCCTTAATACTCATCGTATTTTGCTCTTTTGCCTGCATCAGAACGCCATAACCTGTATTGATAGATCTGTTCGGCAAATCAACTTGTAATTGCAGAAGAAATATGTCTTTTTCCCCTCCATCATATTTGGGTATGTGTGTATCCCAAATTTCTAATATACCGCCTACCTTTAGTACTCTTTTTATTTCTAATATGCATTTTTCTTTTTCTTCTTCATTCATATACATCAGTGTAAAAAATGAAGTGGCTACTTCAAATAGATTATCGGTAAATTTAAGGTCACATGCATCCATAACAATCTTAATGGCGTCATTATTGGCTTCTTCGAGTTCACTTAATTTTCTATCAATAGCAACAACATTTCTTCCATAAAGACTCCCGATTATCCCCTCTCCCCCTCCTCCGATATCTAAAATCTGCATCCCTTTATATTCTTCTTTTAAAACAACTTGCTTTCTTTCGCTTTCTATCATTCTATCCGGATTTACATTGCTCATGTTTGTATCTCTCCTTTTTTGGATAAACGGCGATTCTCTGCTGACCGTCCCTTTGTATTCCTCTATATCATTATATTACATATTATAGGATTATAAAAGCCTGACCCTTCTTCTTGTTACAAATTTTTCACCTATTAGTATGCCTCGTTCCGCGAATATGAGCGTATTGCAAGAGTAATGAACAGAATTATCTCTATACCTGCAGCCACCGGGATAATATAAGGCGTCCAGACATTTATGGTCCCAAGAGATAAAAAGTGAAATTCGGTCAGTTCAAAGAAAAAGCTATTCCTAAGTCCAACTCCTCCTGACGGTAAGCATAGTCTTATCCAATTTTCAAGATTGGTACCACTTCCGGCAAAAGACAAAATGGTTGGCAATAAACAACCAGCAATTGCTAGGCCCAAGGTTGTCAGCGGATTTTTGAATTTGGTTGAAAGAAATAGTGTAAAGCAAACCGTAGCAAGGAAGGTAAGCAGTCCGGAAAGAACAACAAGCATATTGACTTCTCCTATGGTAAGTGGAACAAAGGAAATAGCGGAGAAAGCCAATTGCAACGTTGTTTCCAGACTTCCCCAACCAAACGCAGCGTATGAAATCAATATAAACATAGTTACACAGACTGTAAAAACCGCAGTTGTAAGCAAAATTGCAGACAATATCTTTACAACAGCCAGACGCCATCTTCCATGCTTTGCACAACGCAAAATATCATCGGCGCCGCTTTGATAGTCGGCGGAAAAGATGGGGGCGGCAATAACTGTGCATATCATCACCAACAAAAAAATACACATGGTCAAATACTCTGATGTATCGCTGTCCCCAACGCCATATACATAATAGAATGGCGCTTTTATTCTCCCGTTTATTGCAAGGGCCTTTTCGATAACATCTGGAGCATCCTTATACCTGTGTGACAAGTAGTCTGCAAGGCGCTCCGTTCGTTGTTCATAGAAGGTTGCAGCATCTTCCGGTGCAATCTCATGCAGCGGTACAGGGATGCCGGTGGATTTATCCACATATACCTCAAGTACTCCATGTAATATAGGATTGATTGGAGATATTTTTTGATAGTATATATCTTTAGGTATATCTTCTCTCTTTGCTCCGTAAGTTTCGTATACCTCATGATATGTTTCAAAGGCAGCTCTTATTTTTTCCGGTGTAAGCAGCCCCTCAGTCGATTTCAGCCTTTCCTGATTAGCCTGTATCGCTTTCCTTCCGGTAAGCCTTACTTTCGTGTCGTTTTCACCCAGGTAATAATGGCGCGCAAAGGAAATAACCAAAAGGGCCATAATAACTGACAGCAACAGTGCGCCCGCGGCCAACATCCATGTTGAGCGGGTTTTTACTACCCGTTTCAACTCCAAAACCATCATACGTTTCATACATCATCCTCCTTTACAGATTCCTCGCCACGGAACAACCAGAGATACAGGTCCTCAAGACGTGGGATGGCGGCCCGTGAACCCGGTAAACCCGGATTTTCTGAAACATACCGTACTGATACGGTCCCGCCTTCCTCATTGCGAACACTCACAACCCGAACAGTGTGTTCATAGCGCTGAAGTTGTTCTGCCGGAATCGTGCCTTGCCACACCTTGCCGTCCATTATTTTCACAAGCTCGTCAGTAGTACCATCAGCAATGATCTTTCCATCTTTCATAATTGCATTACGGTTGGCAATATATTCTACATCAGATACGATGTGGGTGGAAACAAGCACAATGCGTTGTTGCGCAAACTGTGACAAAATATTTCGGAAACGTATGCGTTCACCGGGATCAAGGCCGCTTGTAGGTTCGTCCAAAATCAAAATATCCGGGTCGTTCAAAAGCGCCTGTGCAATCCCTACTCTCCGTTGCATCCCTCCCGACAGCTTGCGAATGTGCTTGTTCCGAACATCCGCAAGGGTAAGAGTATGAAGCAGCTCGTCTATTTTTAACGCTGTTTCCTTTTTAGGCAGCCCCTTAAGTGCAGCCATATATTGCAAATAGTCCGCTACCGTAAATTCCGGGTAAAATCCGAAGGTCTGCGGCAGGTAACCCAAGACATCCCGGTAGGCTTCGCCCAGCGTTTTGATTTCTATTCCGTCGTACCGGACTTTGCCGGATGCAGGCGTTAAAATACCGGCCACCATCCGCATCAAAGTTGTTTTGCCCGCACCGTTAGCTCCGAGAAGCCCCCATACACCGGGTGTAAGCGTCAGGCTTACATTGTTTACGGCGTTTTTATCCTTATACCGTTTGGTCAATTGATGAATTGTAAGCTCCATGTGAATACTCCTTTTCGTGTCTTTCATATTCTGTTCGGCGATAGGTCGAGGGATGCCGCCTTATTTAGCAGATGATACAACTCTGTAACGAGAATCACGACACACACCATGCATAACATTCCCCAAACTCCGGCTGATGCCTGCTCATAAATCACCGGAGCAACTTTATATAGCACAAAAAGTAACGTAACTAAAAAGAAACAAAAGGTTGTGCAGGCAAATCCTTGATGTCGGTCGCGTACGTATATCTGAATAAACAAGCAGCCGCAACATGCAATCAAATAGGGCAATAGTAGATATATGGCAATGTTTCCTGTACCAAATTCTGTTCCTATTTTTACAAGAATGAAAGAAACTGTAAGTAACAGAAGATTGCCAATGCCTATAATAATAAACCGGGCTAACAATAGTTTTGATAGCGATATCCGTGTTGTCATTTCTATTTCCGGCATTTTATACTGTGCCGAGCGCCCGATAAATGGGATGCTTGTCATGCTAATAAAGACTGCAAAGCATCCGAGCAGTACCGGCAAATGGCGCGGGGCCAAACCAGAAATATTATCCGTGATTGCAAAACCAAACAGCCAGCAAGCACATAGCATAAGAGATCCCTGTAATAGCCAAACCGGAGCACCAATAAAACGCGTTTGCCGCAGCAGGAAATTCGAATACCGAATACGCTTTCGCTGCCTACGGTTTTGGTATGCAATGCGAGTTGCTTGCATTGTTTGCGTCAAATGTTCCTCCGATATTTGCAGGACGGGCCGGTCTTTCAGCACAGCTTGTAATTTTGAACGCAGTTTTTTGTTCATCTATCTTCCCTCCTTTATCATATAAAAGATCTTTTTCAATTCGTTTTAGTGCGCTTCTCAGTCGGGATTGTACCGTACGCATTGGCACACCGATAATTTCTGCGATTTCTCGAACTTTTAACTCATTTAGGAAACGTAACAGTACGACCTCTTGTTGCTCATTTGACAAGCGACGAAGCATTAACGTAAAATCCATCTCAGCCTCAATCTGTTCAACTCTGCTGTCATATTCCGATAAATCATCCGGCAACGGCTCCGTAACCTTTTTACGGTTAAAATCAGTGCATACATTGGCAGCAATTTTGTAAAGGTACGCTTTGAATTTACCGCGATGAACATACCCGTCAAGATGTCGGATGGTTTTCAAAAATGTTTCCTGTGTCGCATCCTCGGCTGTCTGCCTGTCTTTTGTATGCCACAGGCAATAACGCAGTATGCCCGGATAATAACGCACAACAAGTTTATCCAGGCTGGTATTATCACCTTCTTTTATTCTTTTTAATAGCTCATCTTCATGTAGCAAGCTTAACCCTCCAGAAGAATCCTCACATGACATAAAATGTTTTGAGGTTTCTAAAATGATTAAAAATCCAATGTTTTTTTAACAGGCATTCAAACAATTCTAACAAAAAAGGCCTCATATAATATAACGTTTGACAGTATACAAAATGATTGCCCTTTTTAATAGATTTTGAATTTTTACATTCTAAATATGGGTAATATGTAGATCTCTTTTATAGAAATACTAACTTACCTTGTATTTATCGGCCTGGAAATCAAATAATCGCTTATAACGATTTGACTTTTGTAATAAAACCTTTTGTGAGCCGTTCTCAACTCTTATCCCATTCTCTAACTCATATTTTTGTTGATAATCTAATGTTAGATAAACGATGAGATGTAAACAGCACAGTTTTACTCTTACAAAAATATTCAAGTTTTTGGAACAATCGTATCGGTATCTTTATTATAATTATTTTTGCTAGTTTTTTCAAAGATTTTAACATGTTTAAGCAGCAGGTAGTTAGTCTGTTTCACAAAAGACCTATATACTTTCTCTCAAATATGGACGTGTATTTTCCTCCCCTATAGGCGCCTACCCTCCAGACGCTGGTTAGGACTGAGTAGAAATATCATTATTTGCTCCTATGGATCATAGCATTTATTCTATGTGGTTGTAAATACAGGTAATAAAATAACTGCTAACATTATGTATTACATAATAGCTTTCAAAATTTTAGATATTCAATATGATAGTTTCTTGACATAAGTTCAAAATTGAAGTAGAATATAGCATCAATAAATATATGGCATTATAAGAATAAAATGCTAATAAAGTCTTATGAGATTAAAAATGGAGGAGATTGCTATGAAAGAACTAACAAA
>JAKSBV010000037.1 GCA_022360955.1 Bacillota bacterium
ATCTATGACCGGCCTGATGGAAGGTAATATAACATGCCAAAACAATTTAAACTTTTTTGCACCATCAATAGTACCCGCTTCAATCAAGGACTTATCTACTGATTGGAGTGCTGCTAATATCATTACCATCAGATAAGGTGTTTGTCTCCAGATTGCAGCAACCATAACGGTTATAATAGCTAAGTTAGGGCTTACTATCCAAGCTTGATGCGCGTTTTTAATGATCCCTAAGTTGTATAATATATAGTTTATCAGTCCAAAGTCTGCTTGAAACAGCCATTTCCACAGAAGACCAACCACTACACCCGGAACAGCCCAAGGAATAAACAGTATGCCTCTAAAAAAACGTCTGCCTTTAATATTCGTATTCAGCATTAATGCCAGGAGTATTGCAATAATCAATTCAATCCCTACAACTACAGTAATATATAAAAAGGTATTATATAAATAATCCCATATTCTGCTTGACTTAAATAAGCTAATATAATTTTCAAAATTATTCCATTTAATATTTTCAAGTGAAGTTAACCTATAATCAAAAAAACTCATCCAGATGGCTTTTACGATGGGAATAAAAACAACAATTGTTAAAGCCAAAAACATAGGGGCAATACAACAGATAATAAATATTGTATCCTTTTGTTGTTTTTTTAAGCCTTGTTTTGCCAATATGTTCATTCATTCATCCCCCACTACCGGTATTGTAGATAAATGAAGGCGGCGGCATTTTTCTTTTTTCTCACTTATTAAATACAGCCACCTTATCATTTATTCAAGCTATTAGGTGTTAAATGATCATTATTCTTCGTACAATTCCTGTATTCTTTCTTCAACAGAAGGAACAACATCTTCTGCTTTCTCTTTATTTAAAACAACTCTTTGTATACCTTCTGCCAATTCCTCCATAGCTTTATTAAACATTGGATGTTTAGCCGGCATAGGACGTGTGGTTTTAAGTGCTTCAATAAAGATTTTCATATGTGCATTTTCTGGTTGCTGATAAAAATCCAATGCTTCTACAGATTTTCTTGACGGGTTCTTATTACCGTTATTATCATTATAGATGGTCATGCCTTCCGGGCCACTTAAATAGTCTATAAACATGGCTGCTTCATTAGCATGTTCTGTCGTATTAAAGATGGCTAAATCATGCTCTATCATAAATCCATAACCTTCCGGAACCGGCATAATACCTATTTCTTCTTTGAATTCTTGTCCTTTTGGGCTTAAATTAAGATATATAGAGTACCCAAAGTCTCCATCAATAATAAAGCCAACCTGTCCTTGAGCAAACATATTTCTCAATTCCTTAAAAATACCAGACTCCGGAGCAATGCCATTTTTAATTAAATAATCAGCTTCTTCAAA
>JAKSBV010000346.1 GCA_022360955.1 Bacillota bacterium
CGAACGGAAGCGAATGCGCGTGCAGTGACTGCCAGCAGCATGAAGAAGGCAGCCATGGGCATGAAGGAGACAAACACGGACATGAGCATGGAGGAGACGGACATCACCACGAGGGAGAAAATGATGCGGACGAAAGCGAACATGCATCGTGCAGTGACTGCCATCAGCACGGAGGACGTGACCCGCATATTTGGCTTTCACCTAAAAGGGTGAAGGTGATGGTAGAAGTCATCGCAGAAGAATTGTCCGCTGTTGACACAAAAAATAAAGCAATTTACGAAAAAAATGCAAAGGCCTATATTGAGAAGCTGGATCAATTGGATCGGGATATTAAAGATGTTTTAAGTCCCTTGAAAAATAAAACGTTTATGATCTACCATCCGTCCCTTGGATATTTTGCCGATGATTACGGCCTGGAGATGATCGCTTTGGAAAAAGACGGTAAAGAGGCAACGGCCAAACAATTGCAAGCAGTCATTGACAAAGCCAAAAAAGAAAATATCAAAGTAATCTTCTATCAGGCGGAAATCGATAGCAAGCAGACGGAGACCTTTGCCCGGGAGATCGGCGGAAAGGTGGTACAAATTGAACCGTTGTCGCCTCATTATATAGAAAATATGGGCAAAATAGCAGATACATTTAAAAATGTTCTGAATTAGGTGAAAAGCATGAAGAATGTCATTGAAATGTCAGGTGTAAGCGTATATTATGATCAAATCTGCGCATTGGATCATATTCATTTGAATATCAAAGAAAAAGAATTTTTGGCAATTATCGGTCCCAACGGCGGAGGGAAAAGTACTTTATTAAAAGTCGTTTTGGGGTTAATTAAGCCGGACAAGGGGGATGTGAAGGTTTTAGGGCAGCCTGTCAGACATTCGCAAAGCGCCATAGGATATGTCCCCCAATTTTCAAGCTTTGACAAACAATTTCCAATTGATGTAACGGATGTAGTGTTAATGGGTCGATTATCCGATCGAATAAGACTTTTTCATTCTTTTACAAAGGAAGACCGGGAAATAGTGGAAAAGGTCATGAAGCAGTTGGAAATTGACGGACTGAAAAACAGGCAAATCGGTCAATTATCCGGGGGTCAGCTTCAACGGGTACTAATTGCAAGGGCGTTGGTGACGAATCCTAAAATTCTAATGCTGGACGAGCCTACCGCCAGTCTGGACGCAAACGCCAAGACGCAAATATATGCAATTTTGAAAGAACTCAATCAGAAGGTGACAGTGGTAGTGGTTTCTCACGATATGGGGGCCGTTTCATCCCATGTCAATCGCATTGCCTGCCTGAATAAAAAGCTGTATTATCACGGAGAAGCTCAGTTAAACAATAACGTTGTGCGGCAGGTGTACGGTTGTCCCATTGACTTAATTGCCCACGGGATACCTCATCGTGTCCTAAAAACACATGAGGGGGAGGTTTCATGATTAGGGCGGTATTACAATACGATTTTTTGCAAAATGCCGTACTGAGTGCGGTGCTTGCCAGCATCGCCTGCGGCATCATCGGTACGATTATCATTGAAAAAAAACTGGTCATGATGAGCGGAGGGATTGCCCATACTTCTTTTGGAGGAATCGGTTTGGGGTACTTTTTAAATATCGAACCCATCATCGGGGCTTTGGTTTTTGCCATTGGTGCAGCGCTGGGGATTGCTACGATCAGACGAAAATATCAGACCCATTCCGACGTTCTGATCGGGATGTTTTGGGCTGTCGGCATGGCGCTTGGCATTTTGTTTATTGCGATCACACCGGGATATCCTCCGGATATGACTTCCTATTTGTTTGGAGATATTTTAACCGTTTCTCCTATGGATTTATGGGTCATGGCGGCGTTGGGCGGCATCATCCTATTGGTGATCGCCCTGCTATTTAACTATTTTAGGGCCTATTTGTTTGATGAAGAATTTACGACCGTGCGGGGCATCCGCACCGTATTCCTTGAGTATATGCTTTTTATACTGATTTCACTTACCATTGTGGTTTTGATAAGGGTTGTGGGTATTATTCTCATTATTGCGTTGTTATCCGTACCACCGGCTATCGCTAGACAATTTACCTATGATTTAAAGAAAATGATGTTATCTTCCACTTTATTAGGTGTTGTTTTTTGCTTAATGGGCTTGTGGATTTCCTATGAGCTGAATATTGCTTCCGGTGCATCCATCATTCTTTTTTCGGTACTGAGCTTTATTCTGGTATCTGTTGTTAAAAGCCGCTTGCAGATGTTGAGAAAAGTGAACACGGACACTAAAGATACCCAGCTTTAAAGCTGGGTATCTAGATATGTACAAAATTTGAAAAAATGCAAATTCCTTTTAATGATAATTGTTATCAGATACTATTGACAATTGTTATCGGAAGTATTATAATAGGAACAAGAAAAAGATAGGGGGTATACCTATGCCTTTAACAATGATGACCCGAGGGATTGAAGCGATTGTCAAGGGGTGCAGAGCAAAAGATAAAACAAAAAAATTTCTAGAAGGATTAGGTCTTGTACCCGGAACCAAAATTGCGGTGGTAGCGGAAATGAAAGGTGATCTTATTATTTCTGTCAAAGGAAGCCGATTGGCGATTAACAAAGGAATTGCCCAAAAGTTAGATGTAGAAGCGGCTTAACTGGCTGAGGATTTTAATAGATTGACGCGAAAAGAATATAAGGATATTGTTTGAAGTTTTCGTGTTGAATGTTTGAATATAATGAAGGTATATATTTCATAATTGCAGATAGAAACCCCATGCAAATGTTTATTGCAGAATATGTGGATTATAATAGGGAGGGGGCTAATTTATGCAAAGGACTTTAAAGGATTTAAAACCGGGAGAAACAGGTAGAGTTGCCAAAATTGACGGGAAAGGTCCTGTGAAAAGAAGACTGATGGATATGGGAGTAACCCGAGGGACGGAAATTTTAATAAGGAAGGTAGCACCGCTGGGAGACCCTATTGAAGTGAATGTACGAGGATATGAACTAAGCTTTAGAAAAGCAGAAGCAGAAAGCATTATCTTGGAGTAAAAAAGGTTGCTTGAAGAGAAGATGGTGTCGGAGAAGCAACCATTTTTTAAAAGGTCAAATGATAATGAGTATCAGTACGAAGATTAAGAGGGGGACGGTATCATGTCATATACATTTGCGCTGGCAGGTAATCCCAACTGCGGAAAGACTACAATGTTCAATGAGATTACCGGCAGTACCCAGTATGTAGGCAATTGGCCCGGTGTCACAGTAGAGAAAAAAGAGGGCAGAGCGAGGAGATTTAAAGAAGAGATTAAGGTAGTAGATTTGCCTGGGATATATTCTCTATCTCCATACACGATGGAAGAAATTATTGCCAGAGATTATATTTTGGATGAAAAACCTGATGTTGTCATTAACATTGTAGATGCTTCCAATATCGAGAGGAATCTGTACTTAACAACCCAATTGGTGGAGCTGGGTGTTCCGGTTGTAGTGGCCCTCAATATGATGGATGTCGTAACGACAAGAGGGGATCAGATTAATCTGAAAAAATTATCTGAATTATTAGGCGTTCCTGTCGTTCCTGCGTCGGCCAGCAAAGGGCAGGGGATTCACGATGTAATGCAAAAGGCGTTGGTTGTGGCCCAAACTGCTGCAACAGTGGAAGTTGAAGTGCCAAAGCTGCGATTTGATGCAAAAATGGAGAAATGTCTGGATGAGGTTCAAAATTTGATTGCGGCCTATGCAGATCGCCATCATTATCATAAGAGATGGGTTGCTCTAAAATTATTGGAAGAAGACCAGGAGATTAAAAAGAAGCTTGATCTTCCCGCAAATGTCGAAAAGGATATCCAAAACTGTATTGCCCAGTTGGAAAATGAATTTGACAATGATACGGAGACCATTATTGCCGACGGCAGATATCAATATATTGCAGATGTGGTAGCAGAAGCAGTAAAGAAAAAAAATACCGGCAGTACATTAACCGTGTCGGATAAAATTGATAAAATAGTGACGAATAGGATTTTTGCGATACCGATATTTTTGCTTATGATGTGGATGGTTTTCAGGGTGACCTTTGGTGCCGTAGGGTCTTGGACTATTGACTTTGTAGACGGATTGGTGAATGATACGATTGCAGGTGCGTTGTCGTCGGGGCTGGAAGCGGCGGGAGCGGCAGAATGGCTGCATGCGCTGGTTATTGACGGTATTATCGGTGGTGTAGGGAGTATATTGGTTTTTGTGCCGCAGATCATGATTCTATTTTTCTTTATGGCGTTGTTGGAGGACAGCGGATACATGGCCAGAGCAGCGTTTATTATGGACAGGGCACTTCGAAAATTAGGGCTGACCGGCAAATCCTTTATACCCATGCTGATGGGATTCGGATGCAGTGCGCCGGCGGTCATGGCTACACGTACATTGGAAAACGAAAAGGATAGAAAACTGACCATTATATTGACGCCTTTTATGTCTTGTGGAGCCAGAATGCCGATCTATTTATTGTTTGGTGCGGCGTTTTTTGCGCAAAATCAAAGTACGATGATTTTTTCTATCTATATTCTCGGTATTGTGGTGGCAATTATATCCGGCATTATATTAAAGAAAACATTGTTCAAAGGAGAGGCGGCGCCTTTCGTGATGGAATTGCCTCCTTATAGAATTCCTACGCTAAAAGGTCTTTTCATTCACATGTGGGATAGAGGAAAGGCATTCCTCATCAAAGCCGGTACGGTTATTTTTTCGGCAGCGGTGATCATTTGGTTTTGTCAAACCTTTAGCTTTACGCTGCAGATGGTGGAAGATCCGGCGGACAGTATCCTTGGCGTGATTGGGCACGCGATTGCACCTATATTTGCGCCGTTGGGCTTCGGAGACTGGAGATCGGCCGTAGCTATTTTCACAGGATTGGTAGCAAAAGAGGTTGTTGTCGCCACATTAGGTATCCTGCATGGCTTGGGAGAAGTTGCGGAAGATTCGATGGAACTGCATACAGCGCTGCAAACTTACTTTACACCTTTGAAAGCCTATGCGTTTATGGCGTTTACGCTCCTGTATTTTCCTTGTATCGCCGCTTTTGGTGCAATGAAGAGAGAATTGAATTCATGGAAATGGACATTGTTTGCGGTGGGATACCAAACAGGGATTGCGTGGATTGTTGCGTTTTTGATCTATAATGTAGGGAGATTATTTGGGTTGACATAAGGTATTTTGTAGTGGATGGTTCAGGGTTTAGAGAGAAGGGGTTGCGATGATTAATTATATCTTAGGCGGGTTAATTGCAGCGTTCACAATCTATATCATTGTAAGACAAATAAAAAAACTGAAAGCAGGTCAGTGCAGCTGCGGGCATGATTGCCCAGGCTGCGCAGGCCAATGCGGTACCGAAAAAAAAGAATAAATTTTTTTACACATTAAGTGAAAATGATTATCAAATGGAAAGGAGATGGCATTGATGAGTATTGTATTAGTAGGAGGGCATGACAGAATGCATGATATCTATAAGGCGGTTTGTAAAAAATTTGGGCACAAGGTTAAGGTATTTACGCAAATGCCTGCAAAATTTAATAGACAGATTGGTAATCCGGACGGCATCTTATTGTTTACCAAAACCGTGTCTCATAAGATGGTGGGTGTAGCGATAAAAGAAGCAAAAAGGAAGAACATTCCGGTTGTGAGATGTCATAACAGCAGTACGGTCTCTCTGGAACAGTCTATTAAATTATTGGAGAATAATGCAAAGGCTTGTTGAGAACTTGGGGGTGAAATAGTGACATTGAAAAAAATATTTGAGTTATTTGATATGTTAAAAAAACAGTCGGTTAAAAATAAAGCTGAGTTTAGGCGAGATATTGAACGGCGGTTAAAAGATATCTATGGGAAAGAGCAACTGAAGTTATCCGGCTGAGCTTTTTCGGATATGCGGTAAAGTGAGGGCTATAGCCATGATAGATTGGATAAGGGAGCCATTAGGCCGACATGATCTGTTTCATGATGTGATAGAGTGCTTGGTTGCGGCATTGGAAGCAAAGGATGTCTATACAAGCGGTCATGCTTCAAGGGTAGCCGATATGGCTTATGATTTGGCTAAAAAAATAGGAATGAGAGGCAATCGCCTTGATACGATACATATTGCCGGACATCTTCATGACATTGGGAAAATAGGTATTCCCGATCAGGTACTAAATAAAAAAGGGCGCCTTCTTCCTCATGAATGGGCACAAATTCAGCAGCATCCCGAAATCGGATACAATATCCTGCGCAAGTCCAAAAGATTGGACAGGATGGCCAAAATCGTGCGATTTCACCATGAAAGATGGGATGGGAAAGGGTATCCTAAAGGATTGAAAGGAGAGGCCATTCCTATGGGGGCCAGAATTATCGCCATCTGTGATACGATTGATGCGATGACCTCCCTGCGATCCTATCGAGAGCCTTTTACATGGGAGTATTGCAGGCAAGAAGTTGCATTTAATAAAGGCAAGCAATTTGATCCGGTTTTGGTGGACGCAATAGGGGATTTGTGGGGGATATGGGAAAAGAGATATTCGACAAGTTACAATAAAGAAAGATATTTGTTATAAAAAATACTTTACAAATCCTGACGAGGGAGATATAATAATAATGCGGTGATAATGATAATTGTTATCATTGCCAAGGCGCAAAATCCATAAGGTTGGATACTTATAAAGATAACCGAACGTTAAACCGGAAAATGCCTTGAGCAAAGAACCGTGGTTTTGCGTTAGGAATCTATAATACAATACTGGGAGGTTATATGGGATGAACAAAGCGGTTATTATTTACTGGTCAGGTACAGGGAACACGGAAAAAATGGCCTATGAAGTGGCGGAAGGTGCAAAGAGCAATACGGCGATGGAAGTAACGGTAATGAAAGTAGAAGATGCTTCAAAAGAAGATGTGGTGAATGCGGACGCTGTCGCGTTGGGCTGCCCTTCAATGGGGGCAGAGGTTTTGGAAGAAGAGGAAATGGAACCTTTTGTAGAGGCCCTTTCCGATGTAGACTGGACCAACAAACCTCTGGGCCTTTTCGGTTCTTATGACTGGGGTGACGGGGAATGGATGAGAGATTGGGAAGCACGCATGAAAGAATACGGTGCCGGTCTTGTGCAAGAAGGCTTGCTTGTCCATCTGGAACCGAGTGAAGAAGATAATAACAATTGCCGACTGTTGGGTGAGAAGCTGGTAAAATAAATGCTGAAAAATGCGGATTGGAAAAGGGGAGCAAACCATGTCAAAACATTTAATCACTCGTTTTATGAATGAAAAAGAAAGATTTGATGACGAAGCATACTTTTTTTACACTGTTGCTTATCATCTTGCTCCTATCTTTACATCCCGCAAACCGTCTTCGGTGCTTACATTTAGTAAACATGGGAGAAATATGTATGGCCTTTGGGAACAGTACAAATCCAAATTTTTTGAAGGTTCCGCAATACATTTTTATGAACTCAAAAAAACCGAACAGAAGGTATGCGTATTGTTTTACGTTCCCGGACATTTGATGGGTACGCTTACCTATGGAGAACATATGGCATTTCTCAAAAAGTTTGGATATCACGAGCATATGACACTGCGGGACTACCTTGAGTTATTGAAGAAACGGTTTGCCGAAGATTGCCCCCATGAAGTAGGACTTTTTTTAGGGGTGCCGTTGAACGATATCAAAGGCTTTATCGCATGCAATGGTAAAAATTATTTGTTTTCAGGTTACTGGAAAGTCTATCATTGTTTGCAACAAACCTTAGATACCTTTAAATTATATGATCAAGCCAAAATGCAGGTTGTTAATTTGGTGTCCAAAGGCATAGCGTTTTCCAATCTTAAACAAAGTACATTAGAAAGACTGCTGGTGAGTTGAGGCAGTGCGGTGCTGAAGAAAGCAATGTAAAGATTTAAAATATCGCCCTTTAAACCTATCCACTATACATATACTGTTTTAAAAGGCGCTATAGGTAATAATATTCCTGGAGGAGCAGTGTTTTTGCTGCTCCTTTTGTCGTCGCAATCATTTTCTTCAGCCAAAATGCATACACCGCTTTTATAGGGGTGTATATAGTGTAGGTGAAGAAAATTATGGAAATGACCTTATATACCGGAGGTCGGAGATCAGAGGGCGGAAGTCGGAATATAACCAAACAGGGACGCAAAGTGATCATAGACAAGCGTATCGTAAATGGTGGGTGGTCCATTCTCACCCCTCATCTCTCAGCCCTCAACTATTTTTTAGCCTTGGAATACTAGTTGTTGGAATAATTTTTTTCAGCTAGATTTTATAC
>JAKSBV010000315.1 GCA_022360955.1 Bacillota bacterium
ATAAGCGGGAAAAAAAGTGAAAAGAAAGGGGGGGAATAAAGATGGTAAAACGTCATGGAAACAAATCGAGATACTTAAGTCTGATAAAGAAATATTATCAATATTATCTTATTGCATTACCGGGTATCATCATTTTTATCCTATTTCGTTATGTACCGATGACCGGCATTACCATTGCTTTTAAAGATTTCAGTCTAAATAAGGGGATTTTTGACAGTCCATGGGCAGGATTGAAATGGTTTGAGTTTCTTTTTGTCAACGACGATTTTATGATGGCGTTGAAAAATACGGTTATTATCAGCCTATATAAGTTAGTGTTTAATTTCCCCGCACCCATTATACTGGCACTGCTTTTAAATGAGGTAAAGAAGCAAGCGTTTAAAAGAACGATACAGACCATTGTGTATCTGCCTCATTTCATATCCTGGGTCATATTGGGAGGTATTGCCTATGCACTCTTATCGCAGGGCGCGGGGATCATCCAGCTGTTTGGCATGGAAAAATCGCCTATGATAGACCCTTCAAAATTCCGTACCTTTTTAGTTCTATCGGAAATGTGGAAGAGCATCGGATGGGGAACTGTGGTGTATTTGGCGGCCATCAGCGGTATTGATCCTGCATTGTATGAGGCTGCGGTGATAGATGGTGCCAACCGTTTGCAGCAGGTGAGGCACATTACCTTACCCTGTATAAGCAGTACAATCATTATCCTATTGATTTTGCGAGTGGGCCATATTCTGAATGCGGGATTCGATCAGATCTTTATATTGTATAATTCGCTTGTATACGATGTTGCCGATATTCTTGACACTTATGTATACCGTGTAGGATTAACGATGGGAAGGTTTTCACTGGCTACCGCGGCGGGTTTATTTAAGTCGGTGGTAGGCTTGCTGCTTGTCTTGTTTTCAAATTGGCTGGCAAAACGTGTAGGTGAAGAAGGATTAATATGAGGTGAATAAAATGGCGTTAATCAAGAAGTCGTTTGGAGGCAAAGTATTTGATATATGTAATACTATTTTTCTTATCCTATTGGGCATCATCACATTTTATCCTTTCTGGTATGAGGTTTGTATCTCTTTCAGCAAAGGAGAACAGGCGCTGCGGGGAGGATTGTTCTTTTGGCCCAAAGACTTTACAATAGAGGCCTATAAGGTGGTGCTGGGAGGGCAGTATATATGGCAGGCTTTTAGAAACAGTTTTTTTGTAACGATTGTAGGAACGGTAATCGGTGTTATGATTACGGCCTCGCTGGCGTACCCGATGGCTAAAAGAACGCTGCCGGGCAAAAAGATACTAACGGTTTTCATTTTAGCGACTTTACTGTTTCACGGAGGGATTATCCCTACGTACTTAACGGTCAGAAAGCTTGGGTTGGTGAATTCTCTCTGGGCCTTGATCCTCTTGGGAGCGGCTAATCCGTTCAATGTCATGGTTATGAGAAATTTCTTTGCCAATATTCCGGAGGAGATAGAGGAGTCGGCATTCATTGACGGGGCCAGTCCCATAAGAATATTTACGGTTCTTATACTGCCGCTGTCTATGCCCGTTATCGCAACCATATCCTTATGGTTATCCGTATTCCTATGGAATGATTTTTTCAGAGGGGTAATGTTTTTAAACGACAGGACCAAGTTCGTACTGCCTGTCCTGCTGCGTGAAATTATCCAGTCGGAAAGCCAGATCCAGAGTGACGGACGTATGACGGAGACTATTACGCAGACCATCACGGCCTCCACTGTGGTAATAGCCCTCATTCCTATTTTATGTGTATATCCCTTTTTGCAAAAGTATTTTGTCAAGGGTGTGATGGTAGGGTCGGTGAAAGGTTGATCTGCCGGTCCAAGTATGGTTTGTAGAACAGTACAAACGTGTATTGTTTTATAATATAAAACATGAGGAGGATATGTTAATGAAAAAATCAATGCAACAGATTATGACAGTTGCACTTTCACTTTTGTTGGTTATTGCAATGGTTGGCTGCAGCGATAAACAAAGTGGGGACACACCGCAAAACGGCGAGCAGGGTGAAAAGGCAGGAGAAGCGGGGCAGCAAGAGACAGTGACATTCAAAATCCTAAGAAAAATAAGTGCGCCGGAATATCCGGCCGATGGCGGAGTGGGCAGAACCCTTCTTCTTGAGTATGCCGCAAAAAATGGTGTTACCGGTGTTGATTTTAAGGTGGACACGGTAGCCCCCAATGAGTATGATTCGAAGCTGAATCTGCTGGCTGCTTCGGGAGAACTTCCGGACTATTTTGCCATCACCTTGAAGACCATGAACAGATTTGCGGAAGAAGATTTCCTAATGGAACTTGACAGTCTGGCAGAAAAAATGCCTAATGCACAAAAATATTGGCGCCCAGAAGATCTTGAAGCCGCGAAATACAAGGGCAAGCTCTATGCATTCCCCGGAGGCTACAGGCCTGAACCTGTCAATCGCCCCTATGCGGGAGGATTTGTGGTTAGAAAAGACTGGCTTGAGAATGTAGGGCTTGAAAAACCTGAGACGTTGGATGACTTTTATCACGTTATCAAGGCGTTTACATTGAATGACCCGGATCAAAACGGGGAAAACGATACCTATGGCCTTGGGGCACAAAAAGCGGACCTTAGCATTATGGATAACAATGAGGCCTATTTCGGCGGTATCTTTGGCGCATACGGTGTTTTCCCAACTTTTTGGCATGAAAGAGACGGCCAATTAAAGCATGGAAGCACCCTGCCGGAGACAAAGGAAGTATTGGCATTGCTTCAAACATGGTACAAAGAAAAGCTTATTGAGCCTGAATTTATGATTATGGATAAAAAGCAGCGAGAAGAGAGGATGAGCAATTCAAAGGTGGGGATTGTACCCGCAGATGCATGGTATTTGAATCCCAGAAACTCGGTAAACAGATCGCTGAAACAGGCCGTACCGGAAGCAGAGTTGATTTTAATTGAGCCGCCAAAGGGACCGAAGGGACATATGGGCTGGGCTTCCAAAGCCCCGGGTTACAGTGAAATTAATGCTATTTCTGCCCAGTGTGAGCATCCGGAACTGCTTGTTAAGTTTTTGGATGTACTGCTCAAAGAACCGGAGAGCGGAGGGCCTTTTGTGAATGCAGGGATAGAAGGTGAATCGTTTACATATGATCAAAGCACCAATACGGTTAATTTTATCCAAACCTCAAAAGAGCAATGGGCGATGGGTTTTGCACATCCGGTTCAATTCATAAAGGTCGTTGACAGAAGGTGGGTTACTGAGCCGACGTTGAAGCAAGGACTGGAAATAGCCAACCAATATGTCATCGAAAATGATTTTTGGAAGACAGTTCCTGCTATGAGGGATTATCCGGATCTTGCAAAGCTTTGGAATAAATACTTTGTTGAAATTGTCTGTGGCGAAAGACCGTTGGATGACTGGGAAGAATACGTTGCCAAGTGGTATAAACAGGGAGGCGCAGAGGTTGAAAAGCAGGTAAACGAGCAATGGAAGAAATAATTTGAATACATATAACGCACAAGTATTGTTACATTTCAGATGTAAAATGCTTCGTGCGTTATTTTTAAGGATGAAAAATGGTTGAGCGCTGAGGGGTGAGAACGAACCAGCTACGCGTTCACCCTATCTTATTGCTGCTCGTTCTCCCTGCCCTGCTAACAAGTTTTAAAACAGCTTATGAATTTTCTTTATTTTACAATCATTCATGAATCCCCAAAATCTAATTCTTCATTAATTTTCCCCCTATAAAACATTAAACGGATGACAATTTTGCAGAGAAGTTGTATAATGGTGAATAAGAGTTGGAAAACAAGGAACGGATTGGGAGAAGAACAGGCTGGGGGGAATGGCGCGATGCATAAAATTATTGAAAGAATTGAAGAAAATCCAATTATTGCGGCTGTCAGGGATGCACAAGGTTTAAAGCTTGCAATGATGTCACCGGTTACCACCATCTTTATACTGCGTGCGGATATTTTTAATATTAAAAGGTTTGTGGAAGAGGCTAAAGAAGCCGGCAAAAATGTTTTTATTCATATGGATTTTTTAGAGGGGATAGGGAAAGATCATAAAGCGATCGACTATATCGTTCAAGTCATTGGGCCCGATGGGATTATCAGTACGAAGAGCAGCCATATTAAGTATGCAAAGGAAAAAGGGATATTTACCGTACAGCGTTTTTTTCTGATTGACAGCCAGTCTTATGAAACTACCATTAAAACCGTATACGCGATAAAGCCGGATATGGTTGAAATTATGCCCGGTGTTATGCCGGGAATTATCCGGCGTATTGCGGATCAGATATCAGCGCCTGTTATTGCAGGAGGATTGATAGATAGTAAAGAAGATATTGTTCAAGTATTAAAAGCAGGGGCGCTGGGAGCTTCCACCGGGAAAAAAGGATTATGGGAGTTGTGAAAAACGGATTTTTGTGATATAATGGACTTAAATCAATAAAAAGAAATGTGTGGAGAGTTGGAGTCACATTAAAATAGAGATTGAATCTCTATTTTGGTGCGGCTCTTTTTGTTTGGCATAATAAAGGAGGCATGAAGATGAGATATGATGTGGCGATTATAGGAGCCGGCGTCACAGGTTCGCTCATTGCAAGAGAATTGTCCCGGTATAATCTGAACGTTTGTCTGCTTGAAAAGGAGGCAGATGTAGCCATGGGCACCAGCAAGGCCAATAGTGGGATCGTACATGCAGGTTATGATGCAGAGCCCGGAAGCCTCAAGGCAAAATTGAATGTACAGGGCAACAGGATGATGGCGCAAATCGCAGAGGAATTGAGCGTACCTTTTAAGCGAATCGGGTCTTTGGTACTTGCATTTGATGATCATGATATGGCGCATGTAAAAGCGCTGCATCAAAAAGGTCTGGCAAATGGTGTCCCCGCCATGGAAGTGATAGGGAAGGAGCAGGTTAAAAGGATGGAACCGAACCTATCGCAGGATGTGGTCGGTGCGCTCTATGCACCGACCGGCGGTATTGTTTGTCCTTATGAGCTGACCCTTGGCGCAGCCGAAAATGCCGTGGCAAACGGTGTGGTACTCAAGCTTGGATGTACGGTTGAAGATATATGCATGGATAAAGATAAGTTCAGACTCATGACTTCAACGGGTGAAATCAAATGTAAATATGTCATTAATGCGGCAGGGGTATATGCGGATACAATAGCCGGTATGATTGGAGATGAAAGCTTTTCTATTCATCCCAGAAAGGGGGAGTATTTATTATTGGATAAGAGTCAGGGCGATATTGTGCGTACGGTCGTATTCCAGCCCCCTACCAAAATGGGAAAGGGAATACTTGTAACACCTACGGTGGACGGTAATCTTTTGGTTGGGCCTACCGCACAAAATATAGATGACAAAGAAAATGTTGCGACGACGGCTGCGGGACTGAATCAAGTCGTCCAAGGTGCAGGAAAATCCGTACCGTTGTTTAATGTGCGTGAAGTGATTACCTCTTTTGCGGGATTAAGAGCGACGCCCTCTACGGATGATTTTGTGATTGGCCCTTCAACGGTGTCGGACAAATTTATAAATGCTGCAGGCATTGAATCTCCAGGATTATCCGCCGCACCGGCCATTGGGGATTATGCAGCGGGTATTCTGAAAAAGAGCGGCTTGGTATTGGAACAAAAGGAGAATTTCACTCCGATTCGAAAGCCTGTGTATCGATTTAGAGAAATGAAGGATGAACAAAGAAATGAGATGATCAAACGAGACCCCAAATATGGTAAAATCATTTGTCGTTGTGAGAGCGTAACCGAAGGAGAGATTGTCGATTGCATTCATAGACCTGTCGGCGCCCGAAATCTGGATGCAGTAAAGAGAAGGACCCGGGCCGGTATGGGAAGATGTCAAGGGGGCTTTTGCGCGCCGAAGATAGTGGAAATATTATCAAGAGAGTTGGATATTCCAATGGAGGAAGTAACAAAGATGGGCGGAAAGTCCGGAATATTAGTTGGAAAAACGAAATGATCGGTGCCGGGGAAGAAGGTTGAACGTTGAAGAGGGGTGAAGACGAATGCTTGAGAAAGATTTGGTCATAATAGGCGGCGGACCTGCAGGGCTGGCTGCTGCCGTAGAAGCATACAACAATGGTGTGAGAGACATTCTGATCCTTGAAAGGGACAAAGAGTTAGGCGGCATTCTGCAGCAGTGCATTCATAACGGTTTCGGTTTGCATATTTTCGGCGAAGAATTAACCGGTCCCGAGTATGCGGCCAGGTTTATGGCACAAGTGGAAGGATTGGGCATTGAATTTAAACTAAATACCATGGTATTGGATATTTCCCGGGAAAAAGGCATCACTGCGGTGAATAGCGAAGATGGACTCCTCCATTTAAAAGCAAAAGCAATTGTGATGGCAATGGGATGCAGAGAAAGAACAAGAGGTGCTTTAAATATCCCGGGGATGAGACCTGCCGGGATCTATACGGCCGGAGCCGCACAGCGTTTTGTGAATATGGAAGGGTATCTTCCGGGCAAAAAGGTAGTGGTTCTGGGATCGGGAGATATCGGCTTAATTATGGCGCGACGTATGACACTGGAAGGTGCCGAAGTGAAGATGGTATGTGAACTTCTTCCTTATTCGGGAGGACTGACAAGGAATATTGTGCAGTGTCTTGACGACTATAACATACCGCTAAAGTTAAGCCATACCGTTACGGATATTCATGGCAAAGAGAGAGTGGAAGGCATTACCGTTGCAAAAGTGGATGACAATCGAAAGCCGATCCGGGGAACGGAGGAATACGTGGAATGTGATACGCTGCTGCTGTCGGTAGGATTGATTCCGGAAAACGAATTATCGAAGAGTGTGGGGATCACCATTGATCCCGTCACAGCAGGACCGGTTGTCAATGAATCAATGGAAACGTCTGTCGAAGGCATATTTGCCTGTGGAAATGTGGTACATGTCCATGATTTGGTCGACTATGTTACCCAAGAAAGCAACTTGGCCGGCAGGTGTGCGGCAAGATATGTGTTAGATATGCATCCGGTGACTGAAGGGAAAACGATAAAAATAATGCCGGGCAATGGTGTCAGATATGTCGTTCCGCACGTGATCCGTAAAGAACGGCTGCAAGATGAGAACAAGTTGTTTTTTAGAGTAACGGAAGAATATAAACAAGTTAAAATCCGGATAAAATGTGCGGATGAAGTGATTCGCGCAGTCAAAAAAATAAAGGTTGCTCCAGGAGAGATGGAAAGCCTAGAATTAACGGAAGAGGTACTTAAAAAATTGGGTCAATGTGATGAAATAACGGTTGAAGTGGTAGAGTCATAGCTGTCAAGCTAAGCTAATATATAGCAAAAAAAACATAAAGGAAAAAGAATATTATTCCATAAACGG
>JAKSBV010000252.1 GCA_022360955.1 Bacillota bacterium
TAAACATAATCAGATTCATTATTCCGACACTCATTATATGCCTACCGGCCTTCTATGTGCTTTTTATTCCCGTCTATTAGCAGCACCATATCACGAATACCCAGTGGTTCATTTGTTTCTTTGATTCTTGCGATTAGTTTTTCCGATGACTCTATATGATCTCCCTTTATAGCGATGACTTCCGAGAGATCTTTGCCCAGGGCATCTGATTGTGATATGCCCAGTAGATCCTCCAGCAGTTTGTTTGTCTCGATGATGGTATTGTGTGTATCGATGATGATGATGGCTTCACCGATGGACTTGATAATGGTCCGCAAATTGTCCTTTTCCTGCTGTACTCTTTCTGTCAGCTCCCTGAGCTTTTCATTTTTAGTACGTATAGAGTAGATCATCCAACCAAAGCCAATGGACACCAGCATATACATCAGCGTACCCGAAAAAATAGCACCAACGTCAGCCATGTCAGGCACGATGAAGAGATTGGCGACAACCATAAGCAAACTATTGACCAAAGCCAGTACCACACCATGTCCTACGCCAAAGATAGCGGTGCCAACGATGATAAAGACAAGGCCGATGGCGCCCATGTAATAATTGGCTATCCTTGGCGCTATCAGCAATATCACAGCAATGTCAACTAACAAGTATGTAATAAGTGAAATGATTTGATATTTTTTTGAAATGATAATATTCATCTCAAAAGCATTTTTGTTGAAATTGGCCATCGGCAGACTTCCACTTCAGCTGTATAAATTCGGAAGATCAAACAGCAAGCAATCGTTTATGCTTATTCTATATATATCAACTATTTTTCATGGTTTGAATCACTATAATGACTGTGGCCTCTGCTATTGACGGAGAAATATCTCTGTGACATAGTATCGGCTATCCACGGAGTCCCACACTACACCGATGCCCACATGGGTCACTTCTGCCTTCATTATGTTGGCTTTATGCGACAGTGAATCCATAAGCGCTTCGTGTGCACCGGATATGCCGGTGCCCATGTAAAGGTTCTCACCAGCCCAACTAAAGGACAGCCCGGAGTTGAGTATTCGCGTCTCAAAGCTTCCCCTCGTCGGTGAGGTATGGGAAAAGAAATTGTTCTCAGCCATGTCTTTGCTGTGAAGTCTTGCATGATCCCTGGCACCATTATGATACGCCAGCGCCGATAGTCCTGCAGCCTGCCTCGATGCATTGATCTGCTTAAAAATGGTCTGCTCATGTGAAGACTTATATTCGATAACCGGCTCGGAAGTGGGTAGCTGAGTCGGTGGAGGTGTAGGGGGCAGTGTCACTACCGGTGTTGGAGTGGCAGTGGATACGGGTACAGATTTTACGGTCACCTTTGGTGTTGCATCTGGCGTCGGTGCCAATGTCTTTTTTGGCGTAACCGTTACCTGGGGTGTTTGCGTCCTTGGCTTTGATGAGGGTGATGTGGTAGGATCAGGCTCGCCGATATGGGTCGACGAAGCAGGCTCTCTCGTATCATCCATGTCAGGTGTAAGCGTTGCTTCAAACACATCGTCTGTAAAACGTGGCGTTGGATCAATATTATATGCTTGGGTAGCAGCCGGCTCTTGACAGCCCACTAGAAAAACAGCTATTAATAGAAATAACAGTAGGATGAATCGTTTTTTGATCACAAAGACATCATTCCTTAATACAATCTTAACTTTATTGTATTTTATTTCAGCGGGAAATGCAATATTATGGCGATTGTTGTATATTGAGCAGCCAGTATATCGATAGGGCTAGTGCTCAATATAAATAATTAGTGTTGACATTATAATTCATAATAAGCATAATTAGCATATATACGATTATTTGCATTATTTTGTTTGATTTTGTTAATCAAAATCATCTATTAATATCAAAGGGAGAGAGTACGAATGATTGATTTTAAAAATGGTGTCCTGAAACAAAAGCCAATAGAAAATGAAATAGGTAA
>JAKSBV010000361.1 GCA_022360955.1 Bacillota bacterium
AGTGCGATATCCATAATACCCAGAACAACGATGGTTCTGCGTTTTTTGTCCAAATATAAATGCCATTTTAAAGTGTGATATCTATAAAGCATGAGCCTTTTTACATATTATTCACCAGTTGCACATGCAATATGTACTAACGGGAGAATAAAACAGTTTATGCCCAACAGCATGTTGGATTACGGAGAAATGAGGTTGATAATAGCAGTACCCCATAGCACTCGAAGTGATATGGGGTACTGGGGGCGGCGCTGACAAACAACGATGATCCTGCATTTTTTGTGTAAATATAAATTCAATTTTAAAGTTGGGTATCTATAAAGCGCTCAAACAGTTGCGGCTTTCTTCTTCTGCTGCGCTAACAGGCTCTAACCCTTTCCGCAATGTTCTCTCCATATCATTTAACTGGCACAACGCATAAAGTCAGCTCACAGCTAACGGTTAGATGATGGGCGTGTTGAGAACCGTTAACGGTGAGCTGTGAATTGAATAGACGCGTTATCTTTTACTGAAAACAGCTTCAAGATCGTCCGAAAGCTCTTGCTGCAATTCTTCTTCTTTTAATTCTTTTTGTTCACGGATGGATTGACCGATTTCTTCTTTATATTCGTCAAGCAGCTGCTGTTTATTGGCATCCAATTCATCTTTGATGCCGTCAAAAGACTGCTCGAGCTCACTCTCCGCTTTCTCGATTTCCTGTTCGCCGTAAGCGTCTAATTCACTTGTCAAATCCGCCTTATACTGTTTTGCATAATCCAGAATATCTTTGACAATTAGATTTTGTTTCTTCTCCAGTTGTTGGGATGCTTTTTGACTATTATCATCTCTGATCATTTCAAGATATTCTTTGACCGTATCAATGATGTCAATATTAAGCGTGACAGCAAAAACAGTGGTAATGCCTAGGAGCAGCATAGCGGATATGACAGATACGAGTATAAACTTTTTACATTTAACCATAAAAGTGCCTCCCAGTATAAATTTTCAATAAATATCCACTTTTATTATGACACAAGAAAAACATTATGTAAACATGAAAAATTTACATAAATTTTACGTTGTTTATCAAAAGCTTTTTTAAACGTTTTAGAACATAATATTATGTCAATTATAAAAAATATTGATTTACCATAAGTCAAAGATGGTATATAATAAAGTAATGAGGGTTCATTTCAGAAAGGATTAGGTATAGGCAGTCAAGGGGTAGACATTTTAAAAGAATTCATGCTTAATTTTAATTTTATAGGAGGGATTGGTTGTGAAGCAAAAAGGACTAGGCGTACATAGCATCAAATTTAAGTTGACAGCATGGTTTATAATCATAAGTTTATTTCTTATTATTGCTGTCAGTATCGAGGGCTATATAAGAATAAAACAGGATTTAATGAAAGATAGAGTCAGTGACATGGAGAACGTATTGGACGGTACGCTGACGGTATTTGATTCGTTGGAAAGACAGGTAGAGGCAGGACAACTTACAAGGGAGGAAGCCCAGGAAACAGCCAGAGAATTGCTCAATGGTCCTAAAATATCGGATAAAAGAGATTTTAGCCAAGTGGCTTTAAAAATAGGAGAGGACGGTTACTTTTTTGCCGTCAACAGTGAGGGGATATTAGACCTGCACCCGTTCCTTCAAGGGGTTGATGCGTCCAGTATAAGGGATGAGGAAGGGAAGGATTTTATTAAGGAGCTGACTGCTCGACAAGAGGGTATGAATGAAAGCCAGTACCTTTGGAACGATGCCAAAACAGAAAGTATACGTGCAAAGAAAGGCTTAAGTAAGTACTATGCACCATGGGATTGGTATTTATCCGTAAGCGATTATGTGGACGAGGTGGATCATGAAGCCAGGAAAACGGTTATAGATATGTTGGCGGTATTTGTGATTATCGGGTTAGTAACCATCGGAGTTTCGTTGATAGTAGCGGTCAGGATGACAAATCCGGTTATTGCTTCCGCAAAGGCAGTCGAATCTTTTGCAGCGGGAGACTTGACTCATGTGGTGGAAGTCAAAGGGAAAGACGAAATAAGCCGATTGGGTCGAAGTATCAATGGTGCCTCACAAAAATTGAGCGATATGCTGGCCAGAATCACACAAATGGCCGGTAATATTAGTCAGTATGCTGCAACCCTTAATACGAACGCGAACGAAAACACCAAAGCCATTGAACAGGTGGGACAAACCGTTGATAATGTAGCCCAGGGAGCGTCGGAACAAGCAACAGCCGCACAAGAAGGGGCACAGATGATTAATGTATTGAATGAGGAGATCAATAAAATATCTCAAAATTCCGAAACCATGACTGAGGCAGTCATAAAGCTTAGAGAAACAAATGCGCAGGGCGTGGATTCGGTTAAAATTCTGGGTGTGAAATCCGATGACAGTTATCAGGCATCCTTAAAAGTGGCGGAGGGCATCTTTAGACTCAATGATAAGTCAAAAGAAATAGGGCAGATTGTAACCTTAATCAGTGGTGTAGCCCAACAGACCAACCTTTTGGCATTAAATGCGGCTATAGAAGCGGCAAGAGCCGGAGAGCAGGGCAAAGGATTTGCGGTGGTCGCTGAAGAGATTAGACAGTTGGCAGAACAATCCCAAACATCGGCGAAAGATATCAGTAATTTGATTAAAGAT
>JAKSBV010000212.1 GCA_022360955.1 Bacillota bacterium
AAAAAGCAGGAGCAATGACACGGCGAGCACCACGATGGCCCTCCAGTCTATCCGCGAGAGCAGCTGCCACAGCGTGTCCATGGACGTGGGATTGGGCATTCCGCTATGAAACAGCGTCAAGGACGCCACGTTCCACACCGCATAGGCGATCAGTGCCACCACCACCGGGCGGATGCCCTTGAGTGCGCCCTGCACCAGTTTGTGCTTTTGAAAATCAAAAAAGAACCGGGCAACAACCATCGTAATAATAAGCGATGGCAGGATCACACCAAAGGTACAGGCGATAGCGCCGCCCACACCGTAGATCTTCATACCGGCGAAGGTGGCCGTATTGACCGCGAAGGGTCCCGGCGTCATCTTGGCTATGGCGATGACATCGGTGACCTCAGCCACCGTCATCCAGCCGTTTCCCACCAGATCCCGGGTGATCAGCGGGATCATCGCATAGCCGCCACCAATGGTAAAGAGTCCGATCTTAAAGAACGCCCATAGCATCTTTATCAGCATCATGGCGCATCACCTGTCTTTGCACTGCGTTCTTTGATAAACATATAGAGGATGCCCACAAAGGTGCCGCCTAGGATAATAAATATGGGATGGACACCGGACAGCAGCGCCATCAAAAATGCAATGGCAGCCATGGTCCAGCCAAAGACACCTTTGACCCCCGGTTTGCCCAGCTTGATCACCGCCTGTATCAGCAGGCCGATGACCGCCACGCGGATGCCGCTGAGCGCTGCATTGACATAGGTGTTTTCCTTAAACTGCAAGTAGAAATATGAGATGAGCGACAGGACGATGAGCGACGGCAGTGCCAGTCCAAATACCGCCACCATGGATCCCAGTACACCAAATAGCCGGTAGCCCACCATGATGGAGGCATTGATGGAGATCATACCGGGCAGGGACTGGGATACAGCCAGTATGTCCAGCATCTCCTCTGTTTCAAACCATCCCTTCTTTTCCACGTACTCCCGCTCCATCAGCGGAAACATGGCATAGCCGCCGCCGAAGGTAAAAGCGCCCAGCTTCAGTGTGATGCTAAAGAGCTCTATGAGTTTTGTGATGTCACCTTTGTACTTTGGTTTTTGTCTCTTTGTCTTTATCTTTTCCGTCATACTGCTCCCTCAGTAGGCAGCCACGCAGCCGTCGCACCGTTTTTCAGTACCGGCATACAAAGTTCCCGCCTCGTCCTTTATGATTATTTGTCCGCGGCCAAATCCTGCGGCCGCACCGTTCTCCTCGATATCATGCCCCCGCTCTTTGAGTGCGGCGACCACCTTGGCATCGGCCTCAGCTTCAAAGGCCACTTTGAGCCCTTCATCCCAGCGCCACCTGGGCATATCCAGCGCAGTCTGCGGATTGAGCGCCCGGTCGATCATCGCCGATAGGACCTGTACATGGCCCTGGGGCTGCATAAAGCCCCCCATCACGCCAAATGG
>JAKSBV010000262.1 GCA_022360955.1 Bacillota bacterium
CCATTGTGAAAAATGGAAATGGAACAGCCGTGGTAATGGTTGTCGTAGGAGTTCTGGCTTTAATTTTGAGTGAAAATCTGGAACGTACTCAGTGGAATATTTTCCTGAATCCATTTCAGGTTCCTCGTAATATGAATGAAATGATTTGGGAAGGGATAGCCCTTAAAAACCGATTGTTTTTGGTTATTGGGACATTGCTATTTATCCTTTATGGCCTGTTCAATTTACAAAAGAGGGAGAAGTTTATTTAAAGAGCATTGATTTTTTGTTTATTTTTTTGCCCGTAGGGCATTTAATGTCAGTAGAATTATAAAGAGATATAATTATTCTTTCCCCGTAGGGGATAAACATTATTGAATTGATTTATAGATATACCTCTCGTCAAATTCTATTTCAAATAATTTTAAAAATTGTTTGTATTCTTCAATAAAGGTACGTTTTCGATGATGCTCTTTTTGTTGTTCAATATATTTTGCAATGTTTGAAATTTGAGACTTTCCATAACTGAAAACTCCGAATCCTTCCTGCCATGAGAATTTTCCTGAAGCCAATCGATTTTCGTTGATCCATTTGGAAGAACTCCGTTTGACATCCTATTTTGTACTGCAAAAACAAAATGTAAATAAATTTGGGAATAGGTATTTGCCATGGCATGGGGTGTATAATTTATCCCCTACGGGGAATTTGGGATGAATACTTCTATTAAGCTATTGATATTTATCCCCTGGCGGGGAGTTAAAGGTACAATATAATCACGTGAGTTTTGGATTCAATAAGTTGTTTTTCAATGATTTATGATGTTAATCTGTATTGATCTCTATTCGCGTCTTTTGCGGATTCTTATGTTCCTTTGCGGTTTATACCGATTAGTATTTAAAATTACTCAATAATTTCACTACGTTCATCATTGAGTTTTAATCCCGAATCCTCGGGACGGCATAATACCCGTGTGTAAATTAACACATAAAATGGTATTATTTATTTGGCATTGATAAATTCATATTTAATTTATTTCATTGGTTTTCATCGGATTATTTAACAGCAGAGTGCGCAAAGTTTTTATCGGAAAGTGCGCTAAGGGGTGACTTGGGGCAATGATTTTTTTGTAAAATGTTAAGATCAACCCAAAACTCACGTTAAGTATCATCTTTCAATTTCACTTGTTTGATTGTCATTTGTCACAAAACAGCATTAGAAAGTACAATGCTACGTTAATAAAATAGATTCATTTTTTTAATTTTTTGCATTGTCAGTAATTCTATTTTCCTTATTTTTGATTAAAACAACTGAAAATATGTTC
>JAKSBV010000429.1 GCA_022360955.1 Bacillota bacterium
CCATTTGCTCAACATAATCATCTATTTCTTCTCTTTCAGGTTCATGTAAAACAATTTCTTCCAAAAAGCTGACATAAGTAGTGGCAAGGGTATGAATAAACATTTCATTAACTATACCTTCATAGCGTAATTCTGTCTTAGTAAAAAATGAGAGTACTTTATAAAAGTTTTGTGTATAAAGCTGAATAATTCTTTCCTTATAGTTCTGTAGACTTGATCCTGCTGAACAAAACAAAAGCAATTTGAAGCTTTCATGATTATCAAAAACTGCTTGTGCACAGCTTTTAAAGCTTTGAATGGTTACTTCATATGAGTCAAACAAGACATCCTTCGTTTTAGAAGCATAGTAACATTGATCATGTTGAAAGGCGCTTTTGATAAAATTGATAGCCGGAGCCGCAAGCTCGCAAAACAAAGCATCTTTATTTTCGAAATATGAATAGACCGCACCTTTTGTTAAGCCCTCTTTTTCTGCGATTACACGCAGCGAAGCTTCTGCATAACCATGTTCAAGAAACTCTCTGCGTGCAGAACTCATAATCTTTTCTTTAATATCTTCTTTCTTTACTTGCATTCTCTCCTCCATCATTAATCAATAAATTCCATCGGTATTTATTATAGCACTAAATTCCTGCTTTTTCAACTAGAAATTTACTGTAACGACTCCAGTACTTTGATATATAGCACAGAGTATACAATAAAAATCAAACTTGTCTTTAGAACAATTTAACTGTACAATAAAAAGTAAGGTGATCAAAAAATCATCACCCCGAGGACAGAAAGGAGAACGAAAATGATACAAGCAATTATTGCCTTTATTTTGAGTGCAGGGTTAGGCATTTCTTTATCTTTTTTTTCAGAAGGCATGGGAATTATTATAGCTATCAGTGTCATGGGGGCATTCATTGTATATAGCATAAACACAAAACAAAAATAGCACAGCACAGGGTCAGGCTTTTATAATTTTATAAAAGCCTGACCTCTTTTGCTCTTTAATAATACATTGTCTGAAATTTATCAAACAATGTATTAAAATGAACTGCGTATTTTATCTACATGCATTACTGGAATTTATATTACAAATACGTATAGGTTATTTGCAAAAAACTTATATATACTATATTTTATTTCTATGCACCTATTTTCTTGGCACTTACATCTAAAGAAATAATTCGATCGCATAGTCTTGAAATTAAAGCGGCTTCATGGCTAATAATGGCAACTCCTATTTTACGCTCTTTGCAAATATCCAGCAACTCTCTCCATATGACTGTTTGAGTAACAGCATCAAGCATTGTGCTTATCTCATCGGCTATAATATACTTAGTATTAGGATGTAAAGCTCTTACAATGCAAAACCGCTGGAGCTCTCCTCCGGAAAGTTCAATAGGGTACCTTGACAACCACTCTTTTCTTATTCCAAACCGCTCTAAAATAGCATCGTCCGGTTCATAGCTTTCTTCAAGAACCTCTTTCATTTTCCATTTAGGGTTAATGGCCTTCTCAGGATGCTGGTAGATAAGCTGTATAGGATGAGCTTCTCCTTTTGCAGCGCGCTTTTCATCTATCTCCACAAACCCCTCTATTGGCTCAATATAGTTTGCCAATATCCTTGACAGGCTTGTTTTGCCGCTGCCGCTGTAACCGGATATTCCTAATATTTCTCCATAGGAAAGCTCTATATTGAGATTACGAAACAACCACTCATTCTTATTATAATAAAAGCCTAGATTAGTACCTCTTAAAGCCAAGCTTCCACCTCCTCATGGACAGAAAAACTATTCTGCGGCAAAGCATTCCAAAGGGCACGACTATACCAATGCTGCAGGTGCCTGCCGTCTGCAGAAAAATTCTCAGCCATAGTCGTTTCTATTGTTTTACCGTCCTTTAATACGGTTACCCTGTCACAAACAGTAAGGGCCGAAACAATATCATGGGTAATCAGCATAACCGCGGCACCATCATCAGCAAATGCCCTTAATTGATTAAGTATGGTGCTTAATGCCTCGGGATGAATGCCGGGCGTTGGCTCATCAGCTATTACCAGCTTAATGTTATCTCTGATGCTTGTAGCAAAAAGAACACGACGCAGCATCCCCCCGGATAGCTGAAAAGGATATAACTCTCCATCCTTTTCTTTCAACCCGTATCGGTGGAATAGTTCCTTCTGTTGTTTATCCGCATCCTTTTTCGGCAAACCTATTTTGACCTGTTCGGATACTCGCATTAAAGGATCTAAATAATTTACCGATTGTGGGATAAAGGAAATTTCTTTACCTCTTAATTCAATTTTTTTCTCTTCAGTTAATGGCTGCCCGCAGTAAGTAATATCTCCCTCACAGAGTGCATTACCCGGTAATATACCTAAAATAGCATGCGCCAACAGACTTTTACCTGATCCGCTTGCCCCTATTACAGCCATTATTTCCCCCGCATTAATCGATACGTTTAAGGATTCAATGGGGGTTATACGTCTGGTTTTAAGGCCTTTAACATATTGTGTAAAACATATCTTTAAATTCTCTACACTTAATATTTGTTTGCTTTCTTTCATTTTACACCTCTATTCATTAGCGCTTGCAGGGTTAATAAGTAACCTGAAATGCTCACCAATATTATCAAAGCTTTTTACAACACATACTAAAATAAGACCTGGGAAAAACGCAAGCCACCAATCTCCGATGGAGATATGTTTTACAGCCTCTGAAAGAATCAACCCAATAGATGGGGTCTGTACCGATAATCCAAAACCTAAAAAAGTAATAGAAGCTTCATGAATAATAGCGTGGGGAAA
>JAKSBV010000500.1 GCA_022360955.1 Bacillota bacterium
AAATGATTTTATATTTCAGCGAATTTTCGGACGACAAGAGAATAAGGACATCTTACTCAGTTTATTAAATGCTATACTGAATTTTAAGGATGATAATAGACTTCATGATATTGAAATAATGGAGAATACTAAACTGGAAAAAGAACGTATAAAAGATAAACAGGGTATTTTGGATGTAAAAGCAAGAACAATTGCCGGGGTATGGATAAATATAGAGATACAGTTAGTGAATCAATATAATATGGAGAAAAGGACACTTTTTTACTGGTCCAAATTATTTGCAGAGCAATTAAATCCGGGACAAGGTTTTGATGAACTAAGCAAAACAATTACGATAAATATATTAGATTTTAAGCTGATAGAACTTGAAAAGTATCATACGGTCTTTCATTTAAGGGAAAATGAAGTGAGAGATTATATATTAACGGATATATTGGAGATTCATTTCATTGAATTGTCGAAATTTCGTAAAATAAAAGAAGGACCGGACATCAGCAATGCGTTAGATAGATGGTTGCTATTTTTAGAGAGTTCATCGGAGGAGGTGTTGGAATTGATTAAAGGTCAAGATCCTGCTATTGCAAAAGCTGAGAAGATCTTAGATTGGCTGGGTTCTGATGAAGAGACGGTGAGACTATATGAATTAAGAGAGAAAGCCATTCATGATGAAGTGACCAGAATGAAAGGTGCAAAAAAAGAAGGCAGAGAAGAAGGCAGAGAAGAGGGCAGAAAAGAAGGCAGAAAAGAAGGCAAAGAAGAAGGGATTAAGGAAGTTGCAGCAAATATGCTTAGTGATGATATAAATATCGATACGATTCATAGAATAACCGGATTACCCATAGATGAGCTTAAGAAAATCCAAAAGAATAGGCAGCATTAACTTGATATTGATTGAAAGAATTCTTTAGAGCCGGTAGGCTTACTAACGGGGATATTGCTTCATAACAAAGCGATACCCCGTTCTATTTTAATAATAAATATAAAGAAGGAAGGGATAAAATAATGAAACATAAAAGGACTTAACGGCATGTCGATAAGACCGATAGCAAGGATTACAGGGCTAAGCGACAACATAGCGCGGAGAGCTGTAAATCAAGGCATATGTCTCTGTGATTTCTTGCGAATGTACATTGTTGAAAGCGAGGTCCCCATATGAAAATAGATCGCTTACTAAGCATTATTATCATTCTATTGCAGCGTACTAAAGTGACCGCACCGGAACTTGCAAGAAAGTTTGAGGTTTCACGCAGGACGATATACAGGGATATTGAAGATATATGTAAAGCAGGTATCCCGCTTATTACTTGTCAAGGAGGAAGTGGCGGAATTTCTATCGCCGATGGCTATCAGCTCGATAAAAGTGTTTTGTCCGTCGACGAGCTGCAAAGCATCGTAACAGGTTTAAAAAGTCTTAATAGCGTCTCGGATACGCCCGCAATCGAAAGGCTTATTTCAAAGTTGTCACCCAATAGGGAAGGGGTTGTTTCGGTCACAGATAATATCTTTATTAACCTCTCATCCCATTATAAAGCCAGTTTATCGGGAAAAATCGGTCAAATGAAATCGGCCATTTCCGGCAACAAGCTGGTGAGGTTTGAGTATTATTCAAATAAAGGTGTTTCGGATAGGGTAATCGAACCCTACCTCATTACGTTCCGATGGACAGCTTGGTATGTATTTGGATATTGCACAACAGGGAAGGGGTTCAGACTCTTTAAGCTTAACCGTTTATGGCAATGTGCTGTATTGGATAAGCCTTTTTCTCCTAGAGAAGTACCTGCTAAAGCGCTTAGCTTTGATGATTATTTCGAAGATCAAAAAAGAATTACCATCTTATTTGATCCGTCTGTAGCATACCGGTTAGTGGAAGAATACGGACCTGACTGCTATAAACCTGCGGAGGACGGCAGGCTAAGATTTTCAATAGGATATACGAATAAAGATTATATGATAGCATGGGTGCTGGGGTTTGGGGACAAGGCAAAGGTGATTGAACCTATTGCATTGGCAAACGAGATAAAAGAGAAAGCAGTAGATATGTTGCAAATATATGAACATGACATATAGATGTCTGGTTCGGTGTGATAGTATAAGGTAAAAGGAAGGGGGCAGCCTATGATTGAATCAAGATGTGGATTATTGTGCAGCGAATGTACCTACAAGGAGCCATACAAATGCGGTGGCTGCGTGGAAACAAACAGACAGCCGTTTTATGGTGAGTGCCCTGTAGCCGCATGCTGTCAGAATAAAAGGTATGATCATTGCGGTCAGTGTCCGGAAATGCCTTGCAAGCAGCTTTATGCCTATTCATACCTTGATAAGGAGCATGGGGACAACCCTCCCGGTGCAAGGATAGAAAACCTTAAAAAATGGATATAAAGAGGGGGCAAATGATATTGTTGAACAAGTATGAGGATTTTTTGGACAGAGTGGATGAACTGGGCTTTATGCCATTGTCAAATATATTGCCGGGACTTCCCTCTCTTTCGGCGGAAACAGAAGAGAAGCGTTGGCATACCGGCGATCGGGATAACGATCCCTGGTGTTGGAAAGACAGGGCGGCAGAAGAGCAAAGATTGGCATTCGGTTGTATACTGGGGGGACACAAGGGATTTGTGTCGGCGCAGATGTACCGGATATTTTACACGGCATTTCATCCGCAAGAGTCGATGGAAGAAAGATGGGAAGAGGGCAGTGTAAATCAAACGGTTTGGCAGCTGTGGCAGCTTTTTGAGGACAAGACCTTGATGAATACGAGTGAGATCAGACGGGAAATGGGTGTCACGTTGAAAAAGGGAGGAAGCAAAGTCGATTCGGCGCTTAAAGTGCTTCAACGGGATTACTGCATTACTGTCGCCGGGAGCCGGAGGAAATTGAATAAAGCGGGACAACCCTACGGCTGGCCGTCAAATATCTACGACAAAGTCATGAACTGGGTACCTAAGGAATGGATGGAGCCGAATAGGGAACTGAGCCGTGGACAAGCAAGGGATGACATACTTGATAAAGGCATTGCCGTTGGTAAAGACATCAATCGTAACGAATTGGCAAAGATACTTGGTATATGAGCGTATAGTAATTAAGAATAAAGAATCAGATTTGAGGGGGTATGAATGATTCGAAGATAAAGAATAGATCATAAATTGTTTTAGATTATGTTGGTGCACCGTTTTCAGCCCTCAGCTTTCAACTATTTTCCCCTTGGAATATCCGTTGTTGGATACGAAGGTTAAAATCAAATGTAGTTTAAGGTGTAAAGTTCGTTATCTTTGTTAAAATCATTTTTTCAACCGAAATTCTTACCCTCATGTCCTAAGAAAATATTGACAACCGCTTGGTATCCACATATAATGATTAAAAGTACATATGTATTTTGTGTTATTTTAGAAAGATCAAAATGTTAAATTAGGAGATTAAAGATGTTTCGTGGATTTTTCAATGGAAGATACGGGATAGATCGACTAACGCTCACCTTGTTTTTGTTAGCAGCCATACTGATCAACACAGACTATATGTGGATCATAGGGGTAGGCATATTGGGCTATGGAGTTTTTAGGATGCTGTCAAAGAATATAGATAAGCGTTATCGAGAATTGCAAAGTTTTGATAAGATTGTAAGCAGGGTCAGACAGTTTCTGCGTCCGGTTACAACGCTTATCGTCAAGGGTTTTGATTTCTTATATCAAAAGTATGTTTTTTATAAAACAAGACTGCAGCAGCAAAAATATTTTGTGTTTACAAAATGCCCCAAGTGCAAGAATACGCTTCGTCTCCCCAGAAACAAAGGGAAATTGAGTGTTACCTGCCCGGTATGCAAATCGGAATTTTTGAAGAAAACATAAGGCCAAAGGGAAGTTGTCAACCTTTCGTTTCCAAGATGGAGATGAAAGGTTTTTTATATGCCGTCTTATGTTTCTTTTTTCCCTACACCCCACGGCGCTGCCCCGCTCCATGCTATACAAGTTCTTTGTTCCGAATGATATGCATATGATAATATAGATAAGGGAATTTTAAGCGTAGAGGGTGGTTGATCTTGGTAAGGGCATCTGATTTTAAACAAAAAGAGGTTATTAATGTTGCGGACGGAAAAAGGTTAGGGTTTGTTTACGATGTAGAGATTGATATGAATACCGGGGCCATTAAAGCCATTGTTGTTCCCGGGCCTGGGAAAATCTTAGGGTTATTTGGGCGGGACACGGATTATGTCATTCCGTGGGAAAATATCAAAAAGGTCGGCGATGATATTATACTGGTTGAAATACATTCGGAAACGATAAAAAAGTATATCGGATAAAGTGTTCGAAACCCTATTGACAGCTTTCTTTTATATGATACAATAAGGCATGGAGAAACCGAGGGCGGGAGGATAAAAAAATGAGATGTCATTTTTGTGATCATGAAGAAAGCAAAGTCATTGATTCCAGACCTACTGATGAAGGGCTTTCGATCAGAAGAAGAAGAGAATGTTTAAAATGTGGTAAACGGTTTACGACCTATGAGAGGGTTGAAAATATTCCCCTGATGGTCATTAAAAAAGATAAAAGCCGTCAGCCTTTTGATAGAGAGAAATTGCTGAACGGTTTATTGAGAGCTTGCTCAAAAAGACCCCTGTCTCTCCAGCAGCTGGAAGAGATTACAAATGAAATTGAAGGCATTATTTATAATTCGCTGGAAAGAGAGGTAACATCCGACCAAATCGGCGAATTGGTCATGAGCAGGTTAAAAGCGTTGGATGAAGTAGCCTATGTTAGGTTTGCTTCTGTATACAGACAGTTTAAAGATATCAATACCTTTTTGGACGAACTGAATGCTTTGCTGAATAATAAATAGGCAAGTGAGGAAACGATGGAGAAATATATCGATTTACACGTCCATACCAAGGCATCGGACGGATCTATGACCCCTTCACAGGTTGTAAGATATGCGGCAAAAGATCATCTGGCTGCCATAGCCATTACGGACCATGACACAATAGACGGCGTAAAAGAAGCTGTTGCTGAAGGCGAAAGATACGATGTTGAAGTCGTACCGGGGATAGAGATAGGTGTTGAATTTGAAGTAGAGCTGCATATACTGGGCTATTACATTGATATAAAATCGAAAACACTTAATGATACGCTTAATCAACTGCAATGTTTTCGCCAAGAAAGAAATCCACAGATTGTTAAAAAGCTTAATGCCTTGGGGTTTGCAATGAACATGGCAGACGTAAGTGCCAAAGCAGAAGGAAGCGTTGTTGGGCGCCCCCACATTGCGGCGGTTATGCTGGAAAAGGGGTATATTAACAATATGGATGAAGCTTTTGAAAAATATTTGGGCAAAGGGAAATGTGCCTATGTTGACAAAAAAAGATTGACGCCTGCGGAAGGGATACGACTTATCAAAGAGGCGGGGGGATTGGCTGTTCTTGCCCATCCTGTCTATTTAGAACAGCATAAAATAGATTTGGAAGCATTGGTCAAACAGCTGATGCGCTATGGTTTAAGCGGCATTGAAGGATATTACCCCGATCATTCAAAGGAAACCCATGAAAAATATTTGGCATTAGCGCGAAAGCATCATTTGCTTGTTACCGGCGGGAGTGATTTTCATGGCAGCCATAAGCTGGATATAAAGCTAGGAAAAGGCTATGGGGATTTGAAAGTTCCGTATGATTTATTAACAGCATTAAAACAGGCCAGTAAAGATAACAGGCTGCAATCTAAAAAAAATGGTTCACATTTTTAGTGTAAATATAAATTCAATTTTAAAATTGGCTATCTGGCAAGAACGGTTTGGATTTGCCTTTTGCTTAAAGGTCAGCCCAAACCGTTTTTATTGGCGTTTATCCATTGGCTCTTTCCCGCAGATCTTCGAGATCATCTGCTAATTCTTCCGATTCTTCTTCCCATAAGGGCGTATTGCCGCCCCATGTATAGCCTTGTTCTGCAACAGAAGTATTGTGTATGTTGAAGTTTTTCCGCTTATTTTTCTTTTGTCTCACGATATCACCTCATTCATAGGGTGCACATTTACATGAAAAATTATTTACTCATTTTACACAATAAAATTTGAACAAAATGAAAAAGGCCCCATGTCTTTTCAATTTTGTTTATCTTTTGTTTTTAAAGGCGGATCTATTTTTTTGGTATTATCCAACATTCCGCAATTCCCATTTAATATGGCGCCTTCATCGGCAATAAGACTATTCATTTTAATATCGCCGACCAATTTTGAACTTGATGTAAGGCGCAGCTGCTCTTTTGCAATAACATTTCCTTCTACGGTACCGGAAATAATCACATTAGTGCTCACAATATTTCCAGTCACCAATGCAGTTTCACCTATCACTACATCCCCTTTTACTTCTATTTCTCCGTTTACTTTTCCATCAATTCGGATGGTGCCCTCCAACTTAAGATTGCCCTCAAAAAAAGCATTTTTACCTATAAGCGTATCTACTGAAATGGTTTGAGATTTTTTTTTCGATAGCATGGTTTCATAACCTCCATTGTTTTTGTTTAGGGAACTACATCATTTTACATCAATACAGCTTTATTATGCAATGCGTCCGGCGATGTTTGTCAATAATAAATATTCTATATGATTATTAAAAATCCTCCTTAAATGTTGAACGCAAAAAAAAATTTACATTTAAAATTCTAACTTTTTTGCATTGAATGTACTAAGGCATACGTTTCACCATATAGGCAGTAACATCTAAAGGATATCAAATCCTTTCGAACTTAGCAGGTTTTTACCTTGCCAAATGACCTAAATAAGCCTTGTGTAAAAGGTTTATCACGCAATATATAGGATGGAGCAATTTCTTTAAAACACTTAATACAAGTCTTTGCAATTATTTTATCGGCTATTTTACCATAAAAATTAGCAGGACGCTATTTTTCTTGTTTTGTTTTTTTAAAGATTTTCTTTTCGTTTTAGGAAGGATTTTTTAAAAAAATATAGAAGTTAGAATATAATATTAAATTTTTTAGCGTAATATGCCAATAAAGATAGCACACTTTAACCCTAAAAATATATTTAGATAAGGGCGTTTTAAAAAATACATGACTCGTTTTACGAATGTCCAATGAATCAATATATTCTATTTTTTTGAAACGCCTTTTGAACGGTTATGGATTGGATAAAGATAGGGTACTTTACACCTACATACATTTAAACAAACAACCGATGGTCCTGCGTTTTTGTCCAAATATAAATGCGATTTTAAAGTGTGATATCTATATATCATAGGAGGACTACTATGAAAATACAACAAAGAATGATATATACGTTTCTCATTATTACCTTTGTGTTTGTTATTTCTATCGGTATCTCGTTATATGGCACTAATAGAATTAAGGAGGGAATTGTTCAAAAACTGCCGTCGGTACGTTCAAAACAAGCAATGGTTACCGATGTACAATTCCGGCTGAAGCAGATACGCATTATGCAATCGGAGATGCTGCGCAGCAGAGATGCAGGACAATATGACCATATTGATGAAGCGGTGGAAGCGATACAAAAGAGTATAAATGAGATTGGCAGCGGGCAAATAGATGATAGAGAAAAACAATTGCTGTCCCAATTGGGTCAGACCTTGGAAACTTATCGGACTTCGGTGAATGAAGAAATAATACCTGAGATTGAGGCAAATTGGGAAGAAGAAATTAATAAACGATATGTGCAGTCGATACAATCATCCAGGGACCTGTTAGCGCTAGGACAGCAGTTAATCAAACAGTACATAACGGAAATAAACAATATCAACGGCATGATTCAAAAAGCAAATAATCGTATCGGCACAACAACGGCTGAAAACAAACAGGCAATCGAAAAGCTTGAGATGCTGACAGCGCAGCAATACGAGCGCTTACTACAGATTGAGACGCTGGTACGGGAGCAAGACACTTACCTTTACCCCTTCGCAGAAAATCCAAATCAGAGGCAGAGAATACCGGATACGGAAAAAGTCCGTAAGCAGTTGGAGCAAATGGCAAGTGTAAACGGCGATATAAAAGACATTGCTATGGGCTTATCGGAACATCTTGATCCTGCGGATGTTGATCTGTCACCCCATATTCGGCGTATGCATCAATTGCTGTCAAAAGTGCAAAAGTGTAGTATGCTTATGACCAATACGTATCATCAGGCGCTTGAAATATATGCCTATACGCTGCTAAAGCAGCCGGAGCACCTGCAAAAATACGGCGATCTTTATGATGCGAATGTACAGCTTTTGGAAGAATTAACGGATCGGGAAGGTCTTACGGAGCAAATAAAGGGTGCTTTCAATCAATTCAATACGGATGTGGCGCAGATTGAAAGCGGTATCAAACACTTCGATGAAAAAAAGATACAAGCAGGCCATCTTGAGACACAAAAAATATTGGATCATGCGGAAGATGATGCACGGGATTTACAAGATGCGTTTAGTGGATATCTTGCGGACACGCTTCAAGAATCCCAGCATATTGAAAAAAATCTTCGCGGAATTGTAATAACCGTAACGATCGTTGCTGTTATATTGGGGAGTCTGGCGACGTTGTTATTGTCAAAAAGCATTGTAAAACCTATTCGGCTTATTCTAAAGGCGTTATCGGATATTGAAGAGGGTAAGATATTTATTCAAAACGATGTAAGACGCAAAGATGAAATCGGTGAATTAGCCAAAAAATTGAAACAGCTGTTAACCGTACAGCTTGCAATGCAGCACGAAATAGCTGCAAGTAGTGATAATATCAGTACCACCAAAGAGGTATTGAGTCATTTCTTTGATAAAATGAAAAAACGTGTTGAGCAGACAGTAAATGATTTGGCGGAGGTCTTTTCAAGGCCGGTTTCCCAATACGCCGACCACGCAATGGATGAAACGAAAGCCAAACATTTTCAGAATAAGATGGAGCAGCATTTGCATGTATTGCAGGAGGTGCGGGAAGTGGGGCAAAAAGCCCGGCAATCCGTTCAAAATAGTCATGGGTTACTGCAGGATGTGCAAAATAGTATGACTGAAGTCAATGCATCCATGAATAAGACTGTTTCTTCTATGGAGGAATTGGAAGATGCGGCATTACAAATTCAAGAGATGACAGAATCGATAAAAGGCATTGCCTCCAGAACGAATTTGCTTGCCTTGAATGCAGCCATAGAAGCTTCAAGAGCAGGAGAGTCGGGCAAAGGGTTTGCAGTGGTTGCCGATGAAATCAATAAGCTGGCCGATAATAGCAATAAAGCCGCACAGGGCATTGAACGCGTTGTGCATAAGCTGCATGTAAAAGTTAGGAACGCAGTGTCCTTGATAGATACGGGTGTTGAAGCCTTTGAAAAAGGAGATCATAGGATCGAGAAAACAGGGAATAGTATGGAAAGCACAAAAAACGATATTAATGAATTAGTTGTATCCTTGGACACGACTGCAGCATTTATTATCGAGATCAAGGCGTTTATCCTGGAATTGATCAATTCGCTTAAACACATACTGCATTCGATAGAAAATACCCGTGGTTCTCAGGACGAGATCAATGATAAAGTTCAACAGGTAAACAGTGATTTTGATGAAATACAAAAGATTGTATATCGTCTGAATGAAGTGTCTGCAAGCCTGGAAAAATACAAAAATTAGAAATAAAAAGTATAAAGAATAAGAATGCGGGCATAATTGTAATACCTTTATTGGAGTTTACATTTTATACAATAGGTAACTGATCCTCTAAACGGCACGTCAATAGGCGTGTTTTTTTTTGCCCGTTTTGTATGATGCAGAATAATTTTGTACCATTATACAAATATTAAAAACAAGATGGGATATCAAATATAGATAACCAACTTTAAAATTGAATTTATATTTACACAAAAAACGTAGAATCATCGTTGTTTGTATAAAAGGTGTTGTCAGGTTTAAAGTCGGTTATCTTTAGTAAAGGAGGCAGATCAATATGAATTATGCCGGTGAAGCACAATTGATGGCAGTGGCACAGTCTTGTCAGTATTTTGATTCGGGCGGAACCATCAATAGTACGGTTTCGGCTGCTGCAGAGAATATATCATGCAATATATGCAGAAATTGGGACGGAAAGAAATGTGTGATTAATGTATTTGACAATGTACTTACCAATCTGGATCAAGAGTGAGTGCAAACGGTTTGGTATAAGCGGGGATGATTTTTGATTTGTCTTTCCGAGCGGAAAGGCAGATCAAAGCCATCCCCGCTTGTGTTTTTCAAGATTTTTTGTTGACAAACATATGGGAACATATTATAATCATCATAGCTACTACTTTACCGATTTATCACTTTAATACACTAAAGCGATAAGAGTGGAAATGGGGTGTAACATTTGTTAAAGTGGAAATTACATACGCCTGAAGGGGTACAGGATATTTTAGAAAAAGATTGTATCATAAAAAGAGAAATTGAAGAACGCATCGCAAGCATTTTTCAGAGCTATGGATATTATGAAATACAGCCTCCTACCTTTGAATTCTATGATGTGTTTGCAGGAGAATCGGGGCTCATTGAACAGGAAACCATGTTCAAGTTTTTTGACCGCCAAGGCAGAATTTTGGTATTGCGTCCCGATATTACGACGCCTATTGCGAGAATTATTGCAACAAAGTATAAAAATCTGAAGCCGCCTGTAAGATTATGCTATATCGGCAATGCTTTTCGCTATGACGAACCGTATCAAGGGGCTAAGCTGCGAGAGTTTACCCAGGCCGGAATCGAATTGATAGGCGCCAATACACCGGAAGCAGACGCGGAAGTGATTGCATTAACCATCAATGCTCTCCTTGCTTCCGGGCTCAAAGCGTTTCAAATAGAAATCGGACAGGTGGAGTTTTTTAAAGGCCTCATGGAACAGACAGGATTAAATGAGGATGCGGTGGAAAAAATGCGGGTGCTGATTGACAATAAAGATGCTCTAGGCATAGAAGAACTGGTCTGCAGTTACAGTATCCCGGATAATTTAAAAGATATCATACTAAGCCTTCCTTCATTATTTGGGGATATAGGCGTCATCGATAAAGTTGAAAGAAACACCTCCAATGCAAAATCGCTGAATGCCTTGCAAAACATACGAAAAGTGTATAATATCTTGGTGGATTACGGTTTGGAAAAATACATATCGGTAGATTTGGCCATGGTACAAAGTATTAATTATTATACGGGCATTATATTCAAGGGCTTTACCCACGGGTTAGGTTTTCCCCTGTGTTCGGGAGGCAGATATGACGGATTGATCAATGAATTTGGCAATAATATCTCGGCTATGGGTGTAGCGATTGGCATTAATCGCCTTATGTCGGCGTTGGAAGGGCAGCAGGTGGCGTTTAAAAGCTGGAAGATCGACAGTTTAATCTACTATTTGGACAGTGGCAGAAGAAGGGCTTTCGAGATTGCCGATGAGCTCAGAAGTCAGGGACTGATTATTGAAATGTATTTGGGCACAGGTAATCCGGAGGATGTTGGTGCTTATGCAAAACAAAAAGGAATAGACGGTATTATTACGGTTTATGATGAAGAAAACATTGAACTTTATAATTTATTAACGGATGAGAAAGTGAAAACAACGGTAAAGGCACTGCTGAAAGATAGCTGATTGTACGGAACGGAGGATTTGCGAAATCATTTTCTTCAACCGGACTTTATACACTCAGAATGGTACGCTGCCTACTAAATATAGGAGGGAACGGTGTGAAAGATATTACGATTGCGCTTGCAAAGGGCAGATTGGCGGAGTTTTCGATTGATATATTTGAACAAATCGGTTTTACATGCAGTGAAATGAAAGAGAAGTCAAGGAAGCTTATATTTAAGGATGAAGAGCATAAATTAAGATTCATTCTGGTGAAGGCGTCAGATGTACCCACATATGTAGAGTATGGAGCTGCAGACATTGGGATTGTAGGCAAAGATACGTTATTGGAAGAAGGCCGCAACCTCTATGAGATGGTCAATCTCAAATGTGGTGCATGTAAAATGGTGGTGGCAGGACTGGCAACGCTGCAAGGAAAGCTGGATAGTTTGAATAATAAGAGAATTGCCACAAAGTATGTACGCATTGCCAAAGATTATTTTCAGATTAAAAAGGGGCAGACCATAGAAGTGATTAAATTAAACGGTTCGGTAGAACTTGCGCCGTTGGTCGGCTTATCGGAAGTAATCGTTGATATTGTGGAAAGCGGTAAAACACTAAAGGAAAACGGTCTGGTCGTATTGGAGGAAATATGTGATATTAGTGCCCGGTTGGTGGTAAATAGGGTGAGCATGAAGATGGAAAGAAAGAGAATTATGGATATTGTTGAGAAGATTAAAGAGAGAATATAGGAGGGGTATCCATGATTGCGGTGATTGATTATGGTGTAGGAAATCTGCGAAGTGTAGAAAAGGCCCTGCATTTTTTGGGCTATGAGGCCAGGGTTTCCGGGGATAAAGATTTTATTAGTAAAGCCGATGGGGTAATATTACCGGGCGTAGGTGCTTTTGCCGATGCAATGGAGCGGCTAAAAAAAGACGGTATGGATAAGATGGTGCATCAACTGGTAGAGACCGGCAAACCTTTTCTGGGCATATGTCTGGGTATGCAGCTCTTATTTGATTATAGCGAAGAAGGGGGAAGGGTTCGCGGTTTAGGTGTTTTGCCGGGAAGGATCAAACGCCTGCCTGAAAATCTTGCATTAAAAGTGCCGCATATGGGATGGAATAAATTAAAGGCTGCCGGTGACAATCCGTTATTAAAAAATATGGAAAATAATGCCTATGTTTATTTTGTACATTCCTATTATCTAGAGGCGGAAAATAAAGAGGATGTGATTGCTACAACCCATTATGGCATTGAATTTGATGTAGCGGTCAGTCGAGATAATATCTTTGCCACGCAATTTCACCCTGAAAAGAGCGGAAGAACGGGCTTAAAAATACTCAAAAATTTTGCGGAACAAGTGATAAGCCCATGAAGAATACGGTGTATGCATGGAGATTAAGTGTTTAGGTGTCCGCTAAGAAAAATACGGCGCTGTGACTTTTTGATGATGACGACTATAAACGAATGAAAACAGGAGGAGCGTTAATGGTTATATATCCGGCAATTGATATCAAACAGGGAAAATGTGTACGATTGTTGCAGGGAAGGTTTGAGGATGTAACGGTATATTCGGATAACCCTGTTGAAATGGCGAAAAAATGGGAGCAGTCCGGGGCAGCATATATTCATCTTGTAGATTTGGATGGTGCCCTCACGGGACAAAGGGTTAATCGGGAAGTTATAAAAGAGATCGCAAATGCGGTAAATGTGCCCGTTCAGCTGGGTGGTGGCATAAGGAATCTGGATACGGTGAAGGAAATACTGAATGATGGTGTAACAAGAGTGATCTTGGGTACATCGGCTGTCAAAGATCCGTTGTTTGTGACGCAAGCGGTAGAGCAGTACGGCGAGAGCATAGTGATCGGGATTGATGCAAAAGAAGGCAAGGTTGCAATAGAAGGCTGGGAAACGGTCAGTGACTTTTCGGCGATAGGTTTTGCCAAGAAGATGGAGGCAATGGGTGTGAAGACCATTGTATATACGGATATATCGCGAGACGGGATGCTGCAAGGTCCTAATATAGGGGCTACGCGAGAAATGGTTCAGCACTTGTCGATTGATGTTATTGCGTCGGGAGGGGTAAGCCATATAGATGATATTAAAAATCTGAAAGAGACCGGCGTAGAAGGGGCAATCGTTGGGAAAGCGCTTTATACGGGTAATGTGGATTTGAAGGAAGCGATTAAAATATAGCGGACAGCCGACGGCGAATGATTAGCTGAGGGTTGATGGCCGAACGCTGAGGTCTAAGGGCAATTCCAATCCTCAGCCCTCAGCCATCGACGCTCAGCCGGATAGACCGTGAACTGTCCGCTGACTTTGGGGTGATAAGTATGTTAGCAAAGAGAATTATACCCTGTCTGGATGTTCATGCAGGAAGAGTGGTGAAAGGTGTAAATTTCGTGAATCTTCGTGATGCCGGAGATCCTGTTGAAGTTGCGGCGATATACGATAAGGCCGGTGCGGACGAACTGGTATTTTTGGATATTACGGCGTCATCGGATGCGAGAAGTATCATGCTGGATATGGTAAGAAGGACGGCAGAGCAGGTGTTTATACCTTTTACGGTTGGTGGGGGTATTCGAACCGTTGAGGATTTTAGGGCCATTTTGAAAGAAGGAGCCGATAAGATCTCTGTTAACTCGGCTGCGTTGAAAAGGCCCGCATTAATCTCCGAAGCGGCTTGGAAGTTTGGCAGCCAGTGTGTGGTTGTGGCTATTGATGCGAAAAGAAGGGATTACGGAGACGGTTGGGAAGTATACCTCAATGGAGGTCGGGTGAATACCCATAAGGACGCCGTGGAATGGGCAATAGAAGCGGAGCAAAAGGGAGCGGGTGAGATTTTGCTGACCAGCATGGACTGTGATGGTACGAAAAACGGTTATGATATGGCCTTAACCCGTGCTATATCCTCAGAAGTAAAGATTCCTGTGATCGCTTCCGGCGGTGCGGGAACAACGGAGCATTTTTATGACGTGCTTACAACAGGACAGGCCGATGCAGCGTTAGCAGCATCTTTATTCCATTACAAGGAAATGGAGATTAAGGATTTGAAAGCGTATTTGAGAGAAAAGGGGGTGGAAGTGAGGTAGTGGTGGGTAGCTGGTAGTGGGTGGTGGGTAGGGAACTGTCCGCTGTCAGTGAATAGACGCTAGGATGAGGGGTTATGATAGGATTAGTTAAATATGATGGAGGAAGAGGAATATGGATTTTGTGGAGCAATTGAAATTTGACGATAAAGGACTTATCCCGGCTATTGTGCAGGACTGCAAAAGCGGGGAAGTGTTGATGATGGCGTATATGAATGGGGAGGCTGTGCATAAAACCATGGCAACAGGCAAGACCCATTTTTGGAGCAGAAGTCGACAAAAATTGTGGTTGAAAGGTGAGACATCGGGCCATTTTCAGTATGTACAAGAGATGCGGGTGGATTGTGATGAAGATTGTCTGGTAGTGCTGGTAGAGCAAGTAGAGGCCGCCTGCCATACCAACCGATATTCCTGTTTTTACAGGGTCTGTCGAGACGGACAAATGGAAGAAGCGGAAAGCAAGGGTTTTGATAAAGCAAAAGTGCTGCAAGAGGTCTATGATGTTATTGCGGATAGAGTTAAAAATCCTAAAGAAGGTTCCTATACCAACTATTTATTTGAAAAAGGCCTTGATAAGATACTGAAAAAAGTTGGAGAAGAGACGGCAGAAGTGATTATTGCGGCGAAAAACAAAGATACCGGTGAAATTCGTTATGAGGTAGCGGATTTGTTGTATCATTTGCTGGTCATGCTTGTGGAACAGGGACTTGAGCTGGGGGACATTTATCAAGAGCTGGAAGGCAGAAAATAAATAAAGGTCACCGAACAGGCGGGCCTTGGTATAAATAATAAACACTGGAACTAGAAATATAATCCTATGAACCGGAGGTCGGAAGTCAG
>JAKSBV010000066.1 GCA_022360955.1 Bacillota bacterium
AATCTATGTTTACACAAAAATCGTAAAAACATCGTTGTTTGTTCAAATGTATTTAGGTGTAAAGTGCGCTATCTTTATTCAATCCATACCCGATCAGAAGGCGTTTCAAAAAAGTGAAACTTATGATCCGTGGACATCCATAACATGTATAATGTATTTTTTAAAACGCCCTTTGTGTAAATAATATTTTAAAGGCTAAAGTTGGTTATCTTTAGTGCTATCGAAATCATAAGATTTTTTCACATGATTCAAACAAGAGGAAAGGGATGTTGAAAGCTTCAAAACAGCCTAACACTAAATGCCGTGCAATTTCCTAAACTTTCCGGGGCTCATCCCCTCCATTTTCTTAAACATACTGCAAAAGTAACTGGTATTATCATATCCTACTGCCGCGGCAATCTCGCCGATCCTCATATTGCTATCCTTTACGATCATATCCTTGCTTTTATTGATTCGCACATTGTTAAGATATTCAAAGGGCCTCATCTTCATAGTCTTTTTAAACAATAAACAGAAATGTTCCGGTGTTACATGAATGATGCCCGCTAAGTCCTCTAGTGTAATCACCCTGGGATAATGCTGTGTAATATACTCAAATACCGGCCGCAGTCTTTGGTGCTGCTCCTGAATGGATTCATCACTGCTCCTTGAAGCAAATTTCAACAGATCCATCAGTATCTCGTATATGATAATAGAACAATCGGGCCCTTTTAATAGGCTGTCCGATTTCAAAATGCCAACTGCTTTTCTCATTTTGGATAAAAGCATTTCACTATTGGCAATCATCAATACTTCCGACTTATATAACCCTATCATTTTAAGCAAATGTTCAATCTGATACCCGCTAAAATCAATCCAATCGACTTCCCAAGGTTCTTTGACTGCATAATATTCATGGGGAATTTCAGGGTATAAAAGCATGCCCTGTTGTGCTTTCACCCTATACCTTTGCCCCTCCAAAATCAGTTCGCCTTCACCTTGATAGCATTGTATCCATTGAAAATTCGGATATCCTCTGGGTCGCATAATAGGCTCCTGATGCCACCGGCACCCGATACCTATAAGATAGAAGGGAAGGCTTTTGTCATGCTCCGTGATAACAGGAAATATTGCATTGCTCATGATAGATATCACCATCTTAATATAAGATACTGTTTATGTTTCTTTATCCCTGCAGGTACTTTTTGTACACCTTCTATTTTTACCCCATTTTATCACAGGATCTTTAAAAGTACTAGCATAAATTTTCCAAACTTTTTGATCCAGATATCCAAACAAAAAGCACCCTAAAATAGGTGCCTTTTCGTTTCCTCGCTTTTTGCCGACCCGGCCTTTCCTACTGCCGAATCGTATATGTACCTTTCACCATTACCAATACATTATCCTCATTGGCGGTAAATCCTCTCCCATCTTCCAACGGAATAATTAGCAAATGATTAGGGGGCATCTTTTCGCCATTCTGAAGATCCTTCCCTTGGGTAGTATCTGCCAAACCGCCTTTCTCGGTAGAAATAATAGAGGCACTGCCCTGCCGGAGAATCAATTCGGTCCCTGCCCCGCCTATCAACTGTTGCCCGGCGTTAACCGTTACCACATTAAACTTATTTGCATCTTGTCCTTGCTGCGCCGGTAAGGCATCTATTTTTTTTGTCAAATTTCCTATGTTTTCGTTTATGTAATCATATAACTGTGGCACAACTATCTCTTCCAGATAGCTTTGCGTAATAATAGGGTCCTGCTGGGAACCAGGCTCCCCTGCATCTCCATAGACGATTTGCACACCTACTGTCGCTAAAACAATCACCATCACAAATAGCATTATTTTTCTTGTGTTCGTAAAATACTTTTTCATATGTTTCCCCCCACCACTTTAAGCTTACGGTCAAATAACCTTAGTTTCATATATCGACTAATCCGAAACTGACATTTAATGCTTCATTGACCCTTATCATCAGTTCGTCGTCCAGACGTCCTATTTTTTCTTTTAATCGTCTTTTATCTATTGTCCTGATCTGCTCCAAAAGGATAACAGAATCTTTGGATAATCCGTACTCCTGTGCATTGATCTCAATGTGAGTAGGCAGTTTCGCTTTATTAATCTGGGAAGTGATAGCAGCCGCTATAACTGTCGGACTATATTTGTTCCCAACGTCATTTTGGACGATCAATACCGGTCTTATACCGCCCTGTTCCGAACCAACCACAGGACTCAAATCAGCATAATAAATATCTCCTCTCTTTACAACCACTTTATTCACACTCCGCTAGTTTTTCCTCATAATTCAACTGCAATTCACTATCCACATCAAAACACATTTCTGCCAGTTTGAGGTTAATGCCTGCCATTTCCTGATATCCCTTCTTCATTTTATCCCTCATTTCTATCTTTCTTTTTTCTCTAATATACAATTTCATTGCTTCTCTGACAAATTCACTTCTATTCATTTTTTCCACCATAACAATCGAATCTACTTCCTGTAAAAGGCTATCAGGAAGACTTATTAATATTTTTTTTAAGTGTGACAAAATAATCAGGCCCCCGTTCTTAAAATTTCTTAAAGGGAAAATCTACACCATTGATGTGTATCACGCATACTTATATGCCATAGTATATCCAATTATATATATTATTATATACTTTCCATCCCGCATAAGTCAACTGTAAAAATTAGTACATCCTTCACGAAACACAAATGCAACTTAACGCGTTATGCTATCAAACCGGCACAACAGATTAACTTTGTCAACTTTGGACGGATTCTACACCAAATAGTTCAGCACCTCTACAACTTTCCCATCCTGAATATACACCCTAGGTATTCTTTTGCCGATAATACATACTATTTCATAGTTTACGGTTCCCATTGAACGGGCAATATCTTCTACAGGTATATGCAGCTCATCTTTCCGACCGAATATAACGACCTCATCTCCTACTGTAATCCCTTTTAGATCGGTCACATCAATCATACAGTAATCCATGCATATTCTTCCAATGACCGGAACTATTTTATCACCGGCGATCATTTTTGCTCGTCCTGTTAATATTCTGGAAACTCCGTCGGCATAACCTATCGGTATGGTCGCAACTACCGAATCCCTTTGCGTAGTATATACACGGCCATAGCTTACGGAAATACCCGCCGGCACCTCCTTTAACTGGGTGATAATCGCTTTCAGCTGCATTGCAGGCTTAAGATGAATTTTCCCCTTATTTACTTCATCGGAAGGATATAATCCATATAACACTATGCCCGGTCTAACCATATCCAAATGCATTTCGGGAAATTGCATGATCCCTGCACTATTGCATGCATGTTTGATAGGTATATCCAGATTCTCTTTTTTAAGCCTATCGCATATCGATATAAACTTTTCAAATTGGTATTTGGTAAAACCGGTATCTTCTTCATCTGCCGAAGCAAAATGCGTAAAGATGCCTTCAATCTCTATTCCGGGTAATCTGGCAATGGATAATATTGTCCGTATACCCTTTTCATCAACGCTAAATCCAAGCCTTGTCATGCCGGTGTCAACTTTTATGTGAATCTTAGCCCTTTTATTCTGTGCCACAGCCACCCTGGAAATGACCTCAGCTAAAGTATAGCTAAACACTGTCTGTGTGATATCGAAGCGAATCAACTCCTCGACCCGGGGTTCAGGCGTATGACCCAAAATAACGATTGGCACATCAATCCCACAATTTCTTAACTGCCTGGCTTCGTCAAGCAACGCCACTGCTAAATAATCAGCGCCGTTTTCCAATAAGGTCTTGGACACTTCCAGAAATCCATGTCCATATGCATCTGCCTTTACGATTGCCATAATTTTAGCATTCCCGGATGTAACGCGTCTAATTTCTCTCATGTTATGGGCAATATGATCCAAGTTAACCTCTGCCCAGGCTCTCTTAAACATTTTGGTCATTCGTTAACCCCCAAGCTCAAATATCTTATCCTCAAGTTCTGTATTTAATTCAACTTCATCATACGTTATGCTAATGACCGCTTTCTTCTTTATGTCATAAATCTCCATCTTTAATGGGAGGAGGGTATTGTTGTCAATCCACATTTTTTGATTGAATCGATAGATGTTGCTGCCGGGTATATTGGCTTCTAAAACGGTCTGCCGACTCTCTGTTTTATTTACCATAAAGACTGTGGTCTGCTCGGATTTATAATAGGTTTCAAAAAAATCCGAGATAAAAATATAAGATTTGTCAATGGGGGTAAAGTTCATCAACGTAAATTTCCCCTGAATCTCAGGATAAATCGTCGTTACATTGCTGCCGGAATATACCGTAACCAATCCGCGGATATCTTCCGGTTCCAATATCTCAATTTTATATCGATCAGGCGCTTTATAGTATTGGTTCATGACATATGTTTTGGTTGTCTTGTTACTCGTTACAGTCATTCTTATTTTGCTATGATAACTGTTGAGTTGATTGTATTGTTCGTATATGCGTTCGTATATATCTGCACTCATGCCACCATTTGAGCAAGCACACAGTGTCATCATCAGTGTAAGCAACAGCATTAAATGCTTACGCCTTATCAAAAATCCACCCCCACCTGATCAGCGTACAGGGTAGAGTATACGGCACAGACATACATAATCAATGGTTCTAACTGTACCCTGCTTACTATACCCTGCCTACTGCAGCAACGTCTTAACAATATCGGTACTGCTCACAATGCCTACCAATTTCCCTTTTTCCGTCACCGGAATACTGTTAATGCCTGCGTCCACAAGCATTCTTCCTAATTCTTTGATCGTATCGTCAGGCTTAACGGTTATTACTTCCCGCGTCATCATTTGCTCCACCCTTGTAGCTGTCAGCTTCTTTAATGCTTCGTGGTAATGCTCTAAACCGTTTAAAAAAATAATGCCTCCTAAATATTCCGTGGCAGACGGCACAGAAGGATCAATATCTTTGTAGATTAAGTCTTTTTCCGAAACAATACCTATGATCTGATTGTGCTCATCCACCACCGGAGCGCTTGTCATTCCATTATGGACTAAAATACGAGCAACCTCTTCTATCGTGGTGTCTCTCCCGACCGACACCACATCTGTGCTCATAATATCCTTTACCTTCACATCTATTTCCTCCTCTGCTGCGCCCCCTAAACTACAAGTCTTCTATTCCATAATATATATCTAAGGTTTAGAAACACACCCTCTCTTTACTTAGGTGCATTCCTAAAAGGTTCGTCAAAACCAGCCTTCAAAACTGTCCGCTGCAATCATCTTACGCATTGCTTAATTCATAAAAAGCCATCGGCAGTGCTTCAACAATATCTGTGGCTATTAGCCCGTGCTGCCCTTTTTGGCCCACTTCCAAATCAGCTGCAAATCCATGGATATATACGCCCATCATCGCAGCGCGATTGATATCTAACCCCTGACCTATTAAAGATGCTATGAGGCCCGAAAGAACATCTCCCGTTCCACCTGTAGCCATACCCGGGTTGCCTGTGGTATTAATGAATGTTTCTCCCGTCGGCCAAGCAATGATTGTACGTGCACCTTTTAATACCACAGTGACCTGCCATTCTTGTGCGAATTTTTGTGCCACTTCGATCCTATCCGATTGTATATGCCGAATATCCAATCCGGTTAAGCGAGACATCTCTCCCGGATGAGGCGTAATCACCACAGGACAATTGCATTCCTTTAATATATTTATATTCTTAGCCAACGCATTTATACCATCTGCATCAATAATTATGGGAATATCGGCTTTCTTCAATATATCCGCTAGTATGTCCGATACGGATGGCTCGTTCGTAAGTCCGGGACCAAATACCAATACATCTGTCTTACGCATTTTTTCGAGAATCTGAGAAGCACATGATTGTGACAACACGCCTTTCCCATCGTCTTCCAGCGGCAGGCTCATGGCCTCAGTGAGTTTCACCTCCATCAACATGTTAAGGCTTTTGGGAATACCTACCGTCACTAATCCGGACCCGCTTCTTAACGCGGCCGTTGCTGCAAGGGCAGCCGCCCCTGTCATACCTGTTGAACCGGCTACTACAACTATTTTTCCATAGTCTCCCTTATTTGAATCATTTTTTCGCAGCGGCAGCAAGGCTTTGATATCTTCCCGCCCTATAGTATTAATATTGATATTTTGCGCTTGAATTATACTATGGGGAATCGATATATCTGCAATAACAAGTTCTCCCACATAATCCGCCGCCGGGAAATTCAACAGCCCTATCTTCGGTAAAACAAAAGTAACCGTTTTATCCGCATTTACACATATACCGCAGATCCGTCCGTCATCCCCATTAATGCCGCTTGGTATGTCAACGGAAATAACATACCGGCCGGAAAAATTAATCAATTGTATAATATCATCTGCTATCCCCGTAATTTTACCTTTTATGCCCGTTCCAAAAATAGCATCTACAACCAAATCACACATATATAAGCTGGCAGCTATTTCTTCTAATGCGGTTCTGTTGTATACCTGTGCAATTTTAATACTCAATTGGCGAATAATTTTAAAATTAATGAGCGCATCACCTTTGATCTCATTCTCATCCGCAAGTAATATTACCAGAACATTAGCCCCCATATTACGCAAATGTCTGGCAATTGCAAAACCATCTCCACCGTTATTCCCTTTTCCGCAAAATATCACTATGCTCTTGTAACCTATTTCTCCCAGTGTCCCTTTGATTTCCTCCACAACTTTTAAGGCCGCGTTTTCCATTAAAACAATACCGGGAATACCAATCTCGTCGATAGCGGTTCGGTCAATATTTTTCATCTGACTACAATTTGCTACTTTCATGTCAACACCTCACAGTCGGTTGCTCCTTTAGATTGACGGTTTATGGTTTTTCAAACCAAACTTTCAACGTTCAACATATTTCCATCGTTACGGTCGCTACTGCATAATGTTTACAATGGGATATGGAAACATGAAATATTCCGTCTCCCCTCTTATTGGCTATGGTGTATGCAGCATTCTGTAAATTTATGTACGGCTTTCCTAAAGAATCTCTTAAAATTTCCACATCTTTAAGGGCAAAGTTTCGTATACCTGTTCCAATGGCTTTGGAAAAGGCCTCCTTTGCGGCAAAGTTACCGGCTACCACTTCACAACGGTTATGCCTGCTTTCAAAATATGCTCTTTCGCGGTCGGAAAAGAAACGTTCAAGAAATCTACTGTTTTTCTCAATGGCTTTCTTAATCCGTTCGATTTCAACAATATCAACACCCGTTCCGATAATCACACTATACCTACTCCCTATTGAACATATAAAAAAAACTTGAGATGAAAGACCGAGGGGGTATTCAGCTCATAAACTTTCCACTGTCACCTGTCAACGATTAGATCATATACTCCCTGTCCAATCTCTCTAATTCTTCTCTCCCAAGCAAATCGTGAAAATAGGAATAGACATGGGTCACCCGCTCGTCCAGTTCCTGTTTTTCACTTGAACACTGTCTTAATTTTTTCTTTAATAAGTCTGTTTCCTGTACCAATTCTTCTATTTTTTGCCGTCTGCTCTGCATCTTCCAATAGACTGCATTGACCGTGGCCTCCAGCAATGCGAGGTTAGCATCTTGTATCTTGTCCGTAATCTCCTCCAGTTCTTGTTGTATGGTTGTAGTTCGTTCGTTAATACGGTTTATTTCATCCTGACAATGCTGCATTTCCCCCAGTGCTTCAGTATTATTGTCTTCGTACGCGGTCTCGGTAAGTTGCATGATTCTATCCATACAAGTCTTCTTAGTACCGGCTATTTCTTTTTGCTCGGTACCTACTCTCGCCTGTTCCTTTAAAAGATGCCTTAACTTTTCTTCATGGGAAATAATTTCAGCCGTTTTTTCCTCGGCTGTAAAAAGGGAATTCCAGCGCTCGTCAACAATTAAAAGGGAAATATCATTTTTTCTTAAAATTTTTCTGTCAAATTTAACTCTTTCCTTTTTCTTAAATAATTTCAGCAAATTCATGTCAGTTGCCCACACCTCACTTTTAACCCATTAATAATATTATCGGCGTGAACGACACAATTTGTTATAGTGCTGCCCTATTCATTGTCGACGCCAAGATATACTTTATGAACGGTATATTCCGCGGTCACTATTCTACATTGTCCGCTTCTAATCAAATACCCTATCCTCCAAGCCATTTGCCTTTGCCCACTGGGTATAGTTCTGCTTTTCCTTTAAATTTTTTGTCAGTACCTGCCAGATATCTTCGGTTTCAAAACCTCTTCTCCACGCTGCAGTACCTGCTAAATTGTACTTGTGTACCAAAGAAGATTTTAAATTAATGGACCTTGCATCTTCCACCCATATTTTATAAGTAGCGTTTTC
>JAKSBV010000281.1 GCA_022360955.1 Bacillota bacterium
ACGTAATAGGTAATACCTATATTGTAGCACATTATTTTTTCAATTGCAACTATTTTGAATGAAATGGGGTGTATAAATTCTGGTTGAAAAAAATTATTCCAACAACTGGTATTCCAAGATTAAAAGATCGGAGGGCGGAATACAACCGAACCGGAACACAAAGTGATCGGCGGCAAGGTGCCGTAAACGGTGGACGGTTTATTCTCAACCCTCATCTCTCAACTATTTATTCCGCTTTAAGTCCATCCCTCAAGTCATAACCTGTCGGACTCTGGAAAACGCGAAGGTCAAACTCGGGAATCACAGCCAGCATATGATCAAAAATATCCGCCTGAATGGCCTCATAGCTGGCCCACGCCGTATCATTGGCAAAAGCATAGATCTCTATGGGCAGACCTTTTTCCGAAAGGGGAAGCTGTCTGACCAATAAAGTCATGTTATTATGAATGCTGGGATGGTTTCTGAGATAACGCTCCACATAAGCTCTGAACGTACCGATATTCGTCAAACGCCTGCCGTTAACCGCTTGGGATATATCGATACTGCGTTCTTGATTATATTGCTCAATCTCCTGTTCTTTGGCGTGAATATATTCATGAATATACTCGATTTTTTTAAAGCGCTCCAGCATCTCATCGCTGCAGAATCGGACACTGGTCATATCGATATATACCGCCCTTTTGATGCGTCTTCCTCCCGAATCCAGCATACCTCGCCAGTTTATAAAAGATTCGGAAATCAGTGCATACGTGGGAATGGTAGTAATGGTTTTATCCCAATTCTGGACCTTTACAGTATTTAAAGAAACATCAATCACATCTCCGTCGGCTCCATATTGAGGCATAGAAATCCAGTCCCCCAGCCGCACCATGTTGTTGGCAGCCATTTGTATGCTGGCAACCAGCCCTAAAATAGAATCTTTAAATATTAATAAAATGACGGCTGTCATTGCGCCGATACCGCTTAGGAAAATCCACGGCGACCGGTTCATCAATGTTGCGATAATGCTTATAACACCGATAATGGTTATAATTATTTTAACTACCTGGAGATATCCCTTGATAGGTCTCTCCTTCGAAACCTTAAACGTCCTGTAGATATCATCAACGGCGTCCAGAAGAGAATCGGCCACCAAAAGTCCGATCAATAACATATAGGACGTCGCAAATCGCTGAATCCACTCTTGATAGGGTGAAAAAACCGATGCAAATATATGAACGACAAGGGCCGGGGCAATATGTGCCAGCCGTTCAAATACTTTTCGCTCGAGCAAAACATCATCCCATTTTGCTTTACTTTTTTTAACATAACCGGATATGGCATTCAATATAAGTTTTTTCGTAATGAGGTCCGCTATTACACTCAATATTACAACAACAGCAATTACAATGGTGGTTGCCGCATAAGGCGCCAATTGTTCGCTGAGACCATATCTCATTAACCAATATTTAGTAAGATCAATCATAATACCCTCCCGAATTTTTCATTTTTTCTCACCCTATCCTTTCCCCCTGGCAAAATGCTATTATCGTTGCTTAGCGGTGAGTCTGTCGATAACGTCAAAATAGTCGGAATCTTCCGAGCCTTCGATATGTATGTCGGGCACAATCTGACTGTCATTAATGTTCTCTTCCTTCACGTTCCAATGATGATTCACCAAATATATGATATATTTTCTCTTTTTATCTTCATATATGATCTGACCTACACCCTTTCCTACCGTTGGCCGGCCAATAATCACCACATTATTGAGATACTTTTTCAAGCCAAGGGCCAACAATTCGGAACTGCTGGCAGAATGTTCATTCACCATCACAATGATTTTCTCAAAGGCTGTCTGATTTTCATTGGAATAATAGGGACTTATATAACCATCTCTATCAATCATAAAGCTTGTCATGCATCCCGGCAAAAGGTAATCCAATATATCATTGGATATATCGGTCAGCCCCCCTCCATTATCTCTTAAATCTATTATCAGCGTTTTACTTTCAGGCTTTTCGATCTTATCCAGAATCGTCTTAAATGCTAACCCCACATCGTAATCAAAGCTGTTAATTCTTATATACTCCTTATTTTTATCCAATCTTTTATAGGAAATATGATCGGCATCCTTCCGATTCGCCAAGGCCTCATACTCATCTCCGCCAACCACTAAAGTAAAGATATCCCCTTCCACTTTTATCGCCTCAATATAGTCCTGAATATCTTGTAAATTTACCTGCTTTTTGTTCATGAAGGCTTTGGATTTATCCTCAAAAGCAGCAATTTGCTTGACATAGAGATAATTTTCCTTGACAAAATCCACAATCCTTTGTGCCTGCGGTAATTTGGTTTTTTCCAATGCCGCTTTTAATGCCAACGCTGATGGGGATTGGTCATTTATACTTAAAGCCTTTTCAGCATATTCAAAGCCTTTATCATAGTCCTGCAGTATATAATATTCCCACCCCAGCCTTACAGCGACAGTATCGTTATTCGGATTTATTGCTAATACATCCTCATACGCTTTAACGGCCTCATCGTGTTTGTACTGCTCAGAATAGCATTGCGCTTTAAGCCAAGGGATGTCTTCATTATCCTCGAAAAGCTTTCCGGCCTTATCTGCAAAAGCGATGCATTCCGAATAGCTTTTCTGATAGTATAGAGCAGTTATTTTATTCACATAAGCATCTTCATACCTGTTATCTATCTCAATCGCTTTGTCAAAAGCACCTAAGGCATCATTATACCGGCCTTTACGAAGATAGGCCAGGCCTTTTACATTATACGCAAAATCATTGCGCGCATTTTGCTCAATCACCTGTTCACAAAGGTCCACGGCTTTATCGTACTCATTCAAATAAATATAATTCTGGGCTTTCCAAACAACTGCGTCGTCATCTTTAGGGCGCAGTACGATATATTGGTCAAGAACGGTTATGGATTCTTCAAACCTATTTAAATGATATAAGGCCATCGCTTTGCCGGCATAGGCATCAGCCGCCCGGGCATCCGCTTCTATCGCTTTATCATAGCTTTTGATAGCTCCGTCAAAATCTCCCGCCTCAAGCAATCCATCACCTTTCTCAATCTCTTCCGTGACGTTGACTTCTTCAACCGCTTTCGATGCCTGTTTGATTTCTTTTGGCACAGTGATTGTAAAATTTCCATTGATATCGCTGGTGGTCCAGACAGCTGTCATATCCAGCGAAATATCCAGTTCACACTCCACCCGTATGCTTACTTCATTTACATAATATTTTTGTTTGTCAATATGTATTTCCATGTAAGCATTAACAATATCCTTAGGCTCTATATTTGCCTCTGACAGTAACACTTCTACCATTCTGCCCGGTACGACAGCACCTTTAAGTATCCATTCCTTACGATTGCTGTCCTTTTCTGCCTTAAGCCCGGCACAGAGCATTTCATTAGGCTCTAAAAAATAATAAGAATTGGATATTTGACTAGGTTTTTGCTCTTTTGCTGCTTTTGTTAACGTAATCTGCCTCCATATGTTTTCAGGAGACTGCTTGATATAGAGAGTATTGTTTTCAAACCATATATCGATTTCTGATGTCTCAACAGAATGCTTTATCTTCACATTTCTTTTTACGTTTTGAGAAAAAATCTCGTTTTCTTGATCAATCTGAGTGAAGGTTTTTACTTCCATCGTAGCTGTTTCCTCACCATATGAAACTATAGCATCGACCTTTTGTTCCAGTTTGTATCTATCTGCTTCATTCATCGCTTGATAGGATTTTTCTATTATTTCTTTTACTTTATTAAATTCCTGCTCGTCACTTACAAGATATGTGGCCGTATCTTTATTCCACACAACCTTTTTACCCAAATTTTGCAGCACAAACCAGGCCGGAATATGAGGCTTATCCTTATAAACGATAGGCATATCATCCAATTCCACCGCGACATCATTTACATAGGCAATAGAACTGCCTATCTGCAGTTTGATGGTCTTACCGCCTTCGTTGATTGTAATACGCTGTTCTTCTTCATGCCATTGCACATGCTGTTCATCGTCTTTGACCCCTAGATTCACCAAGACATCATTTAAGGGCAATAATACTTCTCCTTTTAACGGTACAGGCACATCTGTAAATGTGATGCTTTCACCATTAATTAAAAACTTCACATCAGAAGTCGTGTGCATTTCAAATCTTTCCATATGACTCCCGTCCGTCCGCATTCTGCACAATGCTGCTCCGCCAATACCTTCGTGGCTTGTATAATAATCAAAATAAATCCAACCGGCAGCAATATTGATTGAATAAATGCTATCGTTTTCAAGGAGTTTTGTTTTTTGGCTTCCGTCCGTTTTTATCTTATACAATACATTATTGCCGTTATCTACATTATGTGTCATATAGTAAAGCCATTCTCCTTCAATATTAACATATGTTATATTTGCTTTATCCAACATTTGTTTTTGAGTACCGTCGGTTTTCATTTTGTAAAGATGCTTACTATCATTATAAAATATCCAATCATTGTCTATAACAGCATCTTTGGACAGCCAACCGGCTAATTCTGTCAGCTGAGTACCGTCGATTTTCATTCTACATAAGCTATATCCATCGGAGCCATTTATAAAATAGACCCAGCCGTCTGCCACGGTGACATCCTCCATAGCATAGGGATGAATCTTCTGCCGTTCGCTGCCATCCGTCCTCATCTTGTATAAGGAACAAAGATCGCCTCGGTTGACATAATAAATCCAGTCATCTACCACATTAATATAGGAAGCCATATTGTTATCCAGCTTTTGCTTTTCGCTGCCATCGGTTTTTATTCTATGCAGCCCTGTGTCTTGGGTATTGTCATCGCTCCCGTATGCATTAAAATAAATCCAATCACCTGCTGCGTTAATAAAATCCACTTTCCCGTCACATAGGATTTGCTCTTCACTGCCATCATTTTTCATCTTGACCAGGCTATTGTTAGACCTGTAATAAATCCAATCGCCTTGCTGTGCTACCTTGCCAAAATTCCCAATATTTCCCGAACTGTTGCCCCTCTCCGCAAATACCGACGGTACAAAAATGATCCATAAACTTAAAACCAACAATAACATCGTCACTGTTTTTCTCATTGCTACACCTCTTTTATGTTTGGTATTTTAAATACAACTACCCATACCCACATCACCCTTTGAAAAGGCATTTACACTTGAACAAAAAAAAACCTGGCATCATCGTTATTTTGTTCAAATGCATTCATATATTTATAGTACGATATTTCTAATATATCACAAAATTGATAATAATGGAATATCCTTTAAGTAAAAAACAGATAGAGCACAGGCTCTATCTGTTCAAAACAAACGAACATTACTTAATCCCTATATCTTTCCTGAAATGCATATCCTGAAATGAAATTTTGCTTACCCCTTCATAGGCCCTCTGTATGGCCTCGTCCAAATGCTTCCCTAGTGCCGTAACCCCCAGCACTCTTCCGCCGGCCGTGACAATGCTGCCACCCTCTAGCTTGGTCCCGGCGTGGAATAGGGCAACCCCTTCCATAGCCTCTGCATCGGCTATCCCTTCAATGGGATAACCCTTTTCATATTGAACCGGATAACCGCCGGAGGCCATGACAACACATACCGCCGCATTGTCTTCCCACTCTACGTCAACATCCGCAAGCCTTTCGTCGATCACCGCATTCATGATCTCTACTAAATCATTTTTCAACCGCGGCAGTACGACCTGGGCTTCCGGGTCACCGAATCTCGCATTATATTCCAGCACCTTCACCCCGTCATCCGTAAGGATCAGTCCGAAATACAACACGCCCTTGAACTTCCGGCCTTCTGCTTTCATCGCTTGTACGGTGGGTTTGAAAATATGTTCCCTACAGTATGCGTCTAATGCAGGGGTATAGATTCTACTGGGTGAAAATGTACCCATGCCGCCCGTATTCAGTCCTTCATCATGATCATAAGCCCTCTTATGGTCCTGGGCACTCACCATCGGCACCACTGTCTCACCATCGGTAAAGGCTAATACGGAAACTTCCTGGCCCGACAAAAATTCTTCGATCACAACCCTGTTCCCTGCATCACCAAACTTTTTATCCTGCATGATATCCTGAATCGCTTCCACAGCTTGATCATAATTTTGTGCAATGATAACCCCTTTTCCAAGGGCTAACCCTTCCGCTTTCACCACCGTCGGATAGGACGCATTTTTTAAATAGTCAATAGCTTCTTGACTGTTTTCAAATACTTCATAGCCCGCAGTGGGAATACCATACTTTTTCATCAGGTTTTTGGAAAACACCTTGCTGCCTTCAAGCACTGCAGCCCTTTTATCCGGTCCGAACGCTTTCAGACCCCTTGCTTCAAAGGCATCTACCGCCCCCAACACCAACGGGTCATCCGGGGCAACAACCGTTAAATCAATCTTCTTTTCCTCCGCAAACTGCACCAGTCTGTCAATATCTGTTGCGCCTATATCGACACATTCGGCTAACTGGGCAATCCCTCCGTTACCGGGGGCACAATAGATTTTGTCTACCAAAGGACTTTGGCTGATTTTCCACACCAGCGTGTGTTCTCTGCCGCCGCCACCGATTACCAGTACTTTCATGTAAAAAAACCTCCGGTTTTTTAGTGGGGAGTGGGGGGTGGGGAGCAGGGAGTGATTGTTCCCGTTTTCCACCATACCCCATTACCGCCACTGTATTTTGTATTTTGACGTTAGAACATAAGTGTTAACCCTTCAATGGGTTTGTAGGGTAATGACATTCACATTTTTAAGTACCGGCGTAAATGCACCAATTTCTCCTACGGGAGCGTGTCAAGAGAACCGTCCCTTGACACAGGGTTTGGAGTTAACTCCTCACTCCCCACTCCCTTCCCCCCACTATTCTAATGCTTAAAGTGTCTCATACCCGTGAACACCATTGCAATGCCGTGTTTATTGCAGGCCTCGACGGATGCCTGATCCTTGATGGAACCGCCGGGCTGAATAATGGCGGTGATCCCTGCTTTCGCAGCGGCCTCTACACAATCCGGAAACGGGAAAAATGCATCGGAAGCCATTACCGCACCTTTTGCTTTTTCACCGGCATAATTGAGTGCAATATTGACAGCCGTAATTCTGTTGGCCTGTCCCGGTCCCACCCCCACGGATTGGTTGTTTTTAGCCAGTGTAATGGCGTTGGACTTCGTATGTTTAACCAATTTCCAGGCAAAAATAAGGTCTTGCATTTCTTGTTCCGTGGGTTTCTTATCCGTTACATATTGAAGTGCATCTCTATCCAAAAGTTCATTGTCTATTTCCTGAACCAGCAATCCACCGGCCACCTTTTTCATATCGAAGGTCCCCGGCGCATGTTTTGCATCTATGTCTTTAAGGGTCAGCAGTCTGATATTTTTCTTTTGGGCAAGAACCGCCAAAGCTTCTTCACTGAAAGAGGGCGCAATGACGATCTCTACAAAAATCTTATGAATCTCTTCCGCCGTCTTTGCATCTATTTCTCGATTCGCTGCCACAATACCGCCGAAGATGGATACCGGATCGGCTTCATAGGCCTTCATGTAAGC
>JAKSBV010000108.1 GCA_022360955.1 Bacillota bacterium
GTTTGAGCGCAACGAGTTTTGGAGCATTCGTTGGGGACATTCCCTGACGAAGGAGGGGTGTGTCCCCTTACCTTCATCCAAGCAATACAAGCTCTTAGATTCGGAATACCAGTTGCTGGAGTACCATTATATTTCCAACGTTACTGTTTATTATCTATAGTTGGGTGGATGCGGCGTTATATTCTATCCTCCTTTCCCTTCGGCTTACTTCTTCATTTGACCCCTTTTTAGAATACATCTCGCATGTCAATCAACGCTATACAAACTAATAACGTAAGTTGAATTTGGCTCCATTGTAACAATCCTTTCCAGGCTATATAATAAAAATATCAATTAAAGTTAGGAGTGGTAAGATGGAACTAAACATAGGTTCTGTAATACAAAAATTAAGAAAAATCAAAGGGCTTACGCAGGAACAGGTGGCCGATGCAATCGGTGTATCAAAAGCGGCGGTTTCTAAATGGGAAATCGGCAGCACTTACCCGGATATCGTTTTGCTTGCTCCACTTGCTCGTTTATTGGATACAAATATAAATGAGCTGTTTGAATTTCATGGCCATTTGACAGAAAAAGAAGTAACTATCATAACAACACTTTGCGAGCAAGAATTCCTAAAGGGGGATTACTTTTCTGCCTATGATTATTGCGAAAAGCAGCTTAAAAAATACCCCAATGCAGCAAAATTGAAATTGGTAATCGCTTCTCTTTATTGGCAGTATACTACTCTGCTCAAAGACAATGAAGAGACACGCAATGCCATGGTTAAGCGTGCTTGTGAAGTATTGGAAGAAGCAAGCGAAATATCGGATTCGGATATCAAAGAGCACGCATTGTATGTTTTGTCATCTCTTTATATCACCATAGAAGATTATGACAATGCGTTAAAAACAGCTGAAAAAATGAACCAAAAATCAAATGATACAATGCTTTTATTAGCAACAATCTACCGGCATAAGGGCGAAAACAATAACGCAAAAGACTTGTATCAAAGATTACTTTTCCAAAGTATCCGAACCGGCGGGCTAGTGCTTCACGGCTTGTCAAAAATCGCAGAAAAAGAGTCCGGTTTTGAAGATGCACAATTTTTCTTAGAGACAATTATTAAATTAGATACTCTATTTGAAGTTCAAAATGTTGGAGGATCGTGTACTTTACAATTGGCTGAACTATATGCTCGCAGTAATCATATGGACAAGTCCATTGATATGCTAAAGCAGTATGTCAAATTTATGAATACTCTTGTAGATGGCGGAAGGGAGGCCTTGAACAACAGCAGATTTTTTAGCGATATATCCGGTGATGAATCATTTAATGATGTACGAGAAGAAAAGTCTGAATTTATAAAACAGCGTCTTGCTGAGGAAATCATTAACACCCCCGCCTTTGCAGTCTTGAAAGAAAACGGGGAATTTCAAAAAATAATCGAAGCATTAAAAAGCTAATAGGAGATTCTTTATAAATAGCTGCAATCACGATAATATCTTATCGTGATTGCAGTTACATCAAAACGCTTCCATAAAGCTTTTTTCAGTAAAAATGATATTCAATCTGCCATTTCCTCCAAGCCATCAATCCTTTTAATAACAACTTTCCCTCGTTCTAATTGCTTAATTGATTGATGTAATTCGGCCAAGCAATCTGCTTTCCAATAATTTTTTACCTCAAAAGGCACTCCGCCTTGTAATAACGATTGGTGTAAACTTTGATCCGTATAAAATAACAAATGAATGATTCCGGGCCTGACCTCACTTACTTACAGATGCCTATCGGCAGTAAAGTTTTAAAACTGCTTTTGTTTTCCACTAACTCCAGAATTCTGGCATCGACTTCAAAAAATTTTCTAATATTGTTTTCATTAATAATGTCTTTTGTTTTTCCATAGATGTGATTTTTATCATAGGAAAACATAATTGTTTTATCGGAGATTTTCAAAGCATGAGCAGGGTAATGGGTATTAATGATACAACTAATATTTTTTTTGACTGACAATTTCTGAATCATATCAAGTATGACAAGTTGATTTTTGATGTCTAAATTAGACTCCGGTTCATCGAGGATCAAGATATCCGGCTCCGATACCAATGCCCTTGCCATAAGGACCATTTGTAGTTCTCCACCGCTCAGTTCTGAAATAGCCTTTTCCTTTAATTTTTTAATATTCAATTCCTTTAATGCCCAATGACATAGCGCCATATCTTTATCAGAAGGCATAGAAAGTACTCCTATATGGGGATTTCTGCCCATTAATACCATTTCCATAACAGTGTAAGGAAACAATGTAGCCTTAGCTTGGGGAACATAGCTAACTTTTTTCCAGATGTCAATATTTTTCATAGTATCAAAGGATTTGCCCTGAATAACTGTCTCTCCCTTATCCCACTTCAGAAATCCCATCATACATTTCAAAAATGTTGTTTTTCCCACACCATTTGGACCAAGTATGGTCAATATCTCTCCCTCTTTAACCATAAAGCTGACATCTTCAAACAAAATATGGTTTTTATGATAACCAAATGTTCCTCCTGCAACTCCAAATCTCACGCCCATCTGCCTCCTGTTTTTCGTAATAAATAAGCAAAAAATGGTGCTCCAATAACAGCAGTTAATATAGATAATGGTATTTCAGCTGACGTTAACATCCTTGCAATATTATCTATGAGCATAAAAGCCATTCTTTTGCTTGCTTTTGAGCATCCCAAAGCATCCTGAACAATCCTTCCTTTGCAATCAGCTCATCATACTTGCCTCTTTCAACAATTCTTCCTTCATTAAAGACGAGGATTTGATCGGCACTTCTTATGGTTTGCAAATGATGCGCGATGACAATCAAGGTTCTTCCCTTTGCAAGATTAGAGATCGCTATCTGTATTTTTCTTTCATTAATAGGGTCTACATTACTTGTCGCTTCGTCAAGTATCACGATCGGCGCATCCTTCAAAAAGGCTCTGGCTATTGAAATCCTTTGCTTCTGCCCTCCCGACAGACCTGCTCCGTTTTCTCCCACAACCGTATCATACCCATCCGGAAGCGTCATGATAAAATCGTGTATCATAGCCTTTTTCGCAGCCTCGATAACTTCTTGCTTTGTAGCATTCTTATTTCCAACCTTTATATTTTCATAGATGCTATCTGCAAATAATATTACATTCTGCATGACAATGCTTATATTGTCCAGTAAATCATTGTAATCCATATCTTTTATATCAACGCCTCCAATCTTTATATGACCGCTGTTTAAATCATAAAATCTTAAAAGCAGGTTTGTTATTGTTGTTTTTCCTGACCCCGATGGCCCGACCAAAGCAGCCAATTCCCCTTCTTTCATTTCAACATTAACATTTTTCAGCTCAAATTCATTCTCTTCATAGGCAAATGACGCATTTTCAAAAAGAATTTCAAATGTTTTGGGGATTTGCGGCTCTTGAGGATTCCTAATCGTTTCTGCCTTTAAAATAGTCATAATCCTATTGTAGCTATCTTTTGCTACAATATAATGGGTCCAATATCCTTCTAAATTTGAAAACGGTTTGTAAAATTCCTTAGAAACGATAATGAATATTAGATATTGGGATAAATCTATCGTATTATTTAGCAGCATCACTGCGCCTGTTATTACAAGTACTGCAAGGCACAGCTCCATGAGCACAGCGTACCTTCCTATATAACCGGCAATTGATTTTGCCTTGTTCTTACTGCTGTCTCCAAACTGAATGGCACTCGTTTTAAGATTGCTTTCAAAGATAGTACTTTTATTGAACGCCTTTAAAAGAGGAATGCCCTTTGAATACTCCACAAATAAACTCACCATATTTGCCAGATCATCCTGGGAATCCTTTTGCAGTATGCTATTTTTCTTTATACCATGTATCAGCACGGCTATTGCAACAGGCAAAAGGGATATCATTGCCAGTCCCAGTTTTATATTTATCATACAAAGCCCTATGCCAATAATGAGGGATACAATAAAGTCACTGATCATCCTGCTCCATAAATGCGCCACGATACTCTCAATATTATCTACATCTTTGTGAATAATTGTGCTGATTTCACCAAGTCTTTCTCTTGAATAAAACCCTAAAGAAAATCTTTTTAATCTTAAGGTTATTTTTTCTCTGATTCTTCCTGTTATCTCAAACCCAACATTATGTTTTGCCAGATCGGCGACGGTCTTAAGGATTCCTTTCAGTATAAGCATTGCAATTAAGCTGATCCAATAAGCGGACAAGCCGGCAAATAGTCCGCTGCCGGTCACAATACTATTGACCATATCCAATATGAATACCATCATCGTTACGCTTACCAATGCATTCAAAACAAAACAGATAATGGCTAAAGCTTGATACATTTTTTCTTTTATTGACATTTCTTTTAATATATCCATTCTACACAACCTCCTTTATTTCCCAGCCATCGACTCGCCTTTGTTCCTTAAGCATTTGGTTATATAAACCGCAACTGTTTGTCAATTCTTCATGTGTTCCCTTTCCGACTACTCTGCCTTCTTGCATCACAATAATTTGATTGGCATTCACAATAGTATTTAAATGATGGGCAATCATAATAAGCGTTTTATCTTTTGACAAATGATCTATGGCCCTTTGAATAAGAAATTCATTATGCGGATCTATGGCCGAGGTTGCTTCATCCAGTATAATGATCGGTGCATTTTTTAGAATCATACGAGCAATAGATATGCGTTGTTTTTCTCCTCCCGATAATTTTGCTCCCCCTTCTCCGACAATCGTATCGTATCCATCCTTTAATGTCATGATCATATCATGCAGTTGGGCTTTCTGAGCCGCTTCAATAACTTCTTGCCTGGATGCATGCTTCTTTCCGATCTTTATATTTTCTTCAATACTTAAATTAAATAAAAATACGTCCTGCTGAACGATTGAAACGAGTTGTCTAATCTCTTCTTCATCCATATTCTTAATATGCTTGCCCCCAATTTTTATGTCCCCTTTATCCGTTTCATAAAACCCCATAATCAGATTTGCAATGGAGCTTTTCCCGGAACCCGACACGCCTACTATCGCATTGATTGAATTTGCGCGGAATATAAGATTTATGTCCTGCAGTACATGTTCGCCTTTATTGTAACCGAATGTTACGTCTTCAAATTCAATTTGGGTTGAATCGGCCGCTTTGCCGATACTATTTTTCTTTACAGCCTTGACGCCAAGAATTGTATTTATACTTTTAACGGTTTTGCCAAAAATAATCTTTTTATGCTGAAATGTAGCTAATTTTGCAAATGATCCGACAAATATCCCTCCCAATATGATGGATAAAATAAATTGTTCTGTGGTAATAAGATGATTGGCACAAAGTAAAGACCCGACAATCGCCAATACTACAATGCCTCCTTCTACAAATAATCCTATGACGCCCATAGGGATTGACACATGCATGTTCATTTTCTTTACCCATTTGGTATAACGATGCATTGTATCCAGAACGCCTTTGGTTCTGGTTTCATTTTTACTAAAGGCCTTTACCACCGGTATTGTTGCTATATATTCCAACAAATCCTCCGACATCCTCTTTGTATGTTGATTATATTTTTCAAACTGCTCTCCCCAAAACTTATGAAAAAGTCTCATCAACCCCATCATAACCGGAATAGTAGAAACCAAAGCCAATGCAAGCCGCCAGTCCACAAACAGTAAGCCAGTAAATATGGTCGTAGGAATTAAAGTTGCCACTATGATTTCCGGATAAGCATGGGCCAGGAAGACCTCCACTTGTTCTACGTCGTGATTGATTATATTTGCAAGATCTCCTGTTTTCCTTTTATGAAAAAAAGATATCGCCATTTTCTTTAGATGATCAATAATATCCAGTCTTATTTCCACTAGGGATGAATAGGCCGCATCATGGGCTTTGTGTATAGAAAAAGCGTATAAAACCGCTTTTAATATTTGACAAATGATGATAAGGAGACCATATGTTACGATACTTGCTGTTGTAAGCTGCTGCAATGAATACAGCCTAACGATTCCCATCACTATGAATGTTGAAATGACCCCTAGTACTACACTTAATGCCATCAAAACGTTGGAGCTCTTATTTCTCCCCTTATATTTTTTTTGTAAATTCATACGATTCGGTTTCATTTTTACTAAAGGCCTTTACCACCGGTATTGTTGCTATATATTCCAACAAATCCTCCGACATCCTCTTTGTA
>JAKSBV010000090.1 GCA_022360955.1 Bacillota bacterium
ATGGTTTTCCCAACCCACCTTCCGGCTGATTTCATGGATAGGGAATACCCGATCATCGGAGAGATAGCGGTCAATGTCCTTGCCCACCTGCCAGCCGAATCTCAGGTAGCGATAAATATATGTTCCAATGCCCTCCGACTCGGATAGGAAGGCGTAAAAAACATGTCGCAGCGCAGCCGGAGAGATTTTTTGCCTAATGCCTTTATACACCTTTTCAGCTTTCTCCGGTGCTGTTTCAATACGTACATTTTCACAAAGCAAGCTCTGTTGAACATGGCTGTCGGGCAAAATATGTTCAGGCACTTCACGCCGATAATAGGCTTCATATATCGCAGTCAGCAGCCCTTCAAAACTGCCGTCGTAAATATAATTTTTCATTGGGATCACCTCTTTTTAGTTGACAGTTGACAGTTGACAGTTGACAGTGGACAGTGGATAGTTAGTTAATAGTTGACAGTTGACAGTGGACAGTTAAAAAGGAGAAAATGGTTGAGCGTTGAGAACGGATGAGTTGCCGTTGACAACACCTTGGTTGCCGCTTCCTTCCCCAAGCCTCCTTAATTAACATCACTATTCATTCTTAATTCTTCATTAACTACCCCCCACAACTCCTAAAACAGCCTATGAAACGGAAGTCAGAGGTCTGAGATCGGAAGTCGGACTAAAAAATGCTTCAACGGTATATTTATGAAATTCGGATTTCCGACCTCTGACCTCAGACTTCCATATGTCCCGTTCCTTCTTCGTGCTTTAATATGGATTTTTATCAAGATTTATATAATTGTTCATTATTCATTATTCATTATTCATTCTTAATTAACTACCCTCTCTTTCCCACTAAACAGTGACAGTTGTTCATACCGAAGGGGCTGCTGCGTATTTGTAGCATTTTCGTATGTTAGGCAGTGCCGGATGAGTGTATCGTTCATGTCCACCTTTCCGTAGTATTTGCCCTTGCAGGTGATAAAATATTGTGCACGTTTTAATACCACTCGCATTCTTTTGAGGTGGTCGTAGTTCAAAGTATGTACTCTTCGGGCCGACAGGATTTTGCGAGCCGATTTCACACCGATCCCCGGGACACGAAGCAGTATTTCGTAGTCGGCCGTATTGACCTCTACAGGGAATTTTTGAAGATTTCTGAGGGCCCAGTCACATTTTGGGTCCAATTGTACGTCAAAATCCGGATGCTGCTCGTCCAGCAGCTCGTTGGCGCGGAACCCATAGAAGCGGAGCAGCCAATCGGCCTGGTACAGGCGGTGTTCCCTCAAACGGGGCGGGGTGGTGAAAATACTGGGCAGATTGGGGTGATCCACTACCGGCATATAGCCGGAGTAGTATACCCTTTTCATTTGGAACCGCCGGTATAGATTTTCCGAAAGCCGCAGTATGTTCAAATCGTGTTCCGGGGTAGCACCTACCATCAATTGGGTGGTCTGTCCGGCCGGCACAAAGGTAGGAGCTGCCCTGTAATACTTTCTATCCTCTTGGGCCTCCGTAATACGTGTTTGTAAAAGCCCCATGGAGCCTATGATATCCTCTTTCTTTTTTTGGGGTGCCAACAGCCGGAGGCTTTTGTTGGAAGGGAGTTCTATGTTGACACTCATTCGGTCCACATATTTGCCCGCCTCGGCAATGAGCAGCGGGTCTGCGCCCGGAATACCTTTTAAATGAACATATCCGTTAAAGCCGTATTCCCCTCGGAGCTTTTTCACCGCTTGGGTCATCAATTCCATTGTGTAATTCGGATTTTTATATACGGCGGAACTTAAAAAAAGTCCTTCTATGTAATTTCTGCGATAAAAGTGAATGGTTAAATCGGCTACCTCATCAGGGGTAAAAGCGGCCCGCGGGGTATCGTTCGTGATTTTATTCATACAATAAGCGCAGTCGTAAACACAATCATTGGTCAACAATATTTTAAGCAGGGAAATACATCGGCCGTCGTCGGACCAGCTGTGGCAGATGCCGGCTAGATGGGCATTGCCTATGCCTCCCGCTTTGTTTGGACGCGAACTGCCGCTGGAAGAGCAGGAAACATCATATTTGGCCGCATTAGCTAAAATTTTCAATTTTGTCCCTAGTTGCATGACAAGCACTCCTTATCGTTTGTTGGTAAAATTTTATCACAAAATGAAAATAAATGCAAACATATGTTTGGCAAAATAATTTATACTTGAAAAGCGTTAGGGAATAAATTAAAATTGATATGTGGAAAGAATAGTTAGATTTATTGCAGCGTACAATAAAAGTGGCAAGGGAAAAAATAATACAGATGTAAAATTTTATAAAGTTCATTGTTTTAAAGCCGTATAAGGTGGCTATTTATAAGTTAAGCATAGAATGCACAGCAAAAGGACTTTTTAAACAGAATTTTAATCCAAAATATAATGGAGGAGGTAAAATATGTACGATATGATTATCATCGGCGGAGGAGCTGCCGGACTCACGGCGGGTATTTATGGAGGCAGGAGCGGACTCAAAACCTTGATTATTGAAAAAATGTTTGCCGGAGGCCAGGCCGCTACGACATATGAGGTTGATAATTACCCCGGTTTTGACGAAACCGTTACCGGTCCTGATCTGGCAATGAAAATGGAAGCACAGGCCAAAAAATTCGGTGCGGAAATTATTACCGAAGATGTGATTGATATAAATGTAGACAGCAAGATTAAAATAGTAAAAACGAGCAGAAATACATACTTGAGTAAAACCCTTATTTTGGCTTTGGGTGCCAACCCAAGAGAATTGGGATTGGATAAGGAGCGCAAATTCAGGGGTGCCGGTGTTTCCTATTGTGCGACCTGTGACGGTGCCTTTTACCGTGACAGGGTGGCAGCCGTTGTGGGCGGAGGCGATACGGCGGTGGAAGATGCATTGTTTTTGAGCAGGTTCTCCCCGAAAGTGTACCTCATCCATAGACGGGATCAATTACGGGCGGCAAAAGTACTGCGGGATGTAGCCTTTGCCAATGATAAAATAGAGTTCGTATGGGATTCGGTGGTAGAAGCGATAGAAGGTGAAGAGAACGTAGAGGGTATTAAGATTAAAAATGTAAAAACCGGTGTGTCCAAAGAGTTAAAAGTAGACGGCATGTTTGTAGCAGTAGGTGTGGTGCCCAACAGTGACCTTATCAAAGGGAAGATCGAAACCACCGATAGAGGGTATATTGTTACGGATGCAAATATGCTGACCAACAAACCGGGCGTATATGCGGCGGGAGATGTAAGAGATAAAATACTGCGCCAGGTGATCACGGCTGCAGCCGACGGCGCAATAGCCGCCTTTGCAGCAGAGAGATATATAACGGAAACTGATTTTAATATGTAGTTTGGAGTATGGAGTTTGGGGTTCGGGGTGTGAAAGATAGCGTGCTTTAACCGGTGTATTGAGTTGAACAAAATAACGTTGATTTTACATTTTTTACGCAAGCTCCTATAATTCTTCATTCTTAATTGTTCATTAAATTCCGGGGGTGTATATGTGATTCTAATTAAAAACGGTAAGATTTTAACCATGGAAGAGGAGTGCTATGACAACGGGTACGTACTGATTGAGGGCGAAAAAATTGCCGAGGTCGGCAGTATGGAGACCCTCGCGGAACATAAGTTTAATATAGAGACAGTGATTGATGCGGCGGGAGGATACGTCCTGCCGGGTTTTGTTGAGGCCCATTGCCATGTGGGCATATGGGAAGATGGGATGGGATTCGAGGGTGCCGACGGCAATGAAGACACGGACCCGGTGACGCCTCAGCTCAGAGCGATTGATGCCGTTAACCCTGCCGACAGGGCGTTTGAAGAAGCGAGGAATGCAGGGGTCACAACCGTTGTGACAGGGCCGGGAAGTGCCAATGTGATAGGAGGGCAGTTTGCGGCCATTAAAACCTACGGCAGAAAAATCGATGACATGATTTTGAAGCACCCCGTGGCCATGAAGGTTGCTTTTGGAGAAAATCCCAAGACAGTGTACCAGCAGAAGAACCAATCGCCGGTAACGAGAATGGCGACGGCAGCGATATTGCGGGAAAACATGATGAAGGCACGAGAGTATAAAGAGTTGTGGGACGAGTACCATCGAGATACGGAGGAAAACGATAAGCCGGATTTTGATTTCAAATTGGAGAGCTTGCTAAAGGTATTAAACAAGGAAATCCCCCTAAGAGCGCATGCCCATAGGGCGGACGATATGTTCACGGCACTTAGGATTGCGAAGGAATTCGATGTGGATATTACCCTTGAGCACTGTACCGAAGGACACCTCATTGCCGATGATTTGAAGGAAGCAGGCGTGCCGGTAACAGTGGGACCGGCGCTATCCGATCGTTCTAAAATAGAATTGAAGCATCTTACGTTTAAGACCCCCGGCATTCTTGCCAAAGCGGGGTTGAGTGTAGCCATTATGACGGATCATCCCGTTACGCCGATACAGTACTTGCCTTTGTGCGCCGCGCTCGCAGTACGTGAAGGCATGGATGAATACCAGGCCTTAGAGGCGATCACGATCAATGCGGCAGCCAATTGCGGCTTGCAGGATAGAGTGGGTTCCCTGAAAGCCGGCAAGGATGCGGATGTAGTCGTCTTTGACGGACATCCTTTGGATTTTAGAACAAAGGTAAAACATGTGCTGATAAACGGCCAAAGGGTGAATCAATCGGAAGTATGATGCATATCCTTTTTTGTTTAAGTTGACACATTGTGCCAGTTAAATGGCATTCCAAGAACTGAAGTTCCAAGGCTAAGAGCCTGTAAGCTTGCGCCGGGTCGCAGCAAAACTCGCCAGCGCTCAAACAGTTGCTGCTTTCTCCCTCTGCTGCGCTAACAGGCTCTAACCCTTTCCACAATGTTCTTTCCATACCACTTAACTGGCACAGCAGGGTAAGTTAGTTTGTATAAATATCGGAATAGGTGAAGAAAATGAAGATAAATAGATTGCTGGGAATCGTTATGCTGCTCTTGAGCAAAGGGACGGTAACGGCCAAATATCTTGCGGGTCGATTTGATGTATCCGTCAGAACCATTTATAGAGACATCGATGAACTAACATTATCCGGGATACCTATTTATACAAATAAAGGCAAAGGGGGAGGCATCAGCTTATTAGAAGACTATCCCCTGAACAGTCCGTTTTTGGCCTGTCAGGATAAAGGCAGCATGCCTTTGACTTTGGAAGCGTTGTATGATGTTAGACAGCGTGAAAGAGGCGAGGATGACCGCATACAAAAGTATGAAGCCATATGGAACAGGTTTATGCAGGGAATGGAGTTTAACCATGAATCGATCAAGAAAGAAATACTATGCTCATGGAAGCGGTGTCAGAAGCAAGGCGTGTCGTTATATGATTTTGATATGTCCTTATTAATGGCGCCGGAAGAAAAATATCAATATATTTTAAAATGCTTGCCCGAATACGAGGTGAGTGGATTTAAAGAATTTGAGGATATTGTAGAAACACTCCATATGAATATAAGCATTTACGACAAGCATGCAAAATTGAAATATATTGTCAACTATGATGATGTGATTGATACCGTGTATCCACAAGTCGGTTATTTTAAAGATGCATCGGAAAATCAAATCGGTACGAATTCCACATGTCTGGCCCTTGCGGAGAACAGGCCCTTTATGGTGACCGGGTCGGAACACTATAAATACGGCTTTCACCAATTTAGTTGTGTGGCCGTACCTTTTTATAATCGGAAAAAAGAAATGGCAGGAACGGTCAATGCCTCTTTTCTGTATTTATCCGTCAATAATGATACACTCAATATTATGTACAGTCTTGCAAGATTGTATGAACGATTGGTTTTGGCAAGTGAGAATCCCGGCGAAGACAAGATTAATAGGGAGTACAAAAAGAGTAAATGCAATTTATCCACGTTTGAACAGATACTAGGTCATTCTGAAAATATCAACATTGCAAAAAAAATGGCCCGAAAGGCATCGCAGGTAGATTCGCCGGTTCTCATCTGTGGTGAGAACGGCAGCGGAAAAAAGATGTTTGCCAGGGCGATACACAGTGCGAGCCGGCGCAAGGACTATCCTTTTGCCGACATCAATTGCAGGGCCGTTCCGAATGATTTAATGGAGAGGGAATTGTTCGGTGATGAACACAAGAAAGGATTATTGGAGACTGCCTCAGGGGGGACACTTTTGATAGACGAGATTGAAAGCATGCCGTTGTATTTGCAAGTCAAACTTGAAAAAGTGCTGTTATCATCCGCTATTGGGAGGGGAACATCTGAGACAGTACCGATTGACATTCGATTTATTGCCGCAGCCAAAAAAGATTTGCCGTCTCAAATCAAGCAGGGGTACTTTAGAGAAGATTTATTCTATATGATCAATATTATTCAAATGCATATATCGCCCCTTAGAGAAAGAAAAGAAGACATACGCATCATCGGCGAGACGTATATGAAAAAGTTTTCCAAAAAGCATGGTATTGTTATTAAGCGCATTGATGACGAATTTTTTGAATATCTTGAGGCCTATCACTGGCCGGGAAATGTGAGACAGCTGCTTAATAGTATTGAAAAAGCACTGGTATTATCGGAAACAGGTGTAATAGATGCTTCTTTTCTGTCTGCTGAAATCAAAGAAAGCTACATCATGGGCAGGCTGAAAAAAGATTTGTCCCAAATGTCCGAACAGCAGCTGCGGGAGAGTAAAACATTGCTGCAAGCTATGGAAGAAATGGTTATTGAAAGGGTATTGAAGGAAGAGAATTACAATCTGTCGAAAACGGCTTTGCGTTTAGGCATATCCCGTCCGACGCTTAATAAAAAAATTAATAAAGCCGAAAAATCAAAGTGTAAAAAGATTTTATAACCATACCGGTGTAAAAAAATTTTACACTTTTTTGCGTATTATTGAAGTTTTGTCCAAGTAAAATCGAAGAATAAAAAGAAAAAATTTGAAAACATATGATATTGTAGTACGGAAAGCATATATGTATTCTTGTATGTTTACAGTAGGTTAGTTATCGACATTAAAATGATGATAACATGAAAAAGTACAAAAAAATTGAAAATATGACATACAGTTGTCAGTTAGGTTTTGTTATGATATCAGCTAGGAAAAATTTGTTTGAAAAATTTTTCCGGTGGTTGGATGGTTTTATAACAAAACCTTTTTTTACGGCTTCAATCATACGCATAAAAAATAAAAGAGGAGTAGGAAGTCAGGTGTGTGGAACCATTCAATATTTTTGAGGGGATGGGGAGTTTATTGCAGTGAGGAGGGGTGCTTTTCGAAGGCATCGGTGCATTTTGCAAATCATTTATATACTCAAAGGAAGGGAGAGTCGATACGTAATGAAGAGAATCACTTCAATACTGCTGGTGATTTTGCTGGTTGTTAGTTCAATGATAACAGCCGGCGCACAAGGCATCAAGGGAACAAAGAGCGTTGATATATCCGGTCACTGGGCTGAAGAAACCATCAAGAAATGGACGGATCAAGCATTGGTCAAAGGGTATCCGGATGGTTCGTTTAAGCCTAATGAAAAAATGACAAGGGCGGAATTTATAGCGATAGTGAACAGGATATACGGCTATACTGAAAGGGCAGAGGGAAATTATAAGGACATACGGGAAGACAGCTGGTATGCCAAAGATGTTTCAATAGCCAAGAAACAGAAATATATGGAATGGCATAAACAAGCAGTATTCAATCCCGATCGGGAAATCACAAGACAGGAAGTCAGCGCAATCGTTTCAACCATACTCTATTTGGAAGCAACAAAAGACTTAAAGGAAATTGAAAAATATAATGACAGAAATAAAATTCCCAAATGGAGTGAAGCATATTTAGATGCACTGGTCAAAGAAGAATACCTCAAAGGCTATCCTAACGGCACGATAAGACCCGAGGGTGAGATCACAAGAGCAGAAGTGATAACCCTATTAGATCGGGCAGTGGGTATGCTGATCGATCAAAAAGGAAATCAGGGCCAGGAGGAGCTCCGGACGGTCGAAGGCAATGTAACGATCAACCGGGAAGGGGCAGTGCTGGAGAATACGGTCATAGAAGGAGATTTAATCATAGCTCCGGGTGTACAGAAAGGGAAAATCAACTTAAAAGGGATCACGGTAAAAGGGAAAATCATCATCAATGGTGGAGAAAAGGACACCATCATATTGGAAGATAGTAAAGTCAATAAGGTTATCGTAGCAGACGAGACCGAAGTCCAAGTAAAAAACGGCACGGAAATAAAGGAATTAAAGATTGAAAACACCGCAAAAGATACGGAAATAGATATGGAAGCCAAGACAGAAGTAGACAAAATAGAAGCGGCAGGAGCGGTGAAGGTAAAAGGAAAAGGGAAAATCGGTACGGTAGAAGTAAAAGCTGAAGGTGTAACCGTAGAACCCAAAGTCAATAAAATAATAGTTGATAAAGGGATAGACGGAAGCGGAGTCAAGAAGAAAGCCAGCGGCGGCTCGTCAAGTTCCGGCGGAAGCTCCTATCAAAAAAGCAGTGAAAAGGAAATAAAGTCAACGATCGTAGGCAGCTTATCCGGCAATAGCGTCATAGATGTACCGGCCGGCACAAAGGTAAGCGCCTTAAAAGCAGGGTTAACGGTGTCGCCCAAAGCAACGGCAGAAATATTGACAGGCACGGGAGGCAGTGCGGTAACGGAGCAGACGAATACAAATGTTACGAAGGACATGGTGATAGAGGTAACGGCGGAAGACAGAAGCAAAAAAGAATACAGTGTTTACTTGAAAACAGGAACACCTCCTGTATTAAGCAGTGAAAAGGAAATAAAGTCAACGACCGTAGGTGCTCTGTCCGGCAATAGTGTCATAGACGTACCGGTTGGCACAAAGGTAAGCGCCTTAAAAGCAGGGTTAACGGTGTCGCCCAAAGCAACGGCAGAAATATTGACAGGCACGGGAGGCAGTGCGGTAACGGAGCAGACGAATACAAA
>JAKSBV010000137.1 GCA_022360955.1 Bacillota bacterium
AAAAGAGGTATTATACATATATACGTAAATGCGCCCACAAAAAAAGGTGTGATCAACACCACACCTTAAATTTTTTTATAGATTTTTATAGATATAAAACGATAGATAACATGTTAATTCTTTATCGAGATTTACATAAATGCTATAGAAAAATCCCGCTAATCTTTCCCCCTGTACCCTGTATCCTAAATCTCATCCTTCCTCCCATCTCACCTTTTTCGACATTGCCAAATAAACACGAACGCAGCAAATCCCTATCAAAACACCTAGTGCGTCCAAAAGGACATCCGTGAACCGGGGACCGCGACCGGGTACAAAGTGCTGGATGGATTCGTCGATACACGCAACAACCGTTCCGACAGTCAACACCACCGCCGCTTTTTGCTTCACCGCACCTATGAACAGGAGTGTAAGCAAAACACCCAATACGGTATATTCCATAACGTGAGCCAATTTTCTGATATGAACATTTTTCAGTTGTATCGGACTTTTATGGGCAATGACAGTGTTTTGTGCGATTACTTTGTTTACCTGCACACGAATTCTCTGGGACTTTTGCCGCGAGACTTCTGCGGGCTCCAATGAGAAGGAGAATATCGTAATGATCCATATAATTGTAAGTAGTCCAATGATTGTTTTGTTCATAACCTTTTGCTCCTTGTTGTTTTCCTTCGGCATTCGGAAATATTAGGGGGCATTCTTCCCTTTTAAAAAACTGCCCAGCTAGCCTTCTATCCCTTCACAATCCCGGTCACAGCTTCTTTAAAGCTTTCCATCTTACTTTCCGCCTCCGCCATGGTATCGCCTGCTACCGAAAAATAGATTTTAATCTTCGGCTCCGTTCCGGAAGGTCTTACAACAAACCAGGATTGGTCTTCCAGCTCAAAGTACAACACATCGGATGAGGGCAGGTCGATCGTCTCTTCCCTATGGTCAACCAAATCATATCTTTTGCTCACCTTATAATCTCTCAAGGCCGTTACCGTAACACCGTTGATCTTCTTCGGCGTATCGTTTCTCAACATTTCCATAATGGACTGCATCTTCTCTACACCCGTTTTGCCTTCGAGCACGATCGATTTCAGGCTTTCCAGATATACGCCGTATTTTTCGTACAGCTCCTGCATGCCCTCATAAAGTGACATGCCCCTGGACTTATACCATGCGGCCATCTCCGCAATCAGCATGGAGGCGACCACTGCATCCTTATCTCTCACATAGGTGCCTGCAAGATATCCGTAGCTTTCTTCAAAGCCAAACACATATTGTTTATCATATCCGTTTTCCTCAAAGGCCTTCATCTTTTCACCGATAAACTTAAATCCTGTCAGCACGTCCATGATTTCTACACCGTAATTTGCGGCAACTGCCCGGGCCATCTCCGTAGTGACAATAGTTTTAATAACAACGCCATTGGCAGGCAACGTACCCTTTTCTTTTTTCTGGGACAATATGTACTCGGTGAGCAGTACACCTACCTGGTTCCCTGTCATGGTAACGTACTGTCCCTCTTTATTTCTGACCACAATACCCACCCGGTCACAGTCGGGATCGGTCGCGATAATCAAATCCACATCTGCTTGCTCCGCTTTTTCAATGGCAATGGCAAACCCTTCTTTTTCTTCGGGGTTCGGCGATTTTAACGTCGAGAAAGCCGGGTCTGGCTGTTCCTGTTCTTTAATCACAATAACATGTTTCAATCCGATCATTTCCAGTATTTTTCTGACCGGTTTGTTCCCGGCACCGTGGAAAGGCGTATAAATCATTTTGAACTCATCGGCAACCTGTGCGACTACCTCCGGATTAATGCTTTGTTCCTTGACCTTTGCAAGGAATTTGCGATCGATTTCTTCACCGATGATTTCAATAAGGCCCTGCGCCTTTGCTTGTCCTTCATCCATCACCTTCACATCTTTAAAAATGTCCAGGCCATTGATTGCTTCCAGCACTGCATCCGCACTTTCCGGCGGCAGCTGCCCGCCGTCTTCCCAATAGGCCTTGTAGCCGTTATATTGAGCCGGATTGTGACTGGCGGTAATTACAATACCTGCAATCGCTTTCAATTCTCTTACTGCAAAGGATAGTGCTGGCGTAGGACGAAGCTCATCAAATACATAGGCTTTGATACCGTTCGCTGCCAGTACCTTTGCCGATTCCATCGCAAATTCCGGTGACCTGTATCTTGAGTCATAAGCGATGACAACCCCCTTCTTTCGGGCTTCTTCTCCCTGCCTGCATATGTACGCTGCCAGACCCTGCGTGGCCTTTCTGACGGTATATCGATTGATACGGTTGGTGCCGGCACCGATAATCCCCCGAAGGCCCCCGGTACCAAAGGCCAAATTGGTATAAAATCTTTCTTCTATTTCCTTCCGATCGTTTTCTATCTGCTTTAATTCTTCTTTTGTCTGCCCATCGACTACATCACTTTCCAGCCAGTATTGATAGCTTTTCATATAGTTCATATCGACGCCTCCTATTTTTCTTTATGGATACCGAACTTTAATTTAAAAATCGGCAGTTCGGTAGCTTTATAGACAACGTACACTAGCATTAGAAATATAATCGTGGAAGCAGCCTTATGAACCGGAGATCGGAGGGCAGAAGTCGGAATATAACCTGAACAGGAACACAAAAGAATCAGCGACAAGGTGTCAAAAACGGTGGACGGTTCATTCTCAACCCTCATCTCTCAGCCCTCAACTATTTTTCAGCTTCGGAATACCAGTTGCTGCAATACTATTATATTTCAACCTTTGCAGTGCGATATCTATAATATTTAGTATTCTTAAAATTATCATACAGTATTTGCCTGAATTTGTCCATATGTGCCCCTGCCAAAATCTATAGGAGACGGCGTAGAAGTGCTTTTGCATTGGAAAAGAAAACGCAGCCGGGCAGATAATACCGACCCCTACGTTTTCTTCCCGCTATCGTTACCTCATTACATTGCTTTGCCCGGAATAATTGCATCCACAATGCCGAAAATGATGGCTGCAATAATCGCTCCAAATAGGCTTACATTGTATCCGGGTACGATGAAATTAATTGCATAGATAATAATGGCCGCCAGTATAAATCCTACTATTCCTCTTCCAAAAGGAGATGCGTCCACTTTAAATACTCTTGCAAGGCCATAGTCCAGCAATGATAACACCACAGCTGCAACAATCAGTGTCCATATGCTTGCTATGGTAAATCCCGGTGTAAAAAAGGCTGTAATTGCCAATATGATTGCAGCAGCAACCAGCCTCCCGACAATCGCACCAAACGCCCCTCTATCTTGGGTACGCTGCGCTTGATCATTTGTAGCCATTTCCCTCTTCCTTTCTTGCTAAAATTATTTTTGGCCTATAGATACTCAACTTTAAAATCGAATTTATATTTGGACAAAAAACGCAGAACCATCGTTGTTTGATCCAAATGTATTTTTAGATTTAAAGTGCGCTATCTTTAATGTCATTTATATTGTTCTCTTCGGACTGCAAAGGATTGATTCATTAATATTGTGGTTTTTTACATAAAAAACTATGCTTCCAATTTTTCGTATGCCTCTTGCTGCTGGAAATATGTTGCCGTTATAAACGGACGGATAAACGCAAAAAATAGAAACGTAGATGTTTAACAACTAAAAATACCAAACTGCAACCTAAAAATATAAAGGAGCGTTTCATATGCCTATTTTAGAAATAAGTGTTATCCCTGTAGGTACAAACAATGCCAGCATAGGGAATATGGTTTCGGAAGCATGCCAAAAGGTGAAGGACAAAGGACTGGAATATCAGATTACGGCAACCTCTACGATTATAGAAGGGGACTTCCCGCAATTAATGGAAATTGCACAGGAAATGCACGCAATACCTTTTAAAACCGGCGCTCAAAGGGTTATCACCAACATGACCGTCGACGAACGCCACGATAAACAGGACAGTATGGACGACAAAGTGGAAGAAGTAGTAGACAAAATGTGATTTTGTCAGCGTACGGTGTACGGCGTACAAGATACAGGCACAGAAAAAACGTACACCGTCTGCTAAAAAAACAGCTTTACCACAGCAAACAAAACGGTGCCTCCGACGATATACGTCCAGCCTGCGTATTTGGAAACCGCTGCCTCTTTATGATAGCCTCCACTCTGAATATACGGCGCTACGAAAAAAACGCACACGGCCCCGGCATAAAGGGTCAGCAGCAAAAAATAAACGGACACAATCCCTGATATAATTCTAACAGCTTCCTCATACATCCCTTCACCTCCCAACGCTTATATTAACGCCATACGAAAACCAAAGTCCTCTATCTCCTGACCCTACACTATTGATACACGCAATACCAATCATTACACTATCACCCACACCTGTACGCTGTATCCTGTACCCTGTACACTAAAATGAATGCCCCCATTCATTTTAATCCACCAGCCCCACTCTTCTAATATCCACATTCACCTTCACACTCAACCTGGATTTTTTAAAAATCTTTCTCCACTCCGCTTCATGCTTTTCAAACCAACGACGGTCATAGTTTTTGACCAAAGCACCGAAGTTGAAAAACTCCGCTTCAAACTCTTCCTGGGCCTTTTTCATAATCTCTTCACATTCTTTTTTGATCTCTTGTTCTATTTTCCTTTCAACCGCGGTTATAAATTCCTCCGACGTGGTATCCGGAAAATCCAAATCCTCCAACTCTGCCACATCACCTTCTACACGTATAACGGCATCAAAATCGACACTTTCGTCGTGGATCTGCGGTGTGACCCGGGTCTTGCCTTCACTGATCTCAAAAACAATATGCCCCTGTATACCGCCGATATCCTCGACAACAATGGTTCCCTGGGATATATCGTCAATAAGCCATTTTGTTTTCCTCACCTCTTCCGGGTCCAGATAGCCGATTAATTGATCTTTTCTGAATACCCCTGCACCGGTCATTTCTATATCTTTTTTCCCCGGCGCTACTTTTGCCACTATAAAGTCGGTCCCCCTTCTAAGATTTTTGGACATTTTCAGCAAATCCACTTCGGAACTGATCCGGTGGACATCCTTTTCATTGAGCATAATAATCTCGGAGAGATAATCGGCCGTACTGTTGGCCGTAAGGGGAGCGATATCAAACAAATCCTCTGCCTTCCCTTCCGCAATCAGCACATCCATCCTTCTTCTGATATTGATTTCCCTCAAAAAGAAATCGATATACTCATACAGGCCTTCTTCGGCCAGCGCTTCCCCGATAATCAATACCTGGGTATGCTGCAGGTCGGGCACCCTGTTCATTCTGGTCAATATTTGTTTCTCGGCACGTATGACGCTCGGAGAAGTAGACGTAACATTCCAGACCTTTTCTCCGTCTCCGCCTCCGTTTCCGCCGGCGCCAAACATAGCCGAAGGTAGTGCAAACTGGTATGTCATCGCAATTTTGCCTTCACTTTCTGCTTTGTCCAATCCGATACCCAGCACAAAGCCCCTGTTCTCGATTTCCACTCTATCCCAGCATCCGGTAAAAAGAATAAGTACTGTCACCATCGTCACAAGATATGCTTTCTTTCTACGTATCTTCACTTTTGCTTCCTCCTTTTTTGCGGGTGAATGCGACCGCAAGCAATAGAACAGGAATAACGGCCACCAAACTGCCACCAAGATAAGATACCCATGTCGTAAATTGATTGACCTGAGCTACCTCCTGAGGCAGAAGAGATATAACGTATATAACGGGTACAAATAAATAGGTAAAGGGCCTATAATTCTTCAGCCCGACTAACTTTGTCAGACTAATCGCCCCGAGATAGTAAAATATCACGACCGTAGTAAAAACAGCCAAAATCCAGAAAATCGCAAAGAACACATCAAACCTTTCCGCAAAAGCGCCGGGAAATGCAATAGTCTTCGCCAGTTCCAGCATCGGATAGATTTGGTATTTGAGCGAGTCCACCGAAAAAACCCCCACCGACAAAACCACCGCAGCCGTATAGGTCACTAAAGAAATCCCCACCCCGATCAGTCCGTTCCGCATTATTTTCTGCGGCTCAATCGTGAAAGCGCTCACAAATAACAATAATTCAAAGCCTAAATAGGAAATAACGGTTATCGGTATAATCTTTAGAATGTCCGTCACGTTTATCTGTCCTAAAGAATAGAACTCCTTGATATTAAAGTTTTGCAGAGACAGCAGAAGTACTATAAAAATAGAACCGATAATAACAGGAAAAAAGGCCTCGCATATTCTGGCAATCGGGTTAATTCCGTTCTGCGCCAGATAAGCCGTGACGACCAGCATACTAAGGATGATAATCTCTATGGGCGTATTCTCCAGCAAAAATGCTTTGATAGCATCGGCAAAAATCCGATGGACCACCCCCGTAAGGGCCGTAAAATACACCAACCAAAGCGTAATCATAACTTTTGAAAAGATCGGTCCCAGCAGATTTCTGCCGTATTCCAGTATGACGGCATCGGGAAATTTTCCGGCGAGCATTGCAATAAGGACGGTTAACAGCATACTTATGACCCCGCCGACCACGAGCCCTATAACGCCATTCAGCCCTGCGTCCTCCACAACCGTTCTGGGGAGGGTACTGATCGTCACCCCTATAATGGCCGATGCCACCAGGCTGACCACTTGTACATTGCTCAATAAATCTTTGTTTCTACCCATCGTGAGCTCCCATCTCCTTTGTACCGCTGTCTCTACGCCTTTCCAATATTTTTTCCCCCTTTACCCCTTAGGATAGCCGCAGCAAAAAGCAAACCGGGAATAACGGCCGCCGCAGCCGTCCCCAGATAGATGATCCATTGCGCCAGCAGCCTGACCTGATATACATTTTGGGGTAAAAGCGCTATAACATATATACCGGGCAGAAGCAGATAACAAAAGGGTCTGTAGTTCCTCATGCCGATTAATTTCGTTACGCTGAAAGCCGCCAGATAATAATAGGTCACAATAGAGGTAAAAACAGCTATGGTCCAGAAGATTGCAAAGAAAATATCAAACCTTTCCGCAAAAGCACCGGGGAAATCAATAGACTTGGCCAGTTCCAGCGTAGGGTATACCTGATATTTCAACGTATCGATGGAGAATACGCCGATACATGCCGTTACCGTAGCCACGTATATCACAATGGCCGTTACTACACCACCCACACTATATTTGGTCATCTTTTGAGGCTCAAGCATAAAGGCACCTGCAAACAACAGTATTTCAAACCCAAAATAGGCTATTTCCGTCACGGGCACCGCTTTGACCACCTTGACGATATTCACCTGCCACACCGGATAGACCTCTTTGATATCAAAGTTTTGTAAAGACAATAAAAGCAATAGCAGTATGGAGCCTACCACCACCGGAAAAAAGGCCTCACATATTCTGGCGATCGGATTAATCCCGTTTTGTACCAGGTAAACCACCACCGGCAGCATAGCCAATATAAGAATCTCTATCGGCGTATTTTCCAACAAAAATACTTTGGCTGCATCGGCAAATATTCTAAGAATCAATCCTGAAAAAGTGATAAAATACACTACAAAAACAATATTAACGATTTTAGCCGGAATCGTTCCCAATAAATCTTTACTATAGTCCAGCACTGTCCGATTAGGAAACCTCTTGGAAAGCATTGACATTACCACCGTGAGCACAACGGCCATCAATCCTGCAATCAGCGTAACCATGATTCCGTTTGCATCGGATGCCTGCACAACATCTCTAGGGAGTTTCATCAACCCGCTGCCTACGATAATCAATGCCACCAAAGCCGTGACCTGTACCCCGCTGAGCCTGTCACTGTTCTTACCTGCCATTCCTCACATCTCCTTTACAGGATCCTGTTCATTTCTATCAATATCAACGGGATTGATGTATTCCGGCCGCCTTTGCATCCACTGTAAAGGCACCCGTATAAAAACATCCTTCCAATCACGGATTTGAATCGGTGCCACCGGGGACATATAATTACTGCCAAAGCTTTTTAACAGAATCATATGCACATTGATAAATATAAAGGCCAGCATCACGCCATACAGTCCCAGCGTTGCTGCCAATACCATAATCGGAAAACGTATCACCCTGAAAGCAATGGCTACATTGTAGGAAGGAATAATAAAGGAAGAAATAGCTGTAATCGCCACGATAATCACCATGAACGGACTGGCAATACCGGCCCTGACGGCAGCATCCCCGATGATAATACCTCCTACGATACCTATTGTCTGGCCTATCGCCTTGGGCAGGCGTGCTCCGGCTTCCCGCAGCAATTCTATGGTTGTTTCCATTAACAAGGCTTCTACAAAAGCGGGAAAAGGCACAGTCTCCCTTGTAGCCGCTACCGATAAGGCCAGTTCCGTAGGCAGCATACCCGGATGATAAGAAACAATGGCAATATACAGGGCCGGTGCGAAAGTCGCCAAAAAAGAACCGGCCCATCTCAGCAGCCTTAACAGCGAACCTATAATCCATCGTTCATAATAATCTTCCGGACTTTGAAAAAATTGATACAAGCCTGCCGGCGCAATCAGCACAAAAGGCGTGCCGTCTACCAATATGGTCACACGGCCTTCCATCATAGCGGCTACCGCTTTATCCGGACGCTCCGTACTCTGCAGCTGCGGAAAGGGCGTGATCTTATTATCTTCCAGGAATTGTTCGATCTCACCGGATTCGTGAATATCATCCACATCTATTTTCCCGATCTTCTCTTCAACCATCTGTACCAAGTCAGGCCGTGCGATCCCTTTTACATAACTGACCACTACATTGGTTTTGGACCGTCTGCCCACGGTCATATTCTTTATTACCAGATTAGGGTCCCTTATCCTTCTCCGCAGCAGCGCGGTATTAAAGCGCAGGGTTTCGGTAAATCCGTCTCTCGGACCCCGAATAACTGTTTCGCTGGGGGGCTCCTGTACACTCCGGGCAGCCCACTGCCGTGTACCTATAATCATCGCCTTATCATATCCGTCTACGAGTAAAACCGTTTCGCCGGACAACACCGGCAGCATGGCTTCGTCAAGATTTTGCGCCTCTTTTACCTCTGCTGCCGTAACAATACGTTCCATCAATATTTTTGCAGTATTTGCTTCGGCTACCGACTCCTGGTCGGATTTTTCAAGCTGTCCTGCACCCAGAATAATAGGGTTGATCACATCTCTTTGCACCCAATCCTTACTGACCAATCCGTCAATAAAAACAACACCGCATTTGGTATTGCCTATTGGGGACGTGAATCTCCGAAAGACTACATCTTGTCCGTCTTTTAAGTAGACTTTAAATTTTTGAAAATTCTCATCAAAATCTTTAGAAAAAACCGGTGACACCGTTTCCTCCGGAACTGCCGCCCCGTCTTTATTGTTGTCTTGCCCCTGCTGCCCATTCGTATTCCCTTTATTTTTATTCTTTTTAATAATTTTTACCACACCATCACCATCCACCCAATATTTGCGTACAGCCATTTTTAGCCTTCGCAAAATCAGGAAGAATTATGCATCCTATATGCTTTGGGGTTCTTCATGATGTGCATAATATCCGCCAAAAACCGGTCCGCCTTTGGGGTACCCGCACAAATAGATCTCTTGGTGCCGCTGCGCAGCGCCTTTGCCAGGGAGCAGTAAAAGTCATAATAAAATGCCTGCTTGCACCTTTTCCTATAATTCGCACCGGCGTCATAGTCGCCTTTGACCATGCTTTTGACAACTTCCGATGCAGCTATTTCACCACTCCTTATCCCGTAATAAATGCCCTCACCGGAAAAAGGGTCCACAAATCCTCCGCAATCCCCTGTAAGCAGCACAGACCGGCTGCCCAATTTTCTCGGAAATCCTCCCGCCGGCATATAGCTGCCCTGAAAACGGGGGGCCTCCTGCCCTATATTTTTAAGCCGGCACACCTGTGCTAAAAAGGGGGTAACATATCGATAAAGGGCATGGGCCTGGCACGCCCAGCTGCCCACACCGATATTATAGCCGTCTCTTAAAGGGAATGCCCACCCGAAGCCGCCTAAAAAAGGGATACAATACAATTCCACATAAGGCACTGCTTGTTCTGCAGCCCTTTGTCCGCCTTTTATAACCGTGGTAAGCGTAAACCCCCACTGCCATTTTCTCCATTTCTTTTGCAATCCTGCTCTTTGGGCGACAACCCCATTGGCCCCCTCTGCGACAATGACTTTTTTGGCGGCCAGCATCCCGTCCGCCGTATACACATGGACCTTTTGAAAACCTTCAACAGGCTGGACGTACCGTACTTTTAACGGACTTATAAATTGAGCGCCTGCCCGCACCGCTTCCTGTACAAGATGCTGGTCGAATTGATCTCGCCTTACCGTTACACCCAACAGACCCGGTTCTTTTTTTTGTATAAAACGATAGTGCCCGTCATATAACCTTACACCATAAATAGATTGCTCAACCACCTTGTCCGGCAACGGTTCTGCCAGCAGCCGCAATGTTTTGCAGGATAAATATCCGCCGCACACTTTTTCCCTCGGAAAGGCTTTTTGGTCCAAAAGCAGGACCTCCAGTCCGTTTTTTGCAGCAATTCTTGCGGCCGTACTGCCGGAAGGCCCCGCTCCAACCACAATAACATCATATATCTGCAATACCTTTCCACCTCAGATCATTTTTACTGTTAATGTACCCCCTATGCGTTCTTGTTATACGAAGCCCAGGGCAAACCCGGCGAGAGCTGCCCGCTTTCTTCGGTCAAAGAGAGAACTTCCTCCGGTTCGCCTGCTTTCAATGATTTTCTTATCACCAATTACATAAAACAGGCATATTATGTAATAAGACATAAATATCTCAGGAATTGTTTTGAGCTTTGTGAAGGGAGGTTGTATGGAATGAGCACTTGCGGCGGTCAATATTATCATGGCAACAGCGAAATATTGTTTTTCATCTTGCTTTTCCTCCTTTTGTTCTATGATAATAGCCCACTATACCGATTTAATTGTCCAACAAGAGGTCTGGTAAGACAATGTGACAACAGCATTTTATTTTTTATACTGATATTCTTACTTCTGTTCTATAAAAAATAATTTAGTGTAACACTTTTTACCCGGTGCTCATATCATAAAGTGTGGGTATCGGGACATTTATTTCCAAAACATGTTGAAAGGAGGGATAAAAAACACATATATCCTGTATTATGAAGTGATAATTACATACACCGCACCATACATATTAGTGTATGGTTTTTTCTATGAATGACGCTTGTATCACTAGGGAATAACGGATAACAAAAAACCAAAGCTTAAAATAGACGGATATCCCCTCTGCGATCAATAGGATTAGGTCTAACGCCGGATATCTTTAGTGTACCTATATAAAAATAAATTTTGCACAGAGAAAGGGAGGAAGTTCAATGTTTCCAAAATTAAACAAAAAACTGCAGCAAATGATTAACAATATGGACCCTGAGGCGCTGGAAAATGGCCTTAAAACCATATCGGAGATCATGAATACCGACCAAGGCAAACAGCTTGCGGAACAAATCAATAGCATCGATAAACAAAAATTGATGGAGCGGCTAAAGGATATGAACGAAGGAGAACTTATGGATCGATTGGATAACATAGATGTTGATAATCTTTCCAAACAAATCAACGACATGGATAAGGAAAAGCTTATTGGTGAATTAACCAGCAATGCGGAAATGATGGAAAAATTACGACAATTTATGGACCAAGAATAAAAAGATGGCGTGCTTTAAACCTGTTCCATGATTTGAACAAAATATAATCCAGGCATAGATTTGATTTTAAAGTGCCCTGTCTGTAAAGCTGCTTTATTTGTGAATCATATAAATCTAATCTTGGAGGGATGAAACATGGCCGACGATTTTGATAAAAAAATGGACCAAGTTAAAAATTTATTAAGTAATGACAAGATGGTTGATAACTTAAAAATGCTTATGGGTGTACTGGAAAATTCGATGAAAAAAAATACCGATGAAAGCAGCGCACCTCAGCGTACCGAGCCCATTGACATAAGAGAGCCCGATGATCCGCCTCAAATGCAATCACCGGAGATCCCGCCTGTAACTGCACCCGCTTCAAATTTTGCCGCAGATATAAGCAGGATGGAAACCGTTATGAAAATTAAAACAGTTATTGATCGCATTACGAATCCCAATGATCAGGATGTAAACTTTCTAACGGCACTTAAGCCCTATCTCAGCTCTAAACGGCAGGAAAAGATCGATACTGCCATAAAGCTGGTAGGTATAAGCAAGCTTCCGTCCGTCATACGGGAATTGGAACAAGAGCAATCCGGTGTACGCAATGAAACCGGAAATCTGTAAACGTAGGGGGGGCATACATGTATAGGCGATATTATCAAGGATATAACGGTTTTAACGGAGAGCCGCAAAGGCCTATAGGTGAAGAAACCAATAACAGCAATGCATCATCGGAAAACAGCACCGGCAGAAATAGTGAAAAACAGCAGCGCACCGCACAAAAACCGGAAATCATCATCCCTGAGAAACCTTCACAGGATCAGGAGTCCCATTCTACGCTCACTGAAACGGATTATGCCGGCTCAAAACTTAGTGAGGCAAGTGCAAACCTTATAAACTTTTTCAGAAGGTTTAAACGAGATGATTTCCTTATTCTTGCATTAATTCTTCTGTTTCTGCTGGAAGGCAGAAAAAATGAAGGGATTGTAGTTGTCTTAATATTCCTTTTCTTTGTAGGACTATAATACATATTTTACGGTTTGACAACAGGCAATGACGCAGTGGCGTTATACATATAGATACCCGGCTTTGAAATTTAATTTATATTTAGATTGCAGTTGGTTATCTTTATTCAAAGGCAAACAAGGGGACGCACTTCTCCTTGTTTGTCTTAATGATTGAAAGAAATCTCAGCGACAACCGGTAAGTGATCAGACGCATCACTTGGGACAGTTTTGCTGCTCCCTACTGCCATGTCCTTGGATACAAAGATATAATCAATCCTTGCCTCCGGCCGATCGGTAGAAAAGGTATTATATTCTTCTTGGCCCGCCGTATCCTGCATGATAGCAGAAATCTTCCCCATTTGTTCCGATGACGGACAATCATTAAAGTCACCCATTAATATAGCAGGCTTCGATATCTCTTTTAACTTGCCGACGATGAAATCGATTTGCCCGGGACGCTCTTCCGTTATAAGGGATAAATGGGTGATAAATACCTTTACATCTTGCCCGTCAATATCCAGCTCCGCCTCGATTAAGCCTCTCGGTTCCGTAATCTTCCGCTCTAAAGAAGGCAAATGATGATTTGTCCATGATTTTATAGGATATTTGGTTAATAGGGCATTGCCGTATTTGAGACCAAAATTGATATTATAGCCATAGGCTACATAATACCCTAATTTCTCGGCAATGATTTCATCCTGTTTTTGCATCCGTGAACGCGGCATTCTATGGTCAACTTCATTTAAAGCGACAATATCCGGATCAACCCCTTTGATGGTTTCAATAACTCTTTCCAGATTTAATTGATCGTCTATACCTACCCCATGCCTGATGTTATAGGTCATAAGCTCCAAAGACCTGGTTGTAGATTCCAACATTTGCATCGTCATCATTTCCGTATTCTCTTGCGATAGGGTTTCCACCGATCCGTGGCTATAAAAAATCCAGAATACACATGCCGTCATGGTCATAAGCACTAACATCCATTTAGAAATCCTAATCCCCTCCAGAAGAAAACAGGAGATCCTTCCCTCTGTTTCCGTAAAGATCCGTATCTTTGCGCACAGATTTTGTCGGTATACGGGCAGCCGTACCCTGTCATCCGATCCATGGTGTCCTATAGATTTAAAGAAATAAAGATATTATGTATACTTATATTATAGCATATGTTTCTCTATTAGCGTAGTGGAAGAATTTAGTCAAGAGCTATGAGGACTTGTTGAAAAATAGTTGAGGGCTGAGAACGGATGACTTGCCGCTGATGATACCTTGTTGCTGCTTCTTCCCCACACTGCGCAGCCAGCCGCTAAAACAACCTATGAATTCGCTTTTTGTTTAGAATCCTTCATGAATCCCAAAACTCCAATTATTCATTATTAATTATTCATTATTAATTGTTTTTCTGTTTTGGGATAAAAAAAAAGCGCTTACGCGCTTTTTTACAAGGCTTGAATCACCAATGCTCCCATTTCTTTCGTGCCGACGAGCTTCATGCCTTCACTCATAATGTCACCGGTCCGGCAGCCTTTGTCCAGCACCTTGCCTACCGCTTCTTCAACGGCATCCGCTTCTGCTGCCAGCCCAAACGAATACCTGAGCATCATTGCGGCCGATACGATGGTCGCAAGCGGGTTGGCTTTATCCTGCCCCGCAATATCCGGTGCCGACCCGTGTACCGGCTCATACATGCCTATTTTGCCTGTACCTAAGCTTGCCGAAGGCAGCATGCCGATAGACCCGGTAATCATTGACGCTTCATCGGATAATATATCCCCAAACATATTGCCCGTTACAATCACATCAAATTGCTTCGGATTTCTCACCAGCTGCATTGCAGCATTGTCTACATACATATGATCGACTTCTACTTCCGGATATTCCCGGGCCAGTTTATCAACAACGCTGCGCCATAATCTTGACGTATCCAAAATATTTGCTTTGTCCACGGAAAGCAATTTCTTGTTTCTTTTGCCGGCAATTTCAAAAGCCGTACGGGCGATTCTTTCAACCTCTTCCTCGCTGTACCGCATCGTATCATAAGCTTCATTTCCCTTGGTCTCCCGGGCCCCGAAATAGATACCGCCGGTCAATTCTCTTACAACCATTATATCCAATCCGTCCCCGATGATTTCCGGCTTTAACGGAGATGCGTCTTTCAATGCCCGGTGCAGTACTGCCGGACGAAGATTTGCAAACAGCCCTAATCCTTTTCTCAGGCCCAACAGGGCTTGTTCCGGCCGCTGATTGCCGGGCAGGGTATCCCATTTGGGCCCGCCCACTGCACCCAATAGCACCGAATCACTCTGCTTACAAACCTCCAAGGTCGCCTGAGGTAAGGCTTCTCCATATTTATCAATGGCACAGCCCCCTGCGTCCACTTCCGTCATCTCAAAGCTGTGTCCGAACTTTTCACCTACAGCCTTTAATACCTCCACTGCTTGCACTGTCACTTCTCTGCCGATTCCGTCACCGGGAATAACCGCTATTTTGTAGTTCATATATAGTGAGGAGTGGGGAGCGGGGAGTGGGGGGATTAAATACCTGTTTCCCACTCTCCTGCTCCGCCGTACTCCATTTCCTCCCTTCCGGATGTTCATTTTTATTGTTATTATCAACTATTCAGCCCATACGGCTATACACGCCTATAGACTTCCTGGGAAAATAGATAGCCGGTGCAGAGATTTCTCTCTCCTCCCCACACCCTACTCCCCGCTCTTCATTGCCTTAATATACTCAATCAGGCCGTTCTTGGCAATAATCTCCTGCATGAACTTGGGAAACGGTGTGCTCTTGTATACCTTGTCTTTGGTGATATTGACAATGACACCTTTATCAAAATCCACCTCTACTTCATCCCCGTCTTCGATATCTTTGGATGCTTCGGGGCACTCCAGAATAGGCAGACCGATATTAATCGCATTGCGATAGAAAATTCTTGCAAAGGTTTCGGCAATCACGCAGGAAATCCCCGAGGCCTTAATAGCAATCGGCGCATGTTCCCTGGAAGAACCGCAGCCAAAGTTTTTTGCCGCAACCATAATATCGCCTTTTTTAACTTTGTTTAGAAACTCTTTATCCAAATCTTCCATACAATGCTTCGCCAATTCTGCCGGATCCGAGGTATTCAGATACCTTGCGGGAATAATAACGTCGGTATCTACATTGTCTCCGTATTTTATAACCTTGCCATGTGCGATCATCTCTACTCAACCTCCTCTGGTGAAACAATTTTGCCTGCGAGTGCAGATGCAGCTGCTACGGCAGGACTGGCCAAATACACTTCGCTCTCCGGGTGACCCATTCTGCCTACAAAGTTTCGATTGGTCGTTGCAATCGCTCTTTCACCCTTTGCCAGGATCCCCATATGCCCGCCAAGGCATGGTCCGCAAGTGGGTGTGCTTACCACCGCACCCGCCTCTACGAAGATCTTCAGCAGGCCTTCTTCCATGGCTTGAAGATAAACCTTTTGTGAACCCGGGAAAACAATGGTTCTCACATGGGGCGCCACCTTTTTATCTTTCAATATATTGGCCGCAATCCTTAGATCACTGATTCGCCCGTTGGTACAAGACCCGATAACCGACTGATCGATATTCACCTCGCCCACCGCATCAATGGTTCTTGTATTCTCCGGAAGATGGGGAAATGCGACGGTGGGTCTAATGTCGTTTAAGTCAATCACATAGGTGTGGGTATATTCCGCATCCGCATCGGCTTGATAACATTTGTATGCCTTCTCAGAATGTTCTTTAACATAGGCCAATGTCTGTTCGTCCGCTTCAAAAATACCGTTCTTGGCCCCTGCTTCAATGGCCATATTGGTGATGGTAAAACGATCGTCTATGGGCAATGCCTTTACACCGTCACCCACAAACTCCATGGATTTGTAAAGGGCCCCGTCTACCCCTATCATCCCGATGATGTGCAGGATAACGTCTTTACCGCTCGCCCACTTGCTCAATTTGCCTTTCAATTCAAATTTAATGGCCTCAGGCACTTTAAACCATGCTTCTCCCGTTGCCATTCCCGCTGCCATATCGGTACTGCCCACACCTGTGGAAAAAGCCCCCAGGGCCCCATAAGTGCAGGTATGAGAATCGGCACCGATAACTACATCGCCGGGCACAACCAGACCTTTTTCCGGAATCAGTACATGCTCAATCCCCATTTGCCCTATTTCAAAATAGTTTACAATACCCTTCTCTTTGGCAAATTCACGAATATATTTACACTGCTCCGCCGACTTAATATCTTTATTGGGCGTAAAATGATCCGGTACAATTGCCACTTTGTTTACGTCAAACACACGATCTATTCCGATTTTTTCAAATTCTTTTACGGCTACCGGCGTCGTTACGTCATTGCCCAATACCAGGTCCAACTTGGCCTGTATCAATTGACCCGGCACCACTTTATCCAATCCCGCATGAGCTGCAAGGATCTTTTGCGTCATTGTCATTCCCATCGATAATACCTCCTTCTTTAACCTATAAATAACACACTAGCATTAGAAATAAATCGTATGGAAGCAACCTTATGAACCGGAGATCGGAGGTCAGAGGGCGGAGGTCGGAATATGACCCAACAGGAGAGCATTCAATACACTTCTTATCCGACTTCCGATTTCGGACTTCTGACTTCCGGTACGGTGTGTCCCCTTACCTTAATCCAAGCTCTTAGATTCGGAATACCCGTTGCTGGAGTACGATTATATTTCAAGCTTTACTGTGCGTTATCTATGTTTACTGTATTGTTTTATTCATTTTAAAATAGATACTGCAAAATTTCTTCCCAATAACGATTTAAAGCAACCCAAAAAAATAACGTTTCCTGCTACGGAAACATTATTTTACGGAACCATGAATTTTATTCATCCTTTCCGCCTTCACCTGCTTTCTATATTTCAGCGGTGTGGTGCCTACATGCTTCTTAAATATATCGTTATAACGCTGCTGGCTGGCGAAACCCACGCTGAGTGCTACATCACTGATCTTTAAATCCGTTTTCTCCAGCAATTCCTTTGACTTTTCCACCCGCACACCCAGCAAAAAGCTTTTGGGGCTGATGCCGAATTCTTCTTTAAAGGCGTGTGCAAAATAGCTCTGGCTCAGAAATATATATTTTGCAACGTCGGTGAGGGTTATATCTTTTCCGTAATTGGTTTCCATATATTTTTTCGCAATTTGCATTAATTCTTTCAACTTTAAGCTTTTGCTTTTTATGTTTTCTTCCCATTCCATCTTCAAGGAACGGGAAATAAGCACAAACAGCTCCATAATCAGCAAATAGGTCAGATAGTCTCCCCATAAGTCTTTCTTTTCTCTCTCTTTCAAGATTCTATTCATTACATAAACGATATCGTTTTTGCGACTTAATTTAAGACTGATGTACGCACCACTTTCCTTATTTTTTACGAATTCTATAAAATCATTGAGTGAAACATCGGAATATTCATTATTACGCTGATTGCGGAATTTAAAGCTTAAGACCATGAATTCGCAACCGGTCGGCGATTTCACATCAAACTTGTGCGGCTGGTGCGGCTTGATAATAACAATATCGTTAGGACCTAATTTCACATTATGCCCTGCAATTTGAAACACCGCATTTCCGCGCTTAATATAGACCATTTCAAAATGGTCATGCTGATTGAGCGCCATTGACCAACTCGTATTATGAATGCGTTGTATAGTTTTCACAATAACAGGTAAAAATGTCCTCTGATTGATTAACCCTTCCCATGTTTTGGGCAACATCGTATTTGCCATAGTTCCCACCTTTTCGATCCTTATATATTGAACGCACTAAATATATACCGCTGCAACCTAAAAATACATTATCAAATTTGTGCGATCAATGGGTTTATAGGGTATAGGCTTTCACACTTTGTCATTGAAAATACAAAGCCACGTGTGAAGCCTATGGTTATTATACCATGAATCGTGAAAGATCAGCAAGAAAGGCAAATTGGAATATTTTGAAAAAACTCTTGATATTCTTGGTATATTTTGATTGCATTATGCGTATCATTGTGATATATAGGTATGGCACTTTAGAATCTAATTGTTATTTGAACAAAAAACACAGAATCATCATTGTGTTGGGTCGTGTGGATATCGCACTTTAAAATTGAATTGATATTTGGATAAAAAACGCAGAGCCATCGTTGTTTGTTCAAATGTATTTTAAGGTATACCGTGCGCTGTCTTTATCCAATCCATAACCGTTCAAAAGGCGTTTCAAAAAACAGGCTGTATGCAGGTCCATTTTACACAGTAAAATCCGACCAAGATCAAAAGAGTTCAATGCCTTTGAGATTTTTTTAGCATTGGATGCAAGTAAAATGAGTCATGTATGGTTTAAAACGTCCTTGTTCAAATGAAGGTTTAGGTTGCAGTGCCTTATCTTTACTAAACTTGGTTCGATTAGAGTGCCTATTTTGTCTTACCTCCTTGGAATTTTGGAGTCATAGCGAAAAGCTGCTCTACCACGAAAAACCAAGACCATTAAAGGAGGTATGGACAATGTCCGATAAGACCATTACTTGTAAGGATTGCGGCAATGAATTCGTTTTTACCGAAGGAGAACAGCAGTTTTACGCTGAAAAAGGGTTTAACAATGACCCTGTAAGGTGTAAAGATTGCAGGGCCGCCAGAAAAGCACAAAGAAGGCCCTCTAATCATAGAGGCGCCAGCGACAACAACGGCTTTAATGCTCCCAGAATATCAAGATTCTAAGACAGGCCAAGCAACCGCATACTCCTATACGGTTGCTTTTATTCGGTCATTTTACAGGGGGAAATCTAACCCCAAACAAGCTCAACCCTTTATTCTACAAGTTTCTTTGCCAACTTCACCGCACCGTGGGCATCTTCCGAGTAGCCGTCGGCTCCTATTTCTTCCGCATACTGCTCACTGACAACGGCGCCGCCGATCATGATTTTGCTGCCCGACTTTTCCTTTTTCGCCAATGCCACCACTTCTTTCATCTCCAGCATAGTGGTGGTCATCAACGCCGACAGTCCGATGATATCCGCATTGATTTCTTTTGCCTTTTGTACAATCGTTTCGGCACTCACATCTTTCCCCAGGTCAACTACTTCAAATCCGTAATTTTTAAGCATCAGGCCTACAATATTCTTCCCGATATCATGAATATCTCCTTTCACTGTGGCCAGTACGATTCTTGTCTTTGCTTGCTGCTGTTCCGAACCCTCCGTTTCCAGTAAAGGCTCCAGGTGTACAAAAGCTCTTTTCATGGTCTCCGCACTTTGTATCAACTGGGGAAGGAAATAGGTCTTCTGTTCGTATAGATTACCCACATGGGTAATGGCAGGAATTAAATATCGGTTCACAAGGTTCCCCGGGGTTGTGTTTTCCTCCAATGCACTGTCTATAAGCCGCCTGATGCTTTCTTTGTCTCCTTTGACAACCGCATCATATACCTGGTCTGCCGGTGTCTTTATCTTCTGTTCCCGAGGGGAATCCAATACCTTTTTTTTATCTTGCGCAAAATAGTTTATATACCTGGTGCTGTTATCATCTTTGGCCGTCAATACATCACATGCCCTTTTCACATTCATTAACATCTCACCGGACGGATTGGCAATGGCCATGGTCAATCCGCTGCCGATAGCCATGGCCAGAAAAGCCGTATTGACCCAGCTTCTTTGCGGCAGGCCGAAGGATATATTGGATAACCCTATAATCGTATTACACTCAAATGTATGGGCACACCAGTCAATCACTTTTAGTGTCTCCCGGGCGGCTTTCTGATCGGAAGATACCGTCATCACCAGCCCGTCTACTACGATATCCTCTTTATCATATCCATACCTTCGGGCCTCGTGATACACTGTTCGGATCAGTTCGATTCGTTCGTCCGCCGTTTCAGGCACCCCTTTATCACTCAGCGGGAGTAAAATAAACATTGCACCGTATTTTGCAGCAACCGGCAGCAATGTCTCCAATTTTGCTTTTTCTGCAGATATGGAATTGATCAGCGCTCTGCCGGGATAAATACGCAATGCCGCTTCAAGAACATCAACGGAAGATGAGTCCAGGCATAGAGGCATGTGCACACTGCCGGACAGCAGCTCGACTACCTTCACCATGGTCTCCTTCTCATCTATGCCGGGCATCCCTACGTTAACATCCAGTATCACAGCCCCTTGGTCCTGCTGATCCAACGCAAAATCCAGCACCTGCTCCGTACGACCTTCCCTCAGTTCTGCCTGAAATGCCTTCTTACCCGTCGGATTAATCCGCTCTCCTACAACGGCTACAGGGTGGTTCCGTCCCACACATAAGGTTTGGCGGGCCGATGTCACCGCACTAAAGGGCTTGTTTTGCGGTACTGCCGGTTTTAAGCCTTCTGCGTTTTTTCTTATTTGTTCGATATATGCGGGAGACGTGCCGCAGCACCCGCCGATGGCCGCCACACCCGCTTCTATAAATGCTTCGATATAGGTTCCGAACGCCTCCGCATCCATATCAAATACCGTTTGACCGTCAACCAATTTAGGCAGGCCGGCATTAGGCTTTGCAATGAGAGGCACTTTTGCATATGTGCGCATCTCAGCAATAAATACAAGCATTTTCTCGGGGCCTGTGGAGCAATTACAGCCTATCGCATCTGCCCCAAGGCTCTGCAGTGTAATAACCGCCGTAGCAGGGTCCGTCCCGGTCAGCGTTCTGCCGTCTTCATTAAATGTCATACTGACGCATACGGGTAAATCACAGGTCTCTTTAACCGCCAGCAGCGCTGCTCGGGCTTCCTGAATGTCCATCATGGTTTCAATGACAAAAAAATCTACGCCGCCTTCCAGCAAGCCTTGCACCTGTTCTTTATAAATCTCAACCGCTTGTTCAAAGGATAACTCCCCTAAGGGCTTTATAAATTGACCGGTAGGCGCAAGGTCTCCGGCCACAAAACCATCCGGGCCTGCTGCTTCTCTTGAAAGCTGTGCCAGCTTTTTATTCATCTCTACAACCTTGTCGCCGAAACCAAACTCATCCAACTTAATGCGATTACCACCGAAGGTGCAGGTATATAAGGTATTTGCTCCTGCCTCCACATATGCCTTTTGCACTTCTACAATGACATCAGGATGGTCCAACACCCATCGTTCGGGGCAAACCCCTTGAGGCATCCCCCTTTTCTGAAGCTGTGTACCGGTTGCACCATCAAGGATCATGATATGTTCTTGTAAATATTTTCTAAAATCCTGCTTATTCATTGGTCTTCACCCTTTCTATCCCCGCGATCGCTATTACCGATTTTTCCGGAACCAGCATATATTTTTCCGTAAGTTTAAGATCCAGCTTTTGTAGGCCCAGCTTCTCAAAAATGTGTGCTTGATTTTCCAGCAACAAATCACCATACCCGGGACTATAGCGATGTTTCGTTATTTTTTTGTCTTCCCGTTTGATCATCGCAGCGATATATTTGATCATCCATCCCAGGGCTTCATCCGCCGCCTGTGACGCTACCGCGTCCATAATCACACCCAGGGTGGCATCGCCGCTGTCGATTTCGGCAAATATTCTTTCCACCACTTCTTTTCCCGCCGTAGATGCCAGCAGGATCACCTCATCACTTTGCAGCAGCAATTTGGAAAGACTTTTGCTTTTCAGCACATATCCGTCTTCCAGCCTCACAAAGTCAGAATGACGGGCAATAATATCAAATCGTCCGATCGCGCCTTTAAGACGACACAACGACACCCCTTTTTGTATCCCTCGTGCGAGCATTCTTTGATGCTCCTCCGTCAATACGGTCACATGATTTCTGTATCCCAATCGCATATAGATTTTATCTTGATTGGGCACAACCGGTATATTTTCAAAATACGTAATTTTTTTATATTCTCTCATCCTTACCCTACCCCTGCACTCACACCCAATTCCTCAACGCTCTGCCTCTCTCTAATCCTATCCTTTAAAAACTCCCCACGCCAAACCCCAAACTCCGTACTATTCACATTTTATTATATCATATATCAATACCTACAGGTTTTCAACCATATGTCCGTGACGGCATCAATTTTACCAATCCCCCTCCCTCCCCTACACTAACAAAATCTAAAAACTCTAGAATCATCCATAACTCCCCAAAACCTAATTCTTCATCCTTAATTCTTCATTCTTCATTAATAACTAGCTTTCTTTCTCCGCAAAGGGTATATTTTCAAATTTGTCAATAGGATTTTAGTAGTAATTTTCTTGACACCTTAAAACTGAAATAGTAAAATATTCTTGACGAAATCAATAGTATTTTGTGTATCTGAGTCGAATATTGTTGTTTTTACGTTTTAACGATAGATTAGCATCCTAAACATATTATAGATATCGCACTTTACAACTATCCGTTCATTTTGAACAAACAGCGAGGATGTTGTATTTTTTGTTCAAACATATATTCCATTTTAAAGAACGATATCTATATAACTCGTGACAAAATAAAGGGGTTTGTATTTTATGCATTCATATGATTCAAATAGAAAAGCTGAGGTAAATATGAGATTTTCAGAGTTTGAAATACCACCTATGCAAGATATCCTTCTAGTCGGAAAAAAAGCGCCCATTGGTCCTGAAGCCGTTCGCAGAATGGTAGACGTCCTGTCTCCGGATCAATACGAAATTATCAAAGTTGACCATGCGGTGATAGAAGCCATCGTCATTCGCAAATCGCTTACAACAATGATATCGCAAAAACGCTTGATTTCAATTATCTTGGATGAAGGAGGGAAGGTTACTAACGAAGCAACCGTTATTAAAGCACAGATTAACGTAAAGCTTCATGTTAGTAAATCCATTGACTTATGATAGTAAATATATCTCATATCATGAAGCAAGATGTTTTCACAGTCCACCCTTTTGATGGTCTGAGAAAATCACAGCAGATCATGCTGGAAAACAAAATAAGCTGCCTGCCCGTTATCGAAGACAATAAGCTTATCGGCCTTCTAACCCTCCGGGATATTTTGGGCAGTCATCCCAATAGAATTGTTGCCGATGCAATGGATCTGCACATCATCTCCGTTCATCCCCACTATTCTTTATGGGCGGCAAAAGAACTCTTCGAACAGCATAATATTGAGAATTTGCCGGTAACCGAAGACGACATGCTCCACGGCCTGGTTACCAAAGCTTCCCTTTACAGCGAATTGGGGAAATATATGGATTTGCTCACAGGTCTCTATCAACGCCATTATCTCTATGATAGGGGGATTGAATTGTTGAAAAAAGGTGCAAAAATATCTATCATTTTTATTGATATTAACAAATTCGGCTCTATCAATAAAGAGCATGGACATGTAATAGGAGATACCATTATTAAAGAGATGAGCCGCCTATTAAAAAATCATATTCCCGATGATTGCGTATTGTGCAGATATGGTGGGGATGAGTTTGCGGTGCTGAGTGCCTACCCTCTGGAAGCATGCAAAAAACTTGCAATCAATATTTTAATTTCTTTCTCCCAATATTCCTTTTGCAACAATATAACGATTTCGGCATGTGCAGGTATTGCAATCCAAAACACCGCTGCAGATCCAAAGCCCGATGACTTACTTGAAACGCTGTATGGTCTCATCAATATGGCCAGCCTCGCTTCAACACAGGCTAAATCCGAAGGTGAAAATATTGTCGTTGTCGGTGCTTAATACTTTTTGCCCTTGGGTTTTTCTTTCCCTTCCCTGTCAAAGGCAAGGGTCGCATTCAATTCTCCCCCTAACAGAACAATCATTGCACTGATAAACAACCAGATCAGCAGGACAATCACGCCTCCAATACTGCCGTAAATTTTAGAATAATTTGTAAAATTATTTACATAGCATGCAAATCCTAGTGAAGTAAGCACCCATCCGAATGTAGCAAAAATCGCACCCGGCATTACTTCCCTCCACGTCAATATACGATTAGGCGTATAATGGTATAAAGCTGCAAAAACTATAATCATCATAATCAGCATCACCCCATACCTCAATACGTTCCAAGCCCTGTAAACATCCTCCGGCAGCCCCAGCCATGTCGAAAGATACTGCCATACATTCCTTCCGAAAATCAATAATAGAAAAGTAAATACTATAACGACAACAAGGGCAACGGTGAATAAGATCGCCTCGCCTTTGACTTTCCAAAACGGACGCACCTCTTCTTCGTCATAGGCCTTATTCAACCCCCTAATCACCGCTCCCACACCGTTGGACGCTGCCCAAAGGGTGGTAATAATTCCGAAAGATAGCAATCCGCTGTTTTTGTAGTCTGCCACAAGAGAAATATTATCTCGAATAAGCAGAAAAACAGTTTCGGGAAAAATATGAGACGCCATTTGCAATACCTCTTCGCCGGACACGGGACTAAACCCCACCAGCGTCATTAGAAAAATAAGAAACGGAAAAAATGCCAGTAAAAAGTAGTAGGCCAATTGTGCGCCCAGCGCAGGGACTTCATCATCGTAAAAGCGGAAATACAGATTTTTTACACACTTCACAAGTTTTGCGAAACGCATGCGCAATGAGAATCCCTCCTATTGAATATAAGTAAAATGAATACTGTATCTTTGCAGATTTAAAATAATTGGTTATCTTTATTATTCTCTAATTTATTCTGATTTTTATTCTTTGAATATAAAATCCTAAAAAAATACTTGATCGCATCTGTAGAATCCTATACAATTATCATTGGATATTACAAAGCAGTAGAACAGGGGACGGTTCTCTGTTTTATCGTTTTTCAATCAAACAGAGAACCGTCCCCTGTTCTATTTATAAAGGAGATTACTATGCAAAATATTATACCTCGTATTGCAGCGATTCATGATCTTTCAGGCTTCGGCAGGTGTTCATTGACCGTCATTATCCCCATTTTATCTGCAATGGGCATGCAGGTATGTCCGTTGCCTACCGCTGTGCTCTCAACACATACGGGAGGATTTGAAAACTATACATTTGTTGATCTCACGGATCATATGCAAGACTATATAGAGCATTGGAAAAGTTTAGATTTAAGGTTTGATTGCATTTATAGCGGCTTTCTGGGCTCAGTACGCCAGATTGCAATCGTAGGTAATTTTATCAAAGCATTTCGTAAGCAAAAGCAGCTTGTTGTCGTCGACCCTGTCCTTGGAGATGACGGTAAGCTCTATGATACCTTCGGGGAAGAAATGATACAAAAAATGGGTGAATTGGTGCAGTTTGCCGATATCATTACTCCCAATATGACGGAAGCAGCTTTTTTATTGAATGAACCTTACCCGGAAAACATGGACGAATCCAAATTAAAATCCTGGCTGCTTCGCCTGGCAGATAAAGGACCCAATACGGTCATCATTACAAGCGTTCCCGATCATATGTCCGAAAACAAAACCGCTGTTGTTGCATATAATCGCAAAGACCAAAAAATCTGGAAAGTATCCTGTGATTATATCCCCACCGATTACCCCGGTACCGGTGATATCTTTACCAGCGCACTTATCGGAAGCCTGCTGCAGGGAGACAGTCTGCCCATTGCCCTTGATAGAGCCGTTCAATTTTTATCAATGGCGATTCGCTCTACTTTTGGCTATCAATGTCCTACAAGAGAAGGGGTATTGATCGAAAGACTATTGGAAAATTTAAAAGCACCCATTATATCAAGCAGCTATCAGATGCTTGAGTAGAACGATAGAACAGGGGACGGTTCTCTGTTTTATCGATTTTTAATCAAACAGAGAACCGTCCCCTGTTCTATAAGCTTTAGGAGGAGCAAAAATGCAAAACCGTGATATTAAAAAAATAACTTATGCCGGACTGATGATGGCTTTGGTATTCGTCGCCACCGCCTTCTTGCCCCGCATACCCATTCCTTTTGCACAACAAAGTTATATTCATGTCGGAGACAGTATGATTTTTATTACCGCTATTTTATTTGGCTGGAAATATGGTGCTGTTGTCGGCGGAATTGGCTCTTCACTGGCCGATATTGTTGTGGGTGCTACTGTTTGGGCCATCCCCACATTGATTACTAAGGCAGTTATGGGCGCTATTGTTGGATTTATGGCTGGAGAAACCAAAGATAAAAAAGGCAAGTATGCCAAAAATATTTTTTCTTTGTGCATTGGGGGAAGCTGGATTGTACTAGGTGTTTATTTCCATCAATTGTTGGGAAATATTTCTGATTCAGCCTTCGCGGCCTTTTTAGTAAAAGAATTAAAATTAAAAGGACCCGACGAATTACATCGACTTGCCGATACCGTCCGGAACGTCTTACTGTCGGCCGTAATCCTGATCCCCATCATCATTATGGTCTTATTTATATTTTTAAACAAAAAAGACAAGACCTTATTTAGCATCAACAGCTTGATGGGCACGACGCTTGGCGGCCTGTGCATGGTGATTGGCTATTATATTGCGGAAATATTGATTGTGGGAAATATTATTGTACCCATATTCAGCATCCCTCTTAACCTCGTACAATTTATCGGTAGTGCAGTCATTGCGTTCATTATATTGATTCCGTTAAAAAATAGAACAGGGGATGGTTCTCTGTTTTAATGTTCTCGACAAAACAGAGAACCATCCCCTGTTCTAAAACCAACTATAGAAAGGTAGATGTATATGTTTGCAAATATAGAGGCCGTTATTTTTGATTTGGACGGTACGTTAATTGATTCCGTATGGGTATGGAAAGAAATTGATATTGAATATATGAGGCAAAAGGCTTTGGATCTCCCCGAGGACTTACAGACCTGTATTGAAGGAATGAGTTTTACCGAAACCGCCCTGTACTTTAAAGAACGCTTCAACATTGAAGGCACAGTTGAAGAAATTAAGGAAGAATGGCATTGTATGGCAGAAGCGTATTATATGAATAAGATTCCTCTAAAAGAGGGCGTCCATGATATGATTCAACTTATCAGAAGCAAAGGAATCAAGCTGGGTGTCGGTACAAGCAGCAGCCAGGCATTAACCAGAACCATATTGAAAAAACACAATCTGCTTCACTATTTTGATGTCATCGTGACCTCCTGTGAGGTCAAAAAGGGCAAACCTCATCCCGATGTGTTTCTAAAAGCGGCGGAACGTCTGGCAGTCAAACCGGAAAAATGCCTGGTCTTTGAAGATACTTATGCAGGTGTTCTAGCGGCTAAACAGGCCAATATGAAAGTTTTTGCGGTAGAGGACGAATGTTCTTTGCCCAATAAAGAAAAGATTATGGAACTTGCAGATCGTTATATTACAGGCTTTATTGAGATAACAGGCTGCAGTAATCGTTGTTAATACGTAAAAAATAAGGAATGGTCGTTACCACAAGAACATATTACATATTATATCGTGCGAGTGCATAACCTAAAGGCCCACAAGCCGCCGTTGGGTTATGCACTTTGCTGTAAACTAGCTGAGGCTTGGACAGCAGAAGGAAATTACACGCTTGGGGACATTCCCTCTGTCTCAGCCGCTAGCGACTTTCATTCTTTTTGTGCATCAACCCAAAGCTTATTGCCGTAATCGGTATAGCGAATATTAATCCGATGCTTCCCGCTATCGAACGTATAATCTCCGTAGCTACAAAGTCAAAGTTAATAATGTCGTTGACGGGTCTTGGGTAAACCACAAACAATAATATCATAGAAAGCGCTCCGCCGGTATAAGCCAGTATCAATGTATTGGACATTGTCCCCATGATATCTTTTCCTATATTCATGCCATGCTTAAGAATCTGTCTGAAAGTCAGGTTTCTATCTTTCTGTATTAGCTCCGTTAATGCGGAAGCAATAGAGACAGATACATCCATGGCAGCACCTAATGCGCCGATGAGTATTCCTGCAAACAGCAGGCCGCGAAAATCAAATTTTACTTGCTGGGGAATGTCTAATAACATCTGTGCTTCCACCTCGCTAAGACCTGTGAGCTGTGCCAGCAATCCGTATAAATAGGCAATACCGCCTCCCGCCGTAATGCCTCCGATCGTACCTATAATTGCGGCAAGTGACTTCTTGTTCCAACCCGTTATGACTATCATTGTAATGATTGTCGCAGCTGCACATACCCCTATGGAAATAAAAATAGGACTGATGCCTTTGAGTAATAAAGGAATCATTACATAAAAAACAAGTCCTATCGTAACCCCTAATGAAACAATGGATTTTAAGCCCTTCCAGCCTCCGGCTATAACAAGCAACACTAAAAAAATACCTATGAGTTGGTAAACATACCGGGTTCTCTCATATCCTTTGACATGAAAAAGCCTCTCCCCATTTTCCCCTTGCTCCATGCCTAGCGAGATGATGTCTCCTTCTTTTAATTCTATGTCATATGCTGGGTTACCCGACATATTATTTTCAGCTTCCACAATTTCGCCCTTTAATCCTCCATTCAGAATCCGAGCATCCACTTTCTGCTTTATGAGTGTAATATTGGCTTCCGGATATTCTTCTTTAATACTCTCTATTTTCAACACTTTTGCGCGATATGTCTCTATCACAGGTTCTTCAGACATTGTCGTTTCATCGGCAAAACTTGTATTAACGGCACATACAAGGATAACAACCGTTATAAATAATATGGATAAACGTTTCATATAAAATCCCCCCGGGTCAATTTCATTAAAGCTCACCAGCTTTTTCTCTAATTTCCGCACTATTTCCTTTGATTTCCTTTTGAGCCATTCAACTTACATCGTTTTTGTAAAATTTTTTCTTCCATCTCTAAATTCCTTTTTTTAAAACGCTTAAGCTTTACAGCTATTTTAACATTCGGATTAACACATTTAGAAATAAATGGTCTTAAAAGTATGCGTTATGAATCTATCTTATCATAGAATAAACAAAGTGTACAAGACTTATTTGCGACTATTTTTAGTCAAACCAATACGCTTTATTTCAGGGGCTTGCACTTTAAAACTGGCTTTTTGAATAAAAAAACACGCAGCATGATCCCGGTTCTGCCCAAAGGAACGGCGAGGATGAAAGCCCCCCTCAGCTTTCGGCGGATGCAAAAATATAAAAAAGTAAAGAGCAGAAAATAGCTTTACCGTCCAACCCCCTTGAACAACAAAACCATTCACTGCCCCTATGCCGGCCTATATATTCTAAATCCTTAACGCTTCACGACGATTTTAACCGGCCGCTCTCTGTTCCTCACCAAATCCTTTACCTGGGTTTTATGAATGCCCTCCGCATTCGTCCGCATGTTGATGCCGATTACAAACACTTGCCGAAGATTTGAGTCTTCCTGCAAGATATGCATTGACAACACCTCTGACATTTCCGGCCGCACCGGTAATGACATGAATACCTTTTTCATTAAAGATTTCGATGGCACCGCCCCCCATGCCTCCTGCTATAATAACGTTTATACCCTGTTCATATAAATAGTTCGGGAGAAAACCCGGTCTGTGTCCCGGATTTGCAATAAAGGCATCCCTTTTTATTTCCGTTCCTTCTACATCGTAAATTGTAAATCCGTCACAATGCCCAAAGTGTTGTGACACAACACTGCCTTCCGATGCAATAGCTATTTTCATTTTGCAACACTCCTTTTGTATTTGTGGGGAGTCGGGCGTTTGTGGCGTGGAGAATCCTCACCTTATTCCGCCGGCTCCCGTTGATAAAAATAATTTGACGGCTTTCATTTTAAACCGCCCTTAAAAATGTGCATACATTGAGCCATAGCTGCTCCGCTGCCCGGGCGGCAGGACTTTCGGGATATTCAACAATGGTCCGATTGCTGTTTACTGCTTGAATCACTGTCGGGTCGTAGGGAATCCTGCCTGCTTGACGGATTCCTTCCGTGTCACAATACTTTTCAATTTTCTGTGTGATTTCAATATTGACATCGTATTTATTAATACACACTGCACAGGGTACTTCGAATCTGCGCGCTGTTTCCACCAATCTCTTGAGGTCATGCAGACCGGATAAGCTGGGCTCGGTCACGACCAATACGGCATTTGTCCCGGTAACAGATGCGATCACCGGACACCCTATCCCCGGCGAACCATCGATTATAACAAGGTTTTCAAACGCAATGGCATGCATTAGCTTTTTCCGTACTTCTGTTACCAGCTTACCCGAGGCACCGTTTCCGGTTGCTAATTGGGCGTGGGAAAATATTTCCCCTTGATGCCGGGATAGATAGGTATATCCCGAAATATGATCCTCCAAACGAATGGCCGCTTTTCCGCGAGCATCGGACACAGGACATACCCATTCACATACACCGCACCCTTCGCAACGGTATGGAATGACCTGTCCATCTTTAATGGCATCAAAGCGACAGTTTTCTTCACATTGGCCGCATTCAACGCAAAGCTCATGATATTTTACCGCTTTTTTTAAGGCGTAAAAATCATCTTCCTGCAGCAATTGGCTGCTCTTTAACAGCAGATGAAGATTCGGGGCATCCACATCACAATCGGCAAATGCTTTGTTCTCTGCCAATCTTGTAAAAGCACCCGTAATCGTCGTCTTACCGGTCCCGCCCTTACCGCTGAGAATGACTAATTGTTTCATCTCCTGCCACCTCCTGCATTGCGCTATATAACGCAGCAAATTTCTGCCTGTATTGCGGTATTTTTTCACTGATCATTTCACCCTCTGAGCTAAGCTTGGCAATCCTTTTTTCATACGGCACTTCCATTAAGACCGGTATGTCGTATTGCTTACAAAACCGCCGGGCAACTTCGTTTCCCGGTACGGCCTTGTTAATAACGACACCGCAAGGAATCGAAAATACCTTTGTTAACCCATACACCATCTTTAAATTATGAACGCCAAACAACGTCGGCTCCGCAACCAGTAGGCAGAAGTCACATCCCTCCATGCTTTCCATTGCCGTACAAGCGCTGCCGGGGGGACAATCTATAATAACCGGGCCCCCGTCCTGCACATCTGCCAATAAATGCTTAATGATCGGAACGCCGCTCGGCTCTCCTTGGCTTAAAATGCCGTGGGCAAAGGATGTATTGCCTGCCTTGCCCTTTTCAACGGTTCCGATGCATCTATCGGTTTCTCTTAACGCACCGGTCGGACAAACCTTTACACACCCGCCGCAGCTGTGACAGAGTTCCGGAAATATCATGACACTGTTCTTTACAAAGGCCAACGCATGAAACTGGCAAAAGTCAACGCATTTTCTGCAGCCCTTGCATCTATCCTCAATACGTTGGGGTGTTTTCACATTGACCCACTGCGTGTGGACGATTCCAGGCTTGAGAAAGATAGCCCCATTCGGCTCTTCTATATCACAATCAATATACCTTGCTTCATCAACGGAATGGGCCAAATTTACTGCAACAAGGGTTTTACCTGCTCCCCCTTTACCGCTCAGCACACATACTCTCATATCAATCCCCTTTTCTACGGTTAACAGCTAAGACAAACGCTGCCCATGGTGTCCTGCATGAACATCCTCTAATGTTTCCAATTTCCCTTGTTTATACAGGTCAACTACTTCTGCGATTGTTCCGGAAACAGCTTTCATCAATTTAACACCTGCCGGCATTAGAACATTTGCCGCATTCTGCCCGCAGCGCGGGGCGATCAGCACTTCTGCGCCGCTGTCCGCAACAATTTGTGCCGCCTGTATGCCTGCCCCTCCGCCGGCATTCATTGCAGCATTGTCGATACTCTCATACGCCATGGATTCGCTATCCACAATCAAAAAATAAGGTGCTCTTCCAAAAGCTTGATAGATCGGTCCATTTATATTTTTTTCCGAGCAAGGTACCGCTATTTTCATATATACTCACTCCCTAAATTTATTTTCAATGTAATTGATACATTCATCCAGATACGTCGCATCATATTTTTCAATCTCGCCTTTGTCGCTCAACATACTGATTTGAGGATCCAGCGGAAGCTGTGCCAATAATTTTAAATCCATCTCTTTTGCTGCTTCCTCCACTTTACTCTTTCCGAAAATATCAATTCTTTTGTCGCAATCGGGACATTGTATATAACTCATATTTTCGATCAAGCCCAAAATAGGAATATGCATTTCTTTTGCCATGTTATATGCCTTCTTCACAATCAAGGAAACCAGGTCCTGAGGAGATGTTACAATAACAATGCCGTCCAGCGGAATGGACTGAAATACGGTGAGGGGCACGTCTCCTGTCCCCGGCGGCATATCAATGAAAAGATAATCCAAGTCTCCCCAGATGACGTCTGTCCAAAATTGTTTCACGGTATTGGCAATGATCGGCCCTCTCCAAATAACCGGCGCATCTGCTTTATCCAATAATAAATTGATTGACATGATCTGGATGTCATTATGGGTCCTTTTCGGGAAAATGCCGTATTCATTTCCCTCTACTCTTCCTTTTACATCAAACATTTTGGGAATGGACGGCCCGGTGATATCGGCATCCAAGACGCCGACTTTAAATCCCTTTCTCCTCATCATAACAGCAAGAAGAGACGTGGCCAGTGATTTTCCCACACCCCCTTTTCCACTTAATACCGCAACTACCTTTTTGATATGATTGCGTTCATTGGTTTCACACAAAAAATCTGTTCTCCTGCTTTGATTCGATTCACAAGAAGTTTGTTGCACTTTTATCACTCCTATCTTCGTTTTAGTTTAGGGTTCGGAGATTTTTATTTTAAAACAGTTCCTTCTCCCTGAGGCTCCCGCCAAAATTATACGTTTTTATTGATGTAAGTTAAATAAAATCATTTAACTATTTGTCAAAAAAATAACAAGTTCATTGGTGCGGCATGTCATCCTGCGAAACAACCTTATCGCATCCGTGGCAATGCTTGTATACACTGCAAGCGCCGCACATTTCGGCCTTGTCGTTAGGCTTAAAACAAAAGCTGCCTTCAATCTTCCAGCAGGGTTTTGCATAATTGACAGGTATGGAACTGCTTTGTTGAGGACCGCCCTTACAATTTCTCATATACCAGCACGGGTACATACGGACGACCTGTTTGACCCCTGCAAGATTAAGCCCCTTTTCATCTATTAAATGTTTTATAAATTTTAACCTTTTCAAATCATTGTTAGAATATCTGCGCTGATTATTGACCCTGTCCGGCTGAACAATACCATTTCTCTCCCATACCCTTAAGGTCTCCGGATGTTCTTCAATAATTTCGGCAACCGTGCCAATGGTATATAGGCCTTTTTCTTCGTCTATCATCTTCTCACCATCCGTCTTTTGATACAGGACCCCAGCGACCCGCCGTTCTCCCTAACCCTTTTGATCCCTACCACATATTATATACAATTATTTTAAAAACTTCAATATTATTTTTGAATAAATATCAAAAATATATAAACAAAAAACAACTTCTCGTACAAGCCGTTTTCAAAAATCGCCTGTTTTGCTGCTCACTGCCGCTACCAACCCCTTGCTATCCTCGCACCAACCCAAATAGTACTGATAGACAAGAAAGCACACTGCAATGCTTATGTTACAGCCTGCTAAGAATGTTACAAAAATTTTTTATCTCTTTCCTATAATCATTTATGCATAATTTATTCCTTTACTATTCATACTATATGTGAAAATACATGAAAGGAGTGTTCTTTATGGCACAATTAAACCAGCAAGAACTTCAAAATCTAAGACATCTTATTGGTTCTCACGAGACAGCGCATCAAAAGTTAAATACTTATGCACAACAGTGCAGCGATCCGCAAATTAAGCAGATGTTTCAACAATCTGCCCAGGATGCACAAAATACAAAACAAAAATTGATGTCATTTTTAGCCTAAGGGAGGGTGATAGCATGCAAGAAAAAGATATGGTAAACGACGTTCTTTCCATGTTAAACAGCAGTATTACCGGTTATGCCAATGTCATTGCGCAGTCGAGCAATCAACAGTTCAGGCAAACCATTCAACAAGTGCGAAACAATTGTGAAATGTTCCAGTACAATCTATATCAAGTTGCAGAACAAAAAGGATATTACAAACCTGCCGCACAAGCCGACCAAAGCGATATCCAACAAGTTAAAACCCAGCTGGGCGGCTGATCATGTAGAGTGCGCTATTTCCGTACTTATTAAAAGAGACCGTTGCCCCTTATCGGCGACGGTTTCCTTTATGAATTAAGGCCATTCGGCATTGTAAAACCTGATTAAATTTTAAATAACTCACTGCTCTTTCGACTTCATTTAAAAAATATCATTATTTTTGATTTTCTTTATTGATAAAATCTAATATAGTGGTATAATAAATATAGTAAAGATATCCAACTACAACCTAAAAAAAACACTTACACAAGCAACGACGGTTCTGCATTTTTTGTGTAAATATAAATTCAACTTTAACGTTGGGTATTTACATGTAATTTTTGATTCTTTATGTTTATTACATATAAAAGAGGGAAGCCGCATGAATGATATGATTAACAACTTTGAAACAACATTAAAAGAAAATGGTTACAAACTCACGGTCCAGCGCAGAGTAATCCTCAATCTGTTAATAGAGCATGAAGAGAAACATTTGAGTACGGAAGAGATTTATGAGCTTGTGAAAAAAAAGTATCCGCAAATCGGTTTGGCTACCGTTTATAGGACGTTGATGCTTTTTGACAAGTTGGGATTGATTTATAAGCTGGATTTCGATGATGGTTTTAGCAGGTATGAGCTCAATAAGAGGGAAGCCGACCACAGGCATCATCATTTGATTTGTACCCAATGCGGAAATGTGGAAGAAGTGCGAGAAGATTTACTGGATTCCATAGAAGAAGACATTTTATTCAAAAACGGATTTTTGGTAAAAGATCATCGGGTAAAATTTTATGGCCTGTGCAAACATTGCAGAGAAAGTACTGACGAATAGGTTGACAGCAGAAAATAGGCTGTCAACCTGTTTTTATTAGGTACCGGGTAACTATTTATACACAAAAGCGCCCATCAATGAGGTGAATGGCACCGTTAATATCAGGCCTATGCTGCCGCACAGCGAACGTATGATTTCCGTCGCAATCATTTCAGAGTTAATGATGTTGGCTGTATTCGTCTCCATAAAGCTGAATAAAACAAACATGGACAGGGATGTACCTACATACGCCAGGATCAGGGTATTGACCATTGTCGCCATAATATCTCTCCCTACACGTAATCCGGAAATGACCAGATCACCGGAAGATATTTTCCTGTGGCGTTCTCTGATTTCATGCAGCAGAGAGCTGATGGACATGCTGACATCCATCACGGCGCCTATAGCCCCAAGCACAATACCGCTAAACAACAGCCCCTTAAAATTTATTTGTACGCCCAGCTCCGTAATTAAAAACCGCGTATCTTCACTGCCTACCCCGGTTATATACCCTATCTTGCTAAAATAAGCCGCCATGATTCCGGCTGCCAGCGTGCCCGCCGTGGTCCCCGCAACGGCTACCAGGGTCTTTTTTGTAAACCCGCTGATCATGATAAAAGAGACCACAATAATAATCACCGCTACCAATATAACACCCGAAACGGGGTCTTTCCCCGCCACCACCCAGGGAATATACACTTTTATAATCATAAACGCCGTAAACAAAAGGGAAATGGCCGAGCTAACCCCTTTCAGCATCCCAAATAGCAAAAGTACTATAAAAAAACACAGGGCCAGCAGGGTAATACTCCTTTCCCTTGAGACATAAGCCAAGGATGCGCTCACGCGCTGATTGTCGTCGATATGGAGGGATATATAGATCTCACTGTCTTTCATAAGCCTAAAATCATTGGACGAATATTTCGTAATATATCTTTGCAATACTACTTCTTGACCTCTATAAGGCCCGGCCGTCACTCTCGCTGTAAGATATTGCTTCTCGGCTCCCGCTTCAACGGTGTTTTCAACCTCAATGACTCGGGCTTTGACGGTATTGCTCTTGCTGACCAAATCAACATCTCCATATACACTTTCTCCTATTAAAATCAGTACTGCAAGCACCACAAATATACCCATCCACTTTTTCACAAGAATCGATCCCTTCTCCAAAATATTCGTACAAGTCCCTTTATTGATGTATATGGATTGATCTATCAATATATGCTTTAAACTATGTAAAGAAGGTGCAGGGCACTTGTATCTCAAGCACCCGGCACCTTATAAAAATTCGCAGCATTATCCCTATGGAAATCGCCCTCTAAAGCGGCCTCTGTCTTTAAACCTAAACACAGCAGCCCGGTTTTTGTTCAAAGGAACGGATAGGTTACGCAGGCTGTCTTTATCAGTCAAGCATTAAAAATGCTTTTTTACCATTTCATTAGCCCTTTCCATAAAAGCTTTAATGACCTTTGCATGATCCTCTTCCAGTCCGTCTAAAAAGTCATACATAGGATGATCGCTTGCAAGATGGAAGGCATGATGGGCATCATAGGCCTTTTGGCCGCGCTTAGTCAAATACAGGCACACCCGCTTCTTATCGGACGGATCTTCTTCTTTACGTACAAAACCGTTCCTTTCTAATTTAATAACCGTCTTTGATACAACCGCACGGGTAATGTTAAAATGCCTGGCCAGCTCAGATACATAGATACCCGAATAATCGCCAATCACTTTTATCATATGGATTTCACCCCTGTAGAAGACCATGTCCCCGCCAAAATCCAATACCTTCCTCTTGCCATTGGCCACTACTTCTATTAATTTTAAAAAATCGCCCATTATTTCATACGTTTTATCTTTCATACTTTAATTATATTCAAAACAATAGGATTTTCAACCTTTAATATAAATTTCCCCCCGCAAGCTCTCCATCATCCCTTTAATATCCGTTTTATCCAGTTCTTTAAAGCCGCCCGATTCCAAAGCATTGCAGACACTTTTCTTATCAAGCAAAACATCCAGTCCCTCCAGATGACCGGATAACCATCCGACAATCGACTCTTTTGGGGCCGTATGGTCTTCATTGACATCGTGGGATACAAGATACAAATATCCGCAGGGTTTTAACGCATGGTACAGCTTTGCCACCATATTGTCCAAACTGCCTTTGGCAAAATCCAATACACCGGAAGCAATGATAATATCATACCCCTTTCCGATCTCATCAATCGTAAAATCCCCGGACAGCACTTCCATACGATCCTCAAGCCCCATTTCCTCAGCTAACGTTTTAGGAAGCGGCGATACGGAAGGATGTTCAAACACGACCCCCAGTGCACGGGGATATTGCTTTACGAATTCCATGGCCATAATCCCCGGTCCACCCCCTAAATCCAGTATTTTCAGAGTCTCCTCTTCATTGAACAGGCATTTTAAAGCTTTTAAAAAGGATTGCACTCTTCCGGCATACATTTCTTTAACCGTCAGCTTTGCCAGTTTATAAAAGTCATAGGTCTCAACCCCTTTATTATGCTTCGCTGTCTCTTGCACCGGACCATTTTTAACCCGTTCCCGCACATGGGTCAGTGCCGTCATTTCTTCTCTAAATAAAATATACTCTCCTAAATAGAGGTCCCTGTTTTGATTCAGGTAGCAGTCCACTACCGGGGTATTTTTGTAATTGTCACCCTGTTTTTCTATTAAACCGATTGCCACCAGGCCATTTAAAAAAAGTCTGAGATTCCTTTCATGATAGCCTGTTTTGGAAGCAACCGTTTTGAAATGGGTAAAGCCTTCCAAGTGGGAAAACACATCCAGCTCTATTGCTGCAAACAGCAGCTGGGCCTCTTTATAATGCTGCACCCTCTTATAAAAACATTGGGGACTGTACGTGATTTGTTCCAATATCGTCTCCTCCTATGGATACCAACCTTTAAAATCGAATTTGTATTTGAACCAAAACCGTAGAACCATCGTTATTTGTTCAAATGCATTTTAAGGTCTAACATTCGGTATCTTTAACTAATTTTAAAATTAAACCACTCTTGCGAGAGTTCAAAGGTTTTAGACAAGTTTTTCTTATTCAAGATATCCCGGGTCCTGCCATACATGTATTGAAAATCTTTCATCAACAATAAGGATTTGTGTCCGTATCGAAGGGCATTGATAGGATGGTGGGTATTGACGATACATCCGATGCCCTTCGAGGCAACCAGCTCGACCAATACATCAAAAATTCTTGCCTGATTTGCCAGGTCCAGATTCAGCTCAGGTTCATCGAGAATCAACAGCTCCGGCTCGGCCACTAAGGCCCTTGCTATTAAAAGCATCTGTATTTCCCCGCCGCTTAGCTTGTTGATCTGTTTCTTCTTCAAGTGCTCAAGATTAAAGGCCTCAAATATCCTGTCCACATGATCGTAATCCTCCTTTTTGGGCTTTGAAAAGAAATTTATATAGGGGTTCCGCCCCATCAATACCAGGGATTCTGCCGTATAGGAGAAGGGCAGGCTTTTCATCTGAGGGACATAGCCTATCTTTTTCCATAATTGATTTCGGGCATAGTTTTTGATAGGGTATTCATCTATCAAGGTATCCCCTTGGCTCCATTCCAAAAAGCCCAGCATGCACTTGACCAAAGTAGTTTTGCCTACGCCGTTAGGTCCCAGGATTGTCAGCAATTCGCCTTTGCTTATTTGAAAGTTTATATTTTTTAAAATAGGCACATCCTTGTAATAGAAATACCCGTTTCCAACCTTAAAGGTCATATCCAATTGCCTCCTGTCTTTTTTAAAAGCACACCAAAAATCGGTGCTCCGATTAAAGCCGTTAACACCGAAAGGGGGAGCTCAGCGCTATACAGCAATCGGCAAAGGTTATCTATGAACAACAAGTAAATGCCTCCAATCATAATGGAAACGGGCATTAATTTTTCATGATCGGTCCCGACAAGCATTCGGCCGATATGGGGCGTAATAAGCCCTACCCACCCGATCATCCCGCACATCGACACTGCCGTGGCCGAAATAACAGTGGAGGAGATAATCACCAGTATCCTGTAAAGCTTCACGTGAAGACCAAGGGCTTCCGCCTCCTCATCGGAAAGTGAAAGCATATTGAGCTTCCATCTGATCATAAAGAGAAGCCCCACCGAAAGCACAATAGGCAAAAAAACTATTTTTACATCCTGCAGCTCTACCCCGGATAAACTGCCCATAAGCCAATAAATCATTGAGGGCAGTTCCGTATCTACCTCCGCACTATACTGTACCAATGATAGTAATGACGTAAAAACGGCACTTACAATGAGACCTGCCAGCACCAGTACAATAACCGAAGAAGATTTGCTGCTTTTCCCGATGATATAAGTAAACAGTACGGCTGCAATCCCCCATATAAATGCCATAAGCTGTATAAATACAATGTTGTTATAAATTAAAATACCAAGGGCAACACCAAAGCTTGCTCCCGCCGATACCCCCAGCATTCTGTCGCTCACCAGCGGGTTCTTAAAAACGGCCTGCATACCTGCACCCGCTGCGGCAAGTCCGCTTCCGATAAGGACTGCCATGAAAATCCTGGGCAGTCTCACCGAAAAAATGACAAAGGCCGGCATCTCATCCATGGAGAGCTCATTGGACCAAGCATTCTTTAAAATCCGCCATAAATCATGTTTGGAAATCTCATATTTCCCAATGGTCAACGAAACAATTACGAGACCTAGCAACAGCAGGCTAAGCATGATGTAATATCCCTTAAGGTTCTTATCCTTCATGGTATGTTTACTCTCTTTCTCTATTGGGTTCAAGAATCGAAGCAAGCATTGCATCGGTTAACGTTATATGGTAATGCTCCTTATAATAGGCCTTAACAATATTGTTGAATTCATCTCCGCTAAAAGAGGAGGGATCGTTTTTTGTCAGCATCCACCGTACCATTAAAGGCGAATCGGCACTAGGCGCCGCCCATGCAAATATCCCTTTCGGCACATCATATACTCTCTTTTCTTGCACAGCCTTAACCCTGGACCAGTCCTGCCCCTCTATCCCCTGTAAGTAATTGGAGGCCTTTTCTCCCATAAACACATAAATGATGTCCGGGTTCCACTGGTAAATCTGCTCCATGCCCACTTCCTTTTCTCCGTCAATCTCATCTGCCCCATTTATCAATCCGCTCATTTCCAGCCAATAATCACCGTAGGTATGATCACCGCTGACCATGATCTTACCGCTATTGTTGCTGAATATCATTAGCCCCGTTAATCTTTCGTCTTCTGCTTTTTTGAGAGAAACTGCCAAATCCGCCTCCAATCGCTCCCATTCTTCCGCTATTGTTTTTCCGTTTTTTACGTCAAAAATATCCCTTATCAATCCTTCCCACGCGCTCGTAACCGTAATGGGGTCTCTATCCTTCGGATTCATAAAGTCAACGATGGGCACCTTTAAATTTTCCAGCCCCTTTTTGAGCTGCGGTCCGTAGTAGAAAACGATATCCGGGTTAAGGTTTAGAACTGCTTCCGTATTTACGTTAAATCCCTTGATAAAACCGCTATCCACCTGATCCAAATTTGTAAAAACCTTTTGTATAATGCCGGGATTGGCATTCCGGAACGTAAGCGGATGCACTGCAACAATCCTGCTCGTATCTTTAAGGACACTGTATTGTATGGATGAAATGGGGGGCGAAAGAATCACCACACGATTTAATTTTTCAGCCGGCGGTACTTTCACAACATTTCCGCCTAAATCCGTTATTTCTCGCTGAACCGGTTCAGGCGGCTTATTGCTTTCAGCTGTCCCAACCTGCTCTTGCCCTGCTCTTTCCTGCTGCGCACATCCATAAAACCCCAATGCTGTTGCCATGATTAGCAAAAAAATAAACATTTTTTGCATTTTAACACCTCCTTTGTATGCCAGGCATACATAATGATAAAAAAATTGAGAAGCATTCTCATTAAATATTCTAGCATAGATCGGCTAGCGTGTAAAGCCTTTTTTAATACCGCGGATATATAAATTCCGGATGATGATAAAAGCATTTA
>JAKSBV010000042.1 GCA_022360955.1 Bacillota bacterium
TATTTACACACAGGGCGTTTTAAAAAATACATTATTCATGTTATTGATGTCCACGGATCTATAGATTCTACTTTTTTGAGACGCCTTTTGATCGCTTATGGATTAAATAGTATCTAGAACAACGATGCTTCTGCGTTTTTTTGTCCAAATATAAATTTGATTTTAAAGTTGGATATCTATATTTATGAAGGGAGGTTCGGCCAGTGAAAAAAATACATCCGATATTTTATTTAACCGGTACCGGTATGATCGCGGTGGCAGTTTTTTCTATGATATATGCTGTAATAAATGACATCTCAATGGGTATGTTTTTATTGGGTGGAATATCATGGATTATATCGGTTTCTCTCAAAGTTATGTGGGCAACTTCTATGAATAAACAGGTATTAAAGATGCTCAAAGATAAACTGGGCAGCACAATATCCAAAGTACTATCATGGTCTTATATAGGAATTCTTACAGGAATATTTGAATGTGGTTTTGTTTTGGCCTTTGTTTACTTTTTACCTACATTAAACCAAGCGGAATTGAAGAACATTCTGGGTTATGGAATCGGTTTTGGGGCGTTTGAAGCATTGAGCTTGGGAACGGGTAACGTAACCTATCTTGTTAAGCACAAAAATATAGAGGATGATACGGGGAATAGATTCTCACTTAACATGAACAACATATTGCTGATACCCCTTGGGATTGTAGAAAGGATTTTTACATTATTCATTCATGTATTTTCTTGTGTGTTAATATTTATAGCGGTTCAGGAAAATTTATATCTATATTTTTGGGTATCCTTCGTTTTTAAAAGCTTTGTGGATGCCATAGCCGCTTGGTTAATATTAGAAAAAGACATCAGAAATATTTCCAAGGCCTCTCAGCATTGGGTTTATCAATCAATATTTATTATTCTTGGCCTTATAGCTTTAATCGGGACCATCAATGTATATCCGTCTTAAATAATAATGGCATGGAATCAATTGCAGACTATTACTTTGAAGGAGTTAGAAAATGAATAAGGAGATTGATAAGATTTCATTGCGGAGAAATGGATCAAAGCAAGAAAATAGAGGAATAAACAACCCATTGATTGTGATACTGATAGCAGTGGTTATTCCGTCTATTATTTTGATGAAATTCTCAGGAGAAGGCATATTGGGACATGAATTAGTTTTGCTCATATCGCTTTCATTTCCATTAA
>JAKSBV010000182.1 GCA_022360955.1 Bacillota bacterium
ATTGATGAAAATACTTTAAAAGGGTTGCAAAAATATATTAGGGGTCTTAAAATAGATGATATAGGCTTTACCACCGTAACACCTAACATGATCTTTAAAGACCGTATTGTGTTGCACCAACATGCCATAGTACTCATTATGGAAATGAAAAAAGGTAAAATCGATACCTCACCCTCCCATATTGCTCTAAAAGAAATCATGCGAACTTATTATGAGCTGGGAAGAGCCGCTAATAAAATATGTGACTTTTTAAGAGCACGAGGCTTTAGTGCTCAGGCAGGTCAAGCCCTTGGGGGAGACGTCATCTATCCCCTGCTTGCAGAAAGTGCCGGCTTAGGAGCCATGGGCAAACATGGCTTACTCATCCATCCCAAGCTTGGCCCAAGTCTTAGAATCGGTGCTGTCTACACAAGCATTGAAAATTTACCTGAGACTGAGGATAATGAACATTTATGGCTGAAATCTTTTTGTTCCGGCTGTAAAGCATGTGTTAGAAAGTGTCCGGTGCAAGCAATTTATGAAGAGGATATCGTAAATCCGGACGGTTCTGTCGTATCAAGTGATTACAAATTATGTGCCGGCCCTTTTGCAAAGAAATATGGCTGCACTCTTTGTGTTAAAAATTGTACCTTTTTCAAAGGTCATTACAATCGATTAAGGAGTATGCAATGAATCCGTTTGATATAGGAAAAAATCTGAGACAAATGATAAGAAACGTAAGACAATTCATCAATAAAGGCATAAGAGATTTTGACATGAATGAGGGCCAGTTTGAGTATTTTTTTATGATTTACAAGCATACCGGTATCAATCAAAAGGAACTGGCAGAAATGATGTGTGTAAGCAAGGCCAGTGTGACAAAAGCCATTAAAAAGCTTTTAGCGGCGGGACTTATCGCACGCCTAAAGGATAAAAATGATTTGAGGCATTACGGCCTGTATATAACAGAAGCGGGCAAAAAATTTGCTAAACAATTTGACGATTATGAAGCTAGAATCAAAGAAGTCATGTTTTCAGGCATCAGTGACGAGGAAATAAAGCTATTTTCTTCCATTGTCACACGTATGAAGGAAAACAGCCGTAAGCTATAAGTTCGGCTTGGATGCTGCTAAAAAAGGAGAGGCCATTGGGCCCTCTCCTCGTTTATTCAGATCTTTCCGCTTTTGACCCGTTGTATCAATTCTTCTACCTTTTGCTTGATGATATCTCTTGTTTCTCTAAAGCCATCTATCGGTCCCCCGGAAGGGTCGGTCAGCCCCCAATCTTCCCTATGGCTGCATGGCACAAAAGGACATTCTACGTTACAGCCCATGGTAATCAGAAGGTCTACTTCCGCCGGAATATCCTTTAATAGCTTGGGATGGTGTGCACACATATCCACCCCTGCTTCCTCCATGACTTCTACTGCCAGCGGCTTCACTTCCGGATAGTTCTCCGTTCCCGCCGAATAGGCCTCCAATACATCGCTTCCTAATTGCTTGGCCCAGCCTTCCGCCATTTGTGAACGGCAAGAATTATGAACACATACAAAGGCTACTCTCTTTTTCATCCTTTCGGACACCTCTTTCATAAATTTATCCAAACCAGTGTCTGGTTTTGTTAGCTATCTTAACAAGGCTAAGCATTACCGGTACTTCAACCAAAACCCCTACTACGGTTGTAAGGGCTGCCCCTGACTGTAAACCGAACAGCGAAATCGCTACTGCCACTGCCAGTTCAAAAAAATTGCTGGCCCCGATCATCGCGGCAGGCGCCGAAATGTTATGGGGCAGCTTCCACACCTTTGCCCAGCCATAGGCGACGACAAAGATAAAGAAGGTTTGAATAATCAATGGTATGGCAATGAGAACAATGTGCAGCGGATTACCTAAGATCATTTCTCCCTGAAAAGAAAAGATAATCACTAATGTCAGTAACAAGCCTATGATGGTAATGTTGTCAAATTTTTTGAGAAATACTTGCTCAAAATATACAATCCCTTTATGCTTCAAGATGTACCGCCTTGATAAATATCCTCCTGCCAAAGGCATAACCACAAACAGCACAATGGACAAAAATAATGTATCATAGGGCACGGCGATCTTGCTTACACCAAGCAGAAAGGCTACAATTGGCGTGAATGCGAATAAAAGGATCAAATCATTAACGGCTACTTGCACCAGTGTATACGCAGGATCTCCATCTGTCAAGTGGCTCCATACGAATACCATCGCCGTACAAGGCGCTGCTCCCAATAATACTGCACCTGCTAGGTAATCGGTTGCTAACTCGGCA